>JBBUAW010000032.1:2565-3678 GCA_038058475.1 Patescibacteria group bacterium | reverse complement strand
GAGGCGATTAAAAAAATCGCCGAAGCGGTCAAACGTTCGCGCGCCGGCATTGCCGACCCCGAACGGCCGATCGGGTCCTTTATTTTTCTCGGCCCCACCGGTGTGGGCAAAACCGAATTGGCCAAAACCCTGGCTCAATTTATGTTCAATGACGAGAAAGCGCTGGTCCGAATTGATATGTCCGAATTTATGGAACGGTATTCAGTCTCCAAATTAATCGGCGCGCCGCCGGGTTATGTCGGTTACGAGGAAGGCGGCTCGTTGACGGAAACCGTGCGTCATCGGCCGTATTCAGTTTTGTTGTTTGATGAAATTGAAAAGGCCCACCCGGAAGTCTTCAATCTGTTATTGCAAGTGTTGGACAACGGTCGCCTGACCGACGCCAAAGGCCGGACGGCTAATTTCAAAAACACGATTATTATTCTCACTTCTAATCTGGGCAGTGAATTTATCAATCGTCTGGAACAAAAGATCGGCTTTGCCAAAATTAATGAATCTGAAATCCAAACAAATTTTGAAGAAATTAAGAGCCGGATTATGGAAACTTTAAAAAACCATTTCCGGCCGGAATTCCTGAACCGGCTGGATGATGTGATTATTTTCAATCCGCTGACGCGCGCCACGATTCGCGAGATCGTGGAAATTCAATTGCGGCAGATTACCAATCGACTGGCGCTAAAAAATATCGTTTTGGAAGCGGCCACGCCGATCGTTGATTATTTGACCCAGTATGGTTTCAGTCCGGAATACGGCGCGCGGCCGTTGAAACGGCTGATGCAAAATAAACTCCTGAATCCGGTGGCGGAATTCATCATCGGCCGGAAAATTGATCAGGGCGGCGTGGTGGAAGTGACGATTAAAAACGGCGAACCAATCGTGGAATTGAAAAAGGCCAACCGGCGCGTTCAACGCGAGACCGTTCGCGCGACCGAACCGGCCGTCCCGGCCGGCCGGTAACTGGTATGTTTATATCCCACCGAGTTTGAGTGGAGAAGCATTAAAAAATTTGTTAGAATGTGGTAATTGCGTCGGTGGCGGAGCGGTCAATCGCAACAGACTGTAAATCTGTCGCCCTATGGGCTACGGAGGTTCGAATCCTCCCCGGCGCATTTC
>JBBUAW010000032.1:0-2465 GCA_038058475.1 Patescibacteria group bacterium | reverse complement strand
GGCCGCGGCCGTGACAATGAAAAATTGCGAGCCGTTGGTGTTCGGTCCGGCGTTGGCCATCGCCAGCGCACCGCGCGCCACTTGATGTTCATTGATTTCGTCGGGAAAAGTATAACCCGGCCCGCCTTGTCCGTAAATTGATTTATCATCCCCTTTTGAATTGGGGTCGCCGCCTTGAATCATAAAATCTTTTATTACGCGGTGAAATTTTGTGCCGTCATAAAAACCGGCTTTAGCCAACTTGATAAAATTTTCCACCGTTTTCGGCGCGGCCGCCGGAAAAAGTTCCAGTGTGATTTTACCCTTGATTGTTTCCAATTCAATTAACGGATTATTCATTTCAATTGTCGGTCCAATCTCTGGTTCAACTTTAACAATCGCCCAACCGACGATAATCAAAACTGCCACCACCAAAACAACCCCAATAATTACTTGTTGCTTCATCTTCATGACTGAAGATATTTCCGATTAAGCGTAATGGAAAGATAACCAAGACCGATAAAAATGAAACCAAGAATGACGAGCAAAATCGGCCAACCGACGGAGTCGGCGAAGTATTCCCGAGTGATATAAATGAAATGGATAATCAAAAACAAAACGCTGGCGGCCAAAATGCCGCGGCTTTTGAGATAAACCGCGAGTGCCAGACCGCCGATCGCCAGAATGAAAAAGAGCCCTTGCCACCATCCGGAATTGTCCACCCGCGTAAAAGCGGCGGCAAAAAAACCGACGGCGCCGACAAAATTAAACAGGCCAGCCAAATGTTGATTCCAACCACGGCGGAAAGAGTGCGCCAATAAAAGATAACTTAAACCGACAGCCATCGTCAGATAGGCGTAAATATCCTCATAAAACTTTTCATAAGTTGAATTATCAATCATTGACCCGACTAATAAATAGATGAAAGCCGTGCCATTGGCAATAGTGAAGAAAGTTAATATCTCACGGCGATGGTAAGCATTGAGCAATAGATAGAACAGGAAAATCACACCAAAAACGGCAGTGACGGGCCAGAGAGAATCAATCTCAACAGGGATTTCATTTAAAGTTACCAGCGCGCCGCCGGGGATAAGCAAGCCGGCCAAAGTATGAAAAACTTCTCCCAATTTGCTTTCCGCCTTGGTCTTAAGCAGGACTGAACCAATCGCGGCCAAGACCAAACCGAGGCCGAGAGTCACAATTATCCGGCCGCCCGAGCCAAGGTCAGTCCAAATCTGCCAGACGAAAAAGACTATTCCCAGCAAAACCACCAGCCCGCCGAGGACATAAAACATTTTAGTCAACGAAAAATGAGGCGTCCGACTTTTTTCCGTCAAGGTGGCGCCTTGACCGGACAAGGCCAGCACTTCTTCGCGGCTGATCTCGCCGCTGGTCATTTTCTCCGCTAGCACCCGCAACACTTCTTCTTTGTTCATAAAAAATTATTATTTATTTTATAATCCAACCAATAAATTTAAAACTATCCCGATTGTAATAATACCGGTCGCTTTCTTCACCGACCAAATTAAGTTCTTGTCTTTTATTGCCCTTGGTCAGATAATATCCGTAGTGCGAACTACCGCCATTAAAAAAAGGAAAGAATTCAACCTCGCCGCGGTTATAACTGCTTTCCACCGAAACGCCATCCGGCGCAGTGAGCAATTCATTCAACTGCAGTGTTTGCGCTTCCGCCAAAGTAATTTCCCGCCCCTCGTTCTTTTGGGAATCGTGCCGGAACAAATGGGTGGCGGGCGGGACATAAGGTTTAATAGTTTCTGCTGATTCTCTCGGCGAAGGCGGGCCAAGCGGTTTAACGTCTATTATGGTTAATTTTCCATTTTTAACTTGGTAATAATTATTGAGATAATCAGCACAATTGTAATTATAGGGGTAAGATGATTGATAGTTGGAACCACAAGTGGCATAAACGAAATCGTACTCGGTGGACAAAGACCAGCTCGGCCAATAAACACTCAAGGCAATACCGATAACCAACAAAATTGGCAAGGCAAAAGCTAAAATGACCGCTAGATGTTTTTTCATTCCTCAATCATACCACATCGTGGCGAGAAATGACCAGTTGGGTTATAGTGGATAATGTCCACGTCCTCGTAGTTCAAGCGCCGCTCCAGAGGAGCTCTGCTCCGGCGGACGGATAGAATATATCCCCTTAATATAATGTTTTATGTTTATCTGTTGCAAAGTCTAAAAGATAAAAGTTTTTATATTGGCCAGACTCATAATGTTGAAAAAAGATTAGAAAGACATAATAATGGTTTGGTTCGGTCGACAAAAAATAAAGTTCCTTGGGCGTTAATCGGTCGTGAAGAATATTCCAATCGTAATGATGCCCGTTGGCGAGAGTATGATTTGAAGGAACATTCAGACAAGAAAAGAAAGTTTATTGACAAACTAACGCTCCCGTAGTTCAACGGATAGAATATCTCCCTCCGAAGGAGACGATGCAGGTTCAATTCCTGCCGGGG
>JBBUAW010000031.1:0-2769 GCA_038058475.1 Patescibacteria group bacterium | reverse complement strand
AGAAAGATAAAGTTCAAAGTGATGCGGGCAAGTCATCGGCCGGAGCATAAATTGTTCTTCGTCAATCATCAGTGGCGGATACATCGTCTCTTGATAGTAAGGATAATGGCCGGATTTTTTATACAGGTCAAGTTTGGCGATGTCCGGCGTGCAAACATGTTTGTAGCCGCGGCGAATCTCCTCGTCCACGATAAATCGCTCCAACTCACGGCGAATCGTGGCTCCTTTTTCCGTCCACAAAGGCAGGCCTTTGCCGACGGTATCGGAAAAGGCGAACAAACCTAATTCTTGCCCCAGCCGCCGATGATCAAATTCGGGTAATTTATCTTCCTCATTTTTCATATACCACCATCATACCAGTTCTTTTAAGCCTTCGACAATAATGCTCGGTTCGTTATTGCGCAGAGATAATCGGCCGCGCAAGGCGACACATTTGTCCAACGCGATTAAATTTTTAAATTGTTCAAACACCCGCGCGAAAATTACTCCTTCAATTTTATCCGAGAAATCGGCCAAGCGAATAAACGCCATTCGTTCGCCGCGTTTGGTTAAAATCGGTTTGACCTCCTCAATTACGCCAGCCGCGATCACGGTCGCGCCGTCGCGCTCGGCCCGGATTTTTTTAATGGCGTTGTCGGCGGTAAATTTAGAACGAAATTTATCCAACGGATGGCCGGAAAGATACAACCCGAGCAACTCTTTTTCCCAGGCCAATTTTTCCTCTAGCCGCGCCGGCGGCGCGGCGGCCAATTTCAACTGCGGCACGGACGCGCGATCGGCCATTACTTCAAATAGAGAAGTTTGACTGGTTGAAGCGTGTCGGAAATCGCGATGAAATTCCAGAATCAAATCTAAATTGGCCAGAATCCGCCCGCGTTCGTCATTTACAGAATCAAGGGCGCCCACTTTGGTCAGCGCTTCAATTGATTTTTTATTTAAATTTTTATGGCCGATTCGTTCCAGAAAATTAATCAAGGTGGTAAAAGTCCCGTTCTTTTTTCGTTCTGCGACAATCGCTTCGGCGATATCGGCGCCCAGATTTTTAATCGTGTAGAGACCAAAGCGAATTTTATCTTTCTCTTTCGTCGTTTTGGCTTTAATCACAGTAAAGTCGCCAAAACTCTCATTCACATCCGGCGGCAGAACGGCGATACCCAACCGCAGACATTCACCAATTATTTCCGCGACCGTTTCCAAATCGCCGGCCTCCGCGGAAAGCACGGCGGTCATATATTCCACCGGATAATTAGCCTTGAGATAAGCGGTTTGATAAGCGACGCGACCGTAACTGGCCGCGTGAGCTTTGTTGAATCCATAAGCGGCAAACGGTTCAATTAATTGCCAAAGAGCATTGGCTTTTTTGTCCGATAAGCCATTGGTGATTAACCCTTTCAATAATTTTTCCTTCTGCGCCGCCATTTCCGCCGGAATTTTTTTACCCATCGCCTTGCGCAATTTGTCGGCCTCCGTCCAGGAATAATTGGCGAGTCGAATGGCAATTAACATCACATCGTCTTGATAAGTCAGAACGCCGAAGGATTGATTTAAAATATCTTTGAGTCGCGGATCAAGATAGGTGACCAGTGCGGGATTATGTTTGCGCCTGATGTATTCCGGAATGGATTCCATCGGCCCGGGCCGATACAGCGCGACCATCGCGTTCAAGTCGTGAATGGTCGTGGGTTTTAATTCTTTCAACCATCTAGTCAGGCCGCCGCCGTTCAACTGAAAAAGGCCCATCGTCTCACCGCGCGCCAGCATCTGATAAGTTTTTTTATTGTCCAGTGGAATTTCGTCAATGTTTATTTTTAAACCGTGAGTAATTTTAATCAATCGGATCGCATCCTCCAGAATTGACAGATTACGAATGCCGAGGAAGTCAAATTTTAACAACCCGGCATCTTCCACGGCATGCATATCATATTGGGTAATGATCTTGCCGCCTTTCGGGTCAAGTTGTAACGGCACAAAGTCGGTTAAGGGCGTTGGGGCAATGACCACACCAGCCGCATGAACCGAAATATGCCGCGGGTTGCCTTCAATTTTCCGAGCCAAATCAAGAATATCTTTAGCCACTGACTCGGCGGGGTTGTCATAAATCGCTTTAAGTTCCGGCTCAATTTTTAACGCCCGTTCAATTGACATTGGAAAACCCTGGGAACCAAATGGAATCAAATTAGCCAATCGATCGCCAACGGCATAAGGCTGACCGAGCGCGCGGGCGATATCGCGGACGGCGGCTTTAGCCATCATTGAACCAAAAGTGCCGATTTGGGCCACCTGGTCGTGGCCATATTTAGTTTTGGCGTATTCAATCATTTCGTCGCGACGCTTGTCGGCAAAATCCATATCAATATCCGGCGGCGACGGCCGGTCCGGATTCAAAAACCGTTCAAACGGCAATTGATATTCCAACGGGTCAACATTAGTAATGCCAAGCAAATAGGAAACAAAAGATCCCGCCGCGGAACCGCGCGTGTTGGTGTAAATGCCGCGCGCGCGGGCGAAGGCGATTAAGTCGGCGACCACGAGGAAATAAGGCGAGTAGCCCTTTTTAATAATCACTGTCAACTCGCGTTCAATGCGCGCGCCGGCCTCGGCGCGGCGCGGTGAATTATTTTTTAAGTAAGATGCTAATCTGGCCTGGGTCATCCGGGTAATTGTCTGATCAATATCGGCGTCCGCCGGTAAAGCGAAATTTGGGAACACCCAACGGCCGAATTCCAATTCTAAATGACACCGCGCGGCGATTTCCAATGTCGCCTCGAG
>JBBUAW010000030.1:3522-38177 GCA_038058475.1 Patescibacteria group bacterium | reverse complement strand
TGATCGGCCAAAAATTTTAGGTTTAAAAATAATCGCCAGCGGTATTTTCTTTATCGGCGGTCTGGGATTGTTGGCGCTGATTGCTGGCAATCCGACCGGCGGCTGGGTTGGACAAGTTTTGACCAGACCGTTAGTGGCCCTATTTGACCGTTACATCAGTTTGATTTTTTTCACCGGTCTGGCGGTCATCGCGACGGTCGTGATGTTTGACAGCCAAATTACTTTAGAGTGGACCTTGTTCGGCCGGCCGCTTAATTTCGCCGCTTGGCGCCGAAAAAATAAAAACGGCGCGCCGGCGGCGGTGACCAATTGGAAAAATGAGGAGCCGGCGGTTGAACAAAATGAATTAAAGACTTCGGAAACCAAACCAGCGACGGCGACGAATAACGAGAACAATGAAGAAAAATTTTTGTCGTTCACCGTCCGGCCGCCCCGCCGGCAGGCCGGGCGGGCGGGCCAAAAAAATTTACACCCCCCCCGGGGGGGGGGGGCGGGACGAAAAATTTGAACCGCCGCCGCTCGCTTTACTTGAACATGACAGTGGCAAACCGATGGCTGGCGACATTAAAGCGAACGCGAACATTATTAAGCGAACGCTCGCAAATTTCGGCATTGTCGTGGAAATGGACGAGGTCTCCATCGGCCCGTCCATCACTCGCTATGCCCTGAAACCGGCTGAGGGTGTTAAAATTTCGCGAATCATCGGTTTGCAAAATGATTTGGCGCTGGCGCTGGCGGCCCACCCGATCCGGATTGAAGCGCCGATCCCGGGCTTGTCTTTGGTCGGCATTGAAATTCCCAATCGGACGCGCGCCACAGTCGGCTTGGCCTCGCTCGTCGGCTCAACGACTTTTACCAATTCGCCGTTGCCGCTTTTCGTCACGCTCGGGCGCGACATCGCCGGCACGCCGCATTTCGCCAACCTCGCGCGGGCGCCGCATATTTTAATTGCCGGCGCCACCGGTTCCGGCAAATCCGTCGTCATTCACACTTTCATCACTTCTCTCCTCTATCGCAATTCACCGACTAATTTGCGTTTTATCATGATTGACCCGAAACGGGTGGAACTCACCCCGTACAATAAAATCCCCCATCTCCTGACGCCGGTCATCACCAACGCCAAAAAAGCGATTTACACCCTTAAGTGGGCGATTCAGGAAATGGAACGCCGGTACGGCGTGCTGGAAGAAAAACAAGTGCGGGACATTCAATCGTTCCATCAATCCGGTTTGGAAACGGAAACGATGCCTTATATCGTCATCGTGATTGATGAGTTGGCCGATATTATGTCCGCTTATCCGCGCGAATTGGAAGCGGAGGTGGTTCGCCTAGCCCAGATGTCGCGCGCCGTCGGCATTCACCTGATCCTGTCCACGCAACGGCCGTCGGTAGAAATCATTACCGGCCTGATTAAAGCCAATATCCCGTCGCGAGTGGCGCTGCAAGTCGCTTCGCAAATTGATTCGCGGACGATTTTGGATATGGCCGGCGCGGAGAAATTGTTGGGCGCGGGCGATATGCTTTATCTCTCCGGTGAACGTTCCAAACCTTTGCGCTTGCAATCCGCTTTTATTTCGGAAAATGAAGTCAAACGGCTGGTTGATTGGCTGGTTAAAAAATACGACGCGGCGGAAGCGGAAGAATTGCCGTTGGTTGATTTGTCGCCAAAAGATTTATTGGCGCCGGAATTTGACGATGATAATTTAAAAAATACGGACGATGACGAACTTTATGAGGAAGCTAAAGAAATTGTCGTCAGTGCCGGCAAAGCTTCGGCTTCTTATCTCCAGCGCCGGTTGAAAATCGGTTATGCCCGCGCGGCGCGGTTGCTTGATTTATTGGAAGACGCCGGCATCATCGGCCCGGGCGAGGGCGCCAAGCCGCGGCAGGTGTACGAACAGTCGCCGCCGGCCACGTCATTAGAGATTGAACAATGAAATATTTTATCGGCTTGGTTTTTTTCGCCGTTGTCGTTATTTATGCCGGTTATGAACTTTCCGGCCTGATCCGTCGACCAACCCTGACTTTGATTTATCCGACCGCCGGTCAAACTTTGACTGAAGAATTGCTCACTGTGCGCGGCCGGGCGGCCGGATTGATCAAATTAACCATTAACGGCGCGCCAACCACCTTGGCTGAAGACGGCGCTTTTGCCGTCAAATTGCTTCTGGCGCGCGGTTATAATACCATTGAGATTTCCGGCACCGATCGTTTTGATCGGTCAATTAGAGAAATTTTACCGCTGGTTTATCAACCCAAATCATAATTTATGATGAAAAAAAACAAAGACGGCGCAAAATCAGTTTCGGTGGCGAGCGGCAGCGGCACCAGTATTGACGAAACAATTAGAAACATTCAGGGCCGGTTCGGCGAGGGCGCGATTATGAAATTGGGCGACCAACCGAAGGTCGGCGTCGGCGCCATTTCCACCGGTTCGCTCGGACTGGATCTCGCGCTCGGCATTAACGGCGTGCCCCGCGGCCGGATTATTGAAATCTATGGCCCGGAATCGTCCGGCAAAACCACTCTCGCCCTTCACATCATTGCCGAAGCGCAACGAGCAGGAGGCATTTGCGCTTTCATTGATGCCGAACACGCGCTGGATCCCGATTATTCCCGCCGGCTCGGCGTCAAGGTTGATGATTTGCTGATTTCCCAGCCGGATTACGGCGAGCAGGCTTTGGAGATCGCCGAGAGTTTGATTCGTTCGGGAAAAATTGATGTCATTGCGATTGATTCGGTCGCGGCCCTGACGCCGAAAGACGAGATTGAAGGCGATGTCGGCGCTTTTCACGTCGGCAAACAGGCGCGATTGATGTCGCAAGCGCTTCGCAAAATGACAGCGATCGTCGCGCGCTCAAAGACGGTGGTGATTTTTATCAATCAAATCAGAATGCAAATCGGCGTAATGTTCGGCAATCCCGAAACGACGCCGGGCGGCAAGGCGCTTAAATTTTATTCGTCGGTCCGATTGGATATTCGGCGCATCGCCCAAATTAAAAAGGGTGAAGAGGTCGTCGGCGGGCGCGTGCGTGTGAAAGTGGTAAAAAACAAAGTGGCGGCGCCGTTTAAGGTGGCGGAGTTTGATATCCTTTACAATGAGGGCATCTCGCCGGAAGGTGAAATTTTAGCTTTAGCCGAAAAACAAAACATCATCACCAAAGCTGGTTCGGCCTATAGTTATCAACCGAGGGACAAAGAAAGCAAACCGGCCGGCGAAGAAATAAAACTTGGCCGCGGTTATGATTCAGCGAGAGTTTTCCTCAAAGACAATCCGAAAATCAAGACCGAACTCGAAAAAAGAATCCGGTCAGACTGGAAAAACTAAACCGGCCTAAGTGCGACCAGAAATTTAACCAGAAATTTCTGGTCAGCCAAAAACCAATCAGGCCGATGGCCAAGAGGGAAAACTGCACGGTGGTTTCGGTGTTGGCTAGAGTGCTGACGAAAAAATGATAATTGGTCAGGCCACCGGCGATTTGAATATTGTGCCAGACCGCCCGTGGCGATTGGGAAACAAATATTCCGCCCAAAAGAAAAATTAAGATGGATAATTTAATTAAGACTGATTGGGTCAACCTTCGAAAAAAACAAATAACATAAACCCGGCGCATTACCGCCCGCTTTAGTTGGTCCAATTCAGCCAGAGTTGATTCCTGATTCATAATTCAGCTGGATCCGCCAGCTGACGGATGGAGTTTCTGAATTCTTTTTTCGCCCGATGAAGACGAGTTTTAACGACAGCGACCGAAACACCCAAAGTTTCCGCGATTTCTACCTGCGATTTATCTTCCAAAAAGAATTGTCTTAAAATCTTGGCGGCGGCGGCAGGCAAACGATGAAAATAAGAAACGATGAAATCACGCCATTCACGCCGTTCCATTAATCGCGAGACTCTTTCATCAGCAATCAAATCTTGATCAAAATCGGCGGTGGTCAAATCACCGTTTCTTAATTTCAATTTGTGGTAGTAACTAATCGTCGTGTTAAATAGAATTCGATAGGCCCAAGAACGAAAATTGGCGCCGGGCACCGGCTTAAAACGCGTGGCATTAAAATAAATTTTGGTGAAAGTTTCCACCACCGCGTCTTTAACTTCTTCCCGTTGACCTAAAATCGTTTTGGCCTTACGAAGAAAAGCCGACTCGTAACGATCAACAATTAAACGGAACTGGCGCGGATCCCTAATCGCCTGCGCCAATACTTCTTCATCCGTTAATTCCGCTGATGGCGGGTCGAAAGTCTTTTGAGTCAGCTCCTCTTCTAGATACATATTTAATTTAAACTGATAATAGCTCGACCTTCTATCTTTGACAACTCAATTAAAATCGTTAAAGTTACATTATGTTAGATTACAATGATATCAAGCCGAAAAAATTCATTATTTTGGATGAAGCACCCTACGAAGTCTTAACCGCCCATGTTTTTCGAAAACAACAACGCAAACCGGTCAATGCCACTAAATTGAAAAATCTGATCACCGGCGCCGTGCGCGAACATTCGTTCGCCGTCAGCGATAAAGTGGACGAAGCGGAGATGGAGGAGCGAGAGATTACTTATCTTTACTATAACAAGAATGAATATTGGTTCTGTGAGGTGAATGACAAAGCCAAACGGTTCAAATTGGCGCCGGAAAAAGTGCAGGATAAAATTGTTTACGTGAAGCCGAATTCCAATGTCCGCTTGCTCACTTTCAGAGGACGGATGCTCGGCTTGAAAATTCCGATTAAAATTGATTTGCGCGTCAAAGAAGCGGCGCCGGCGGTCAAAGGCAACACGGTTCAAGGCGGCACCAAGCTCGTCGTTCTGGAAACCGGTCTCACCCTCAACGTGCCGATGTTCGTGAACGAAGGCGACATTATTCGGATTAACACCGAGACCGGCGAATACGCGGAAAGAATACAGTAACTTCTTTTTAACAAATGTCTTTGTTTAAATCAGATTCCGAAACTCTTCTTCATTAATCCCCGCTTGACGTAAGATAGCGTGAAGGGTTCCCCGCTTAAGATCTTTGGTGTGCATCGCAACTGAAGTCATAAGTTTTCTATTCTCATTCCAAAGATAGGGGTGACTACCGTGTTGATGGTGCTCAACAAATCCCGCTCGGAGCAGCATTCTTATCATTTGCCGCGGAGTAACACTCGGCAAACGACTCATACCACCATTGCCGGACTTACTTTTATAGAGGCCATCATTGACCGTGTCGGCCGTGGTTCTTTAGGCAGAGGTTGACCCGCTTTTATCAATGCTTCTAGGAAACCTTGCACACATTCTTCGGCATTAACTATAGCTTCCTCATAACTTTCTCCTTGAGTGAAACAACCCGGTAAAGCGGGAACAGTGACAATATAACCGCCCTCTTCAGCTGGATCAATTTTGATGGTATAAGTGTAAGTTTTCATAAAAATTAGAGTATCATAATTTTGGGCAAAAGAAAACCGCGCTGTGTGGCTACACGCGCGGGTTGGCAACCGAAGCTGCCGATGGATCTTACAAAACGATGCTGTGACTTTGCAATACCCAGATCCAAGCTTTCGCAAGTCAGAGAGATTCGATCAAGTGATTTCGTCTCTCCAGCTTATTCTGGTTTCGATCTCTCGCAACTTACCAGATAAGCCGGAAGAGGCTAGAATGATTGGCGCCCTTCCAATTTTTGGCGGTTTTTGAACTCCAATACAGACAATCAAACAAACTCTGCATTAGGCATGGGATTCCTTAATCGATCCTCGTCTCACCCTTCTTGCGGATACCACCCCATCACAATTTTCCGCAGGAAACTTCGGGGGACGATTTGCCAGACTACGAAACCACGATCTAAAACTGGCGCCGACGGTTCTGCTAGCCTGAAGAACCTGCGCCCTCTTTTCAATGACCAACCCGGGCCCGATTGCCCTGCTTGTTTTTTCCCAACTTAACTACCCTCTAGTATACACGAACCAGTTTTCTTGTCAAGCTTTTTGATGGGTTATCATAAGTAAAATCAAAAAAATGGCTTAATAGAGCCATTTAATTAGCTCGCGCTGAAGGGCAGGAGCGCGAGAAAGCGCGCGCGTTTAACAGCAAGTGTCAGCTTTCGTTGATGGGCGGCGCAAAGTCCGGATTGGCGCTTTCCGACCACGCGCGCGTGCGGATCCAGAAATTTTTTCAAAACTTCAATTTCTTTATAATCGGGATAACGAACATTATTGTTGCAAAAATAACAGTGCTTCATAGTTAAAAAGGAATGTCATCCGGATTAACTTCTTCTTCAGCCGGATACTGAATGGTTTTTATTTCTTCGGACGCGGCCGGCGGCGACGCCTTGGCGGCGGCGGTATTAAAACCGGTTTTATCTGCGGCTCCGCCAAACGCCTTGGGACCGAATTGCACTCGATCGGCCACAATTTCCGTGCGATATTTCTTTTGTCCATCTTGACCATCCCAGCTACGAGTTTGGATCCGACCTTCCACCAGCACGGTTTGGCCTTTGCGCAAATACTGATTGACAATTTCGGCCTGCTGGCCGAAGACTACCACATTATGAAATTGGACGTCTTCTTGTTTGACGCCGGTTTTGTCCTTCCAAACCCGATTGGTGGCGACGCCAAAAGTTGTCACTTTCGTGCCTGACGGCAGAGCGCGCAATTCCGGATCGCGAGTCAAATTACCAATAATAATTGCTTTATTTAAATACATAGCATTAGGATTCAACGGTTAATAATTGTTCAATTTCTTTATCCATCTCCGCTTCGGTAATCGGTGCTTTCGTTTCCGGATCAGCGCCTTTCGCGCCACCGACCGGCCGTGGCAGTTGGTTAACTTTGGTTTTGAGACGCTCTTCATCAAGGAGAATAGCTTTGGGTATTTCTATTAATAAATAGCGCACTAGATCGGGAGCGGTTTTAAATTGTTTGGTCAATTTTTCGGCGGTTGGTGGCTCAACTTTAAAACGCAAAGCGCCGAAAAACGCTTCGCTGAAAGTCAGACGCTGATGGTCAAATTGTTTTTTAATCGGATAAGATAGAGTAAGATGTTGTGGTAACGGGTCGTTAATCACTTCTCCGCCGGCGGCGATAATCACCTCTTTGAAATTTTTAGCCACCCGCTCGGCTAGGACCTCAACCGGAATCAAGGGCGACAAAAGATAGCCTATTTCGTAGACCCGCTTAGCTCCCAGTTTTAATTCTGCTGTCTCGTTTTCCTCCGGCATTTGATTTGAATGTAGCATAAGAATGTTCAGAGGGCAAACTGGCGGCGGGCGTTGGTCAGAACGGTATTGGCCATCGTTTCAAACGACGAGCGACGCAATGAGGCGATCCTTTTTATCACTTCCGTCACATAAGCCGGTTCGTTGCGCTGACCGCGATAAGGCGAGGGTGCCACAAATGGGCAATCTGTTTCCGCCATTATTTGTTCTAATGGCATTTTTTTAATCACTTCATCGTATTGATTAGCAAAAGTAATCACGCCGGTAAACGACAGAGTGCAGCCGAGGTCCAGAAATTTTTTGGCGGTCGGCCAATCGCCGGCGAAAAAATGAAGATTGGCCGGCGGCGAGTGATTGCCGGCGGTTAAAACAGACCAGAGTTCGGCATAAGCATTGCGGCAATGAATCATTAACGGTTTCTTAACCAATTTTGCCAATTCAATCTGTCGTTCAAAAATTTCAATTTGTCTTTTCCCGTTTTCGCTGCCAACATCAAATTTCCCTTCTCTAATTTCCAATCCGCACTCACCGATCGCCACCACTCGTTTATGACGAGCGAGTTTTTCTAGTTCGGCAAACACATTTTCCGTTTGACTGGGTTCAGGCAGATCCGTTGGATGAATTCCGACCGTCGCCCACATTTCGTCGTTGGCTTCAGCCAAAGCGATGGCTTGGCGTGAAGTTTCCAAATCTGTCCCGACATTAATCACGCCAATTTCCGCTTCTTTGGCTCGGGCAATCACCTCGCTCCGATCTTTGGCAAATTGCGAAAATTGCAGATGGGCGTGAATATCAATGAGGGTCATTTTGATAATTTTAGCATAATTCTATAACCTCCGATCATAAATAAATCCTCCGCTATAAATGCTGGGAGGAAACGCCTCCCAAATACTGATGTGGTATAATAATATACAAAAATCCCCCGGACTTTTTTAGGGTCCGAGGGATCAAGAGACAAAGTGTCTCCAGGGTCAAGAATCATAGGGGCAGTCGCGGGAGAACTAACCGACGACGGCCGGAGGCGTTCCACACGTCGCCGTTCGAAAGGCGGTTCACGTTCACCTTCAGCCTGCGACCAGCGTCGACCCAGGAGACGCGCCCGACGAAAAACTCGCCGTGACTCTTAAATAGAAAGAAGGTGGCGTAACCTTGGGGGTGGAGATGTTCGCGATATTCGGTCACGAACTTGATGATCTGGCCCTGGGTGAGACAGAATTCATCCAGACCAACTCCCTCTTCTCCGAACATCTGCTGGAAAGTGGCGTCGGCGATCAATTCGTGAACATTAACCGCCGTTTCCGGTCTGGCTTCATCTGGGAGATTACAACCCCAATTCTTTAAATCGGGGTCAACCCCGCCAGTGAAGACTTCGTTGGCCAGAGCGAGAGTCTGCCGGCCGTCCGTGGCCGGGATGATAAGGTCGGGAATCAAGAGGTGGGAGATTTTTGGCTTGACATTCTTGGCACCGCCAAATCGCGCTTCCCGATCGTCCGGAGGGAGGTTATCGAACACGACTCTTCCCTCTCCTTTCAATAATCTCAAAGCGCCCTCTACCCCGCCGATCTTGTTGATGAGCGCCTCTGTCTGTCCCAATGTAAAATCGCCATACTTCACGATACACTTCCTTTCCCGACTACTAGTCGGAAAACTCCCCACTGCCCGTGGGACCAGGGGTCACGTTATCAAACGCGACATTACAAAGAACTGTTATATTATATACATAAGTCGTAATTAAAGTCAATAGGTAGAAATATGCCTTATTTCCTAGGGAAAAGTGGGGTCGTTGGCGGTTGGTTGGTTTGAATTAAATTTTTAATAGTAGAAGCCGTGGTTGGCATAAATGGTTCGAGCCAACAAGCAATCTGCCACAATTCACTGACTAAATGTTCAATATCGGCTTTGGCTTGTGTTGAATTAGTTTTGATTAGCGCAAACGGTTTTGTTTCTTGGATAAACTTATCGCCGTTTTCAATTTTTTGCCAAATAAAATCAAGCGCGTGACTAAATTCGTAACGGGTTAATTGGGAGACGAAAGGACTGTCCTCACCACTGTCAAGGACAGTCCTTGACAGTGAATTGAGGTGAGTCGCGGCCAGCGCCATCACTCGCGAGACTAGATTACCTAATCCGTTAGCCAAGTTGGCATTGTAAGCCGCTTTAAATTTTTCCGGCGTGAAGTCGCCGTCTTCAAACGGCTGAAGATGCCGGAGTAAATAATAGCGCACGGCGGCGGCGCCGTATTCGTCAATCAGAGCGAAGGGATCAACGATATTGCCGAGCGATTTGGACATCTTTTGACCACCGCTGTTAATAAAACCGTGAATGACAATCTGCCTCGGCGGTGGCAGACCGACAGACATCAGCATCGCCGGCCACATCGCCGCCTGCTGGCGCAAGTTATCCTTGCCGGCAAACTGAATGACCGGCCACCAAGTTTTGAATTTTTCCTTGTCACTCGGCCAGCCGATCGCTGAAATATAATTAACTAAAGCGTCAAACCAAACATAAATCGTATGCTCCGGATCGTCCGGCACCGGCACGCCCCACGGCATCTTGCTGGTCAAGCGGGAAATACTAAAGTCTTCCAATCCCCTTTCAACAAAAGCGGCAATCTCGTTTAAACGGGTGACTGGCACGACAAAATCCGGCTGCTCGCGATACAAAGCGAGTAATTTTTCTTGATATTTGGAAAAACGGAAAAAATAATTTTCCTCCTTAATAATCTCCGGCGTCAGGTTGGGGTGAAGCAGGCACTTGTCGTCTACCAACTCCGATTCGGTTTTTTCCAACTCGCAACCGACGCAATATTTAACTTGGTATTCTTTTTGGTAAATATCGCCGGCGCGCGCCGCGCGCCGCCAGAATTCCTGCGCCGCCGCCACATGAGACGGGTCACTGGTGCGGATAAAATTGGCGTCCGGCAAGATATTTAAAGCCGGCAACAGTCGGCGAAACTCCGCCGCGGCGACGGCGACATATTCTGCCGGCTCAATCCCCCGTTCGGCGGCGGCGCGGAAAATTTTCAGACCGTGCTCGTCGGTGCCGGTGTTGAAAAAAACTTCTTGACCGGCCAGGCGCGCGGCGCGTGCGATCACATCCGCTTGGACCAATTCCAAAGCGAAACCGAGGTGCGGCGCGGCGTTAACGTACGGCAGAGTGGTGGTGAAATAAAGATGATCAGACATTCTCCGTCGCTAATTTTTTCCGTTGTTCAAAATCACCGAGCAATTCCATTAGAATCGTCGCGACCGGCACGGCTAAAATAATTCCCAAGAAGCCGGCCAATTGCGCGCCAATTACTAAAGATAAAATAGCGACAATTGACGGCACGCCGACAATTTTTTTAACCACCAGCGGATACAGCAGATGATTTTCAAACTGTTGCATAATGATGTAGAAGCCGGCGACCGTCAGGCCCAAAGCTGGACCGCCGGCAAACCCGATCAAGACCGCCGGCACGGCGGCCAGAATCGGGCCGAAGACCGGGATCAATTCAAAAATCGCCGCCATCAGCGCCAAAGTCAAAGCATAATCAATCCGCAAAATTGTCAGCCCTAAATAGACAATCACCCCGACCAGCAAGCCGAGCAATAATTGTCCCTGCATCCAAAGGCCGATCTTTTTTTCCGAGCGATGCCAAAGATTAATAATGTAACGCTCATAACGGGTCGGCGTGACGAGACGCAAAAAATTGCCGATACCGTCATTCTGCACCGCCAGATAAAATGAAATGACGACGATCATCACAAAACTGAAGAAGCCGCCAAAAATTGCCGTGACGGTTTGTAAAAAACCGCTGGATAATCCGGCAAAGACGGACTGCAGATTGGTTGAAAGATTGGCCAAGTAATCGGAATGAATCAGGGATGACAGAAAACTATCCGGCAAGGCCAAAGACTGGAGCGCGCTGAGTCTTTCCGGTAAGGTGGTGGAAATTTGCACCAAATCGCCAAAGACGGGGATGAAAAAGAGCGGAATCAACGAAAACAACAAGATGAAAGCTAAAAGATAAACAATCAGAACCGCCGGCGTTCGCGGCACGCGGAATCGGCCGAACCAACGCACGGCCGGTTCAATCGCCGACGCGATGACAACCGAAATCAAAACAACCAAAATCAATTTATGGATGACGTAGAGCACCCAAAAAAACACGAGCCATAAAGCCACCCGAATGATGGTCGCCGAATTAATGTTCAGCTCAAGCGACTGACCGCCGTCTTTCATGTGTTTCCATTATAGCACATCTTTTGTTACCGCGTTACGGTCAAGCGGACGCTTTTATAATTGTTGTTTTCACTAGATTCAGCAATGACGCTCTGACGGTCAATCAAAATACCAATATAATAGTAACCGGCTGACGTATTGGCGGGAATGGTGAGAGTTGGGCCGCCGATTGAGAAAGAAGCGCCAGCCGCTAAACCGCCGCTGACACTATTACCTGTTATATATGTATCCGTAGAGGTGATGATGGCGTCAGAGGATAAATAGAAACCGTTAGTGAAAGCGCCGGTTGCTGCGTTGCCTTGGTTCTTACCTGACCAGCCGGGCAAGATGACCGCGCCGCCGGCTTTGACCGAAGTCGGACTGACGGTGAGAGTGACGGGGGCGGAAATAATGAGATCGGCGGCGGTCGGCGCGGCGGCCGTAAAATTCGCCGTTACGCTTTTGTTTCCGTTCATCGTGAGAGTGCAAGTGGCGCTGGTGCCTGAACAATCACCGGACCAATTGGAGAAGGTGTAGCCCTCGTCTCGGTTGGCGGCGAGAGTAACCAGGGCGCCGGAAGCGTAGGGACCAGAATTAGTCACTCCGCTAATACTCCGACCGATCGTGCCCGAGCCGGCGGGATTGATGTAAGTCGTGAGGGTGTAGGTGGCGGGCGGCGGTGTAGTGGTCGGTGTCAGATCAACCGTTAATACATAATTAGAGCCGTAGGCGCTGGTTACAGGGTGGGCGCCGAAATTGCGGTTTTGATAACCGGATTTGGTGACCGTGCCGGAATAAGTGGTACCTTCGGGTAGGGTGATGGTGGATGAGTAACCGCTGGCGTCGGTCGGGCCAAGCGTGTGCGATTGGCCGGCGGCGATTAGGGAGACCGCCGCGCCCACGACCACTGCGCCGGTTGAACTATCAGTCGTGCGGAGCCGGAAAGTATGGGGAACGGCGGCGGGAGTATTGGCCGTAAAATTCGCCGTTACGCTTTTGTTTCCGTTCATCGTGAGAGTGCAAGTGGCGCTGGTGCCTGAACAATCACCGGACCAATTGGAGAAGGTGTAGCCGGCATTCGGATTAGCGGTAACGGCGACTTGAGTGTTAAGAACATAGTTGGTTTGATTGGGATTTCTAGTGATTGTGCCGGCGTTGACGAGATTGGTAATGAGATTCAAGGTGTAAGTGGTAACTCCCGCGGCGTTAAAAGTCGCGGTAACTGACTTCGTACTGTCCATCGTTATTGGGCAAGTGCTGACGCCGGCACAAGCGCCGGTCCAACCAGCAAAGGTGTAACCAGAAGCGGCAGTGGCAGTCAAGGTCACAGACGTGCCGGAAGTAAAGTTTGTTGAACAAGTCGCTCCACAGTTGATGCCGGCTGGCGATGAGGTGATCGTGCCGCTGCCAATTTTAGTGATCGTCAGAGGGTGGGTGACGGAAGTATTCACCACAAATCTCGCGTCAATAGTTTGATTAGATTGAATATTAGAGAAAGTGTAGCCGGCCGAAGAGATGCCACTAACGACGGAACCATTAACATAAACATTGCTCAACCGATAGCCGGCGTTAGGGGTGATGACGAAAGTTTGTGAAGCGCCGGCGTTAACGGTAATCACACCGGAGGGTGAGATCGTGCCGCCCGTCGCCGCCGAGGCGCTAATTCGGTAAGTGGTCGGCGAAGTTGGCGGCAAAGTCGCGGTTTCCGGATCCAACCAGATTGTACCGTAGGTGTAGGTGCCGGAACCGGACGGAATGGTTAAGAGAATCGGTGAATAAGGACGGTATCCCGATTTGCTTAAAGTTAAAGTATGTTGTTCGCCGACGCGAAGAGGAATGGCTGTAATATAACCGTCATTGCCGGTTACGGGACTGGTGATGTAAGTCCCTCCCCTGTCAATTCTCACCTCAACACCCGCCAATCCCACGCTTGTCGCCCGATTAACTACTTGTATCCGGAATCCGCGAAGAGTCGGTTCGGTTACCTGCGCCGATTGGGTGAACTGAAAAATCCTCGACCCGCCGTAAATCGTTTGGCCGTTCACCATTGTGGAGAGACGATAATAATACCAGCCGGTGGCGACGGCGGAGTTCGTTAAGCGGCCGGACTCACTGCCGTCGTTGGCGGTGGAAAAACTGCTGAAGCCGGAGACATTGCCGCCGGACGGCGTTAAAAGTTCAACTGTTATTAAGTTGCCGGCGGGAATATTGTTTGACGACCACTGAATGATCGGGCCGTTGGTATTTGTCCATTGGGTGTTGGCTGGTGGCGAACTGACAGTGAGAGTCGAAGGTTGAGTAATTTGTTGATTATTAACAATAGAAAATATACCACTATTAAATGATGTCGGATTCGCGTAATCAGTCGGACCAATGATCTGGAAATAATACTTGCCAGAAGACACATTAGATAGATCAACCGCTTCAACACCATCGTTAAGCGTCTGTATATTCATAAATCCTGAAGCCAGATTATTATCATTGGTCAATAATCTAATTGCCACCCAATTAGACGGCAAAATTTTATCATCATTATTGATCCAGTTTATTATATGACTAGAATCGGCCGACCATGTGGCACTAGACAATGGTGAAGAAAAACTAATGGATGGAGTAATTCCGCGATCAACGATCTGAAAATAATTAGTGTAGGTGTCAATGTTGGTACGATCTAAACTGGCAATTCTAAGACGATAACTACCTACTGGAATATGATGTGGCATAGTTACCCTGGTCCCTCTAACAATACCCTCACCACCAACATCCATAAATCTAATATTCGTTAGACTATATCTGGTACCTCTAGTATTAATGAGGTCAATTTGCATTCTGTCATTGTCAATGGATCCGCTAGAAGTCCATCGAATTTCTCGAGTTTCTCCTTGTGGCCACGCATCTCCTTCGCGCGGTGAAAAAATCATAATGGAAGCCCGTGATGATGATAGATTTTCTTCACCGCAACTAATCGCTTGGATGCGCGCCCGCGTGGCCTGGCCGACCGCGCCGTAACCAGTCGTGTCCGGACGGCCGAAAGAAACAATCCCCTCGCGGCGCTGGAAAGATTGCACGGCAGTTTGCGTTTGTCCGCCATAGTAACCGGTAAGGCCCGGATAAAAATAATCGCCGGTGTCGCGAAGAAACGATTGAAGCGCCGCCACTTCGCCATTGCTTGCCGTATCACGAGCGCCGAGCGCCAAATCGCGCGTCAGATTGAGACACTCGGTGGCAATGGTAGTGAGCGCTCCCCCTTCTCGCCCTTTCGCTGCGAGTTGTTGTTCGATTAATTGTTTTTTCAAAAAATTCAGTCGTTCAGTCAACAAGCTTACTTCCCGCGCCAAATCAGCGCCCGTCAGTTCAGTGATCGTGGCCGCTGACACCGGATGGACGTTGGACAATGCGGCCAAACTAATAATCGTCAATAATCCCAAAAGTGCGACTCGTTTGATTTTGTTTTGCATATTCATAATTCATTCCTAATAAAAACTCGCTTTTAACTTTTGCTAATTTATTATATCACTGGACCCCCGCCGTGGTAATCTGCCAAGCGCGGACGTTTCTATTGAGGTTAGGAGATTTATCGAAGGCTGTGGCGCTAAACTTTGTAACTTTACTCTTATCACTTAATTGACTGGCGATAATCTTCGTGTAGCAAGTCACCCAACCGCTCCCTATGGTAGTGGGGCAGGCTGTCGGACCACCAAATGCGTTTTGGAAGTCTGAACATTGTCCATCAATGCAAATATTGAAGCTACTGATGCCGTTTTGATCTTTGGCCCTGACCCTGATAAACACATCTGTGTCAGTGTTGACCGGACCGAGCGGTGGGAATAAAAGTTCAATTTCGGGCGGTGTAACGTCAGCCGCGATGGTGAAAGTCCGTTCGGCAATCGCGAAGCGGCCGAGATTGTCGGTGACGACAAACTTCAGGGTATGGGAACCGGAGGCGGTCCCTGTTTTGAGAGTGGCAGCTAAAGGAGATTTTACCTGAGAAACACCGGAAGTCGTCCAAGTTTTGTTAGAGTTGGGACTACCGTCGAAATATAGTTTGGCTTCTTTGATGTAACTGCCGGCCGGCACAGTAAAAATGGCTCGCAAAGGGAAAAAGTCAGTAACTGGATCGCCGTCTTTAAGGGGGCTTGTGATTAAGATGGTTGGGACGGCAGTCGGCGTGTCGGCGAGGATGGTGGTGACTATAGTTGGGTGAGCCAATAGGGCCAGATGCCCGGGGTTGTCCGCCTTAAAGATTGTTCCGCCAAAGCGATAGGCAACTTGCTTATTCTGACAATAATTTTTATCAGCCGCGCCAAAACCGACTGCCAGTCCATTAAGTATCGCTCTGGCTTCGGTATTCGTAAAGCCCGGATGATTAGTCGAATCTAGACTCTCGTCAATCAAATTAAATTTAATATGATCCGACGATTTGCCTAATTGATAGCTATAACACCAGTTGGCCAAATCAATACTTTTGCCAGAATTGCGACAACTATCCAATTCAATGAGATGAGAATCACCAAACGAGTCAAAACTATGATAGCCTTTTATCTTTTCATTAAAGACACTTACCAATGCTCCACTAAACAACCAATTCACAAGCGATGATGGGTCCTTGGAATTGAGTTCACTCCACCTTAGTCCTAACCAACTCGGTGGGGGGAAATTATAGGCATAATGATCCCCGCCGATTAGTCCGGAAACAGAGTAAAATTCCGAGCGACTGTAAACTGCCGCTAATTCGTTGTCTTTCACGGCTTGGCCTAGTTGAGGCGTGTATCCATTCGCTCGCAGTATGGCCATTCTAATCACTAGAGCGCCTAAACTGTGGCCGACGAGTTTAAATTCTTGATAAGGATAAGTAATCAGGATTTTCTGGATCAAATTATTTAAAGCTAGTGCTGAAACTTCCGTTTTTTGGGTCGCATCGTAAGGGAAGTAAATAAAATTAAATTTGTTTCCGGACTGCCGATAAAGTTCTCTAATCTGATTAGGTGACTGTTCTCCGCCGCCTGGAACAAAGATTATCGTCTTGAGCTTAGGATCAAAATTGGTAAAGTTGTTCCATCCTACCGTATCCTTAGTCTGGCATTTTCCGTTTATGCAAATATTGTCGCCGCGACATGGTACGGCCAAGCCGTTTAGGCAAATTGCCGCAGCTCCAGCGCCCGGCACGCAAGCGTCAATGACTTGTGCGGCGGCTGGTTTTGGAAGAACTGATGACCAGATTAAAAATAATATCGCAAATAAAAATATGTTATGTCTATTTCTAATTTTCATTTTCACTAATTTCTATTGTTACTAATTCGTCTGCACCACCACCCCCACCGCGCCGAGATTTGGTTCGTAAGCCTGATCGTAAGCGACGGCGGTAACCACCGAGGTTAGCGGATTAACTTTAAACAGCCGGCTGATTGGGATGGAGACACTGCAATGAATCGTTCGCGCGAGGGCGCCGGCCGTCGGAGAAGTGGTCGGACAGGTCCAACTGCACGAACCGTCAAGACAAACTTGGAACTGGCCGATCCCCGTTTCGTCTTGAGCGCTGACCAAAATATTGACTGGCCGGTCGCCGGCAATCGTTCCCAGTGAAGGTGAGATGAATTTTACGGTTGGTGGTGTAGTTTCGGCGGCAACGTTAATGAGCCGCTCGGCGCTCGCGGTGCGGTTGAGGTTGTCGGTGACGACAAATTTAATGGCGTGCGGACCGGGAGCTAGTTTCCAAGTCTGAAGTTTGACGGTCCAAGGGGAAGACGGACTAGCGGAACTTTGCCGTTCAAATTTATTGTCAATAAATAATTGGACGGCGGTAATGGAACTATTGGGGACAGCGGTGAAAGCCGCGGATAGAGGGAAAGAACCGGCGACCGATTGTTGGTCGGTGGCGGGGCTGGTGATGGAGATGCTCGGCAGATTTAATTTGGCGCAGAAAGGCATTCCGTTGGGATGGCGCGTCGGCGCGGTATTGGTCGGGCAACAACGTTTTTCATTATCGTATTTGTCGGCGCCTTGAATGAATTGTTCGCCGGGCGCGCAGGCCGCCGCGCGCTTCGGCTGGCAATAAGGAGTATTGATGCCGAGACCGTGGCCGGCCGGGCCGGCCTCTTCGTTGGCGCCGCAACAAACATTTTTCCCATCCTTGGTTCGACCGATATAGCCCGGTGATTTTGGCGAACAAACGGAGGTTGAACCGCCGGTTGGCGGAGGCGGCGGAACACAGACGGCCACTTCCGCCCCATAGACTGTCCCTGTGCCGCAAACTTTACTGGTTGAACAACAAGCATTTCTGGTGCTGGCCGAACAGAATAAACCACCACTGGCCTGGCAACCGGTAATTTGGGGTTGGCAAAACTTCCGGCCAACGGCGCTGCCAGGTTTTTCAGATTGCGGATCGTTATTGCAGCAAAAATCACCATACTGAAAATAGCCGACGGGACAGGCTGACTGTGCTTCAACTGACTGGACTAAAATAATCGCCGAAATAATCAGAAAAAAACTGACGATTAAAGCTCTTGCTTTTTTCACTCACTTATGATAACATAGAGGCCAGAAAGGAGAAAGTTATGAGGACAAAAAGGTGGATATGTTGTTCTTTGGCCTTTTTGGCGGTACTGACAGTGGCCGGTTTAGTTTTGGCCGAACTGTCCGAGCGGGCCATTGTGGCGATGGTCGCGGCTGGTGGCGGCTAGTTTATGCCACGATCAGCCGTAACGCCCCGATGTTTGTCTGCTGACAAAAATCGGGGCGTTTTTTGTTATCAGTTGAGGTGTGTTAATAATTCAACAATTTTTACCCGTTCCTGCTCGCCCGTGTCGCGGGCTCGCACGGTAACGGTGTCGTCTTCAAAGGTTTGAAAATCAATCGTGACGCAATAGGGCGTGCCAATTTCGTCCTGCCGGCGATAACGTTTGCCGATGTTGCCGTTGTCGTCAAACATTATCAATCTGGTTTCCGTTTGTTTAATCTGCCGATAAACTTCCCTGGCCTTATCAACCAGCGCCGGTTTGTTTCGCAAAAGAGGAAAGATGGCCGCCTTGACCGGCGCCATATTCGGCGCCAATTTTAAGACAACGCGTTTTTCCCCGCCCATTTCATCTTCATCATAAGCGTCGGCGAGCAACATTAGAATCAGACGATCCAAGCCGACGGAAGTTTCCACGATATGGGGAATGAATCGTTGGCCGGTTTTTTCGTCAAGCACCGACAGATCAACGCCGGAAAATTTCTGATGCTGGGTCAGATCGTAGTCCCCGCGGTAATGGACCCCCTCAAGTTCATTCCAACCAAAAGGAAATTCGTATTGAATATCCCAGGCATCCCGGGCGTAGAAAACCATCTTCTCATGTTGTTGCCAGCGCAATTTGGTTTGAGCCACTCCTAAACGATCATAGAAAGACATTCGTTCTCTTTTCCATTCTTCATAAGTCGCCGGCGCCGCTTGAGGCTGAACAAAATACTGCATTTCCATCTGCTCAAACTCTCGTTTGCGGAAAAGAAACTGCCGCGGACTGATTTCATTGCGAAAAACTTTGCCAATCTGGGCGACGCCAAAAGGCACGGCATAGAAACCGGAATCAAGGATATTTTTGTAATTGATATAAATACCCTGCGCCGTTTCGCCGCGCAAGTAAACCGGCTCATCGCTTTCTTCAAACATTCCGAGTGTGGCCGTCGCCAGGAGATTTTTGGCCGCCACCCGGCCGAAATTTTTCTGGCCGCAATTGGGGCAAACCAGATCGCGGCGGCGTTCGTCAAACAATTTATTGATTTCCGCCTCGGCCATTTTTTCGTCCGCGACGGCGCCGATATTTTCCAAAAGATGATCTGCGCGATACTTGTTATGACAGCCCTGACAAATTACCAACGGATCGGAAAAACCCGAGACGTGGCCGCTGGCCTGCCACACCTTACCGGAGGTGAAAATACTGGAGTCAATCATAGTAATGTTTTCATGTTCACGAGTCATGGCCTTAGTCCAGGCTTCGACGACATTCCGCCTTAATTCCACACCGAGCGGTCCGTAATCCCAGGTGCCGGCAAAACCGCCATAAATTTCCGATCCTTGATAAACAAAACCACGGCGTTTGCAGAGCGCCACAATTTTTTCCAGTTTAGCGTCGGTTTGATCAGGCATAATTTAATTAACCACCCGTTCGTCACCCGGGCGAAAATTGGGATCATTAGTCAAACGAATATCCAGCGCGCGGCGCGCGTAAGTCAAAGTTTCGCCGGTGAAAGTGTCGGTGCCGGTAAGAGTTGGCGCGGTTAAAAGGATTGGTGTTTGCTCAACTTGACCGAGACTCGGACGAAAAGCGACTTGGAAAGCGGCTTCGCGCGCGGCGGTGGCCAGACCGCGGCCGGCTTCCACGACGCCGAGATTCCAGATTACTTCGCCGGTCGTTTCGTTAAAAATAATTTTTTCACTCGCCGGCGAGACGGCGTTCAACCAGCGAATATAAGTCGGCAAGGTGGCTTTCACCGTCGCCTCGCGCACGGCGTTGGAAGAATTGACGACCGTCCAAACAATCGTGTAAGTAGTTTCTTCATCAACTTTGGGCGGCAGAGGGCCGGAATTGGTGAACGGCCCGTCATGATAAAAGGCCGCGGCGGCTAATTGTAAAACCGAATTGATTTTAAGTCGGCTGGCAACTTTAGTTTCCACCAATTCATCCGGCGCGTCGACGGCAATCCGTCGGCCGGTGAAACGGACGGCCAGTTCCAGACTGGGATTTTCCAGCCAGTTTTGGTTTGTTCCGGTTAAAGGCAGGGTGGAAAAAGTAAAACTAACTTGACCGCTCGCGCCGGCGGCGATCCGACCGAGCGTCGGCTTGGTGTTTGCCCGCCAAATAATTAAATTGTCGGCTGATTGCCAGAAACCGTCGGCGGTGGACACCGAGCGTTTATCCAAAGCCGCGCCTTTGATCTGCACTTCAATCCGGCCGTCGGAAACTTCCGTCGGCAAATTATTGGCCCAGGTAATATCCGCACGCAATAATTCACTGCTGGACACCGCCTGCTCGCCGGCCGCCGGCGTACCATTCAAGACTAAAGCCAGACTGATCGCCGGCCGTTTAATCGTCATCGTCCGGAAAAGTTCACCGTAAACCAAATCAATGTCGCTGGAAACGCCGGCGGTTAGCGCCGAACCGGCGGAAAAACGGAAAGATTTTACATCCTCATCTTGACCGTCAATCAGACCGGTGATGGACAGGCGGCGGCGCGCCCCCGGGGCCAAATTGCCGAAGCGCCAAAAATTACCGCCGGTGACGGGGGGGACCGACGTCTGGAAGACGAAGCCGGGCGGCCAATCACTTTTCACCGCCAAATTTTCGAGTGGCGAAGCGGTCTCGTTGGTAAGTTCCAAGGTCAGAGTTAAAATTTGACCGGCGTTCACTTCGGTCGGCCAATCGGCGGTTAGAGACAACGGCGAATCACTGATGGTATAACGGTAAACTCCGGTCCGATCAAAAATAGCGTTGGAATCGGCCAATCGAAATTCAATTTTTAAATTGATTTCCCGTTCAACTGTTTTTTCACCGAAGACAACCGCCTTGATCGTTTGAGCGGCAGCGCCACCGGCACTGATGGTGCCAAGCGACCAGCGACTGCGCGTGAGCGGCGTGACGAAATCGGCCGGGGCGCGCGTGCCGGTTGGATATTCGGCAATTAAATCAACTGATTCCAGCGCCGTCGGATTATGATTAGTGATTAATATTTGCAAAGTCACCACTTCGCCGGCCTTAACGGTCACCGGCCCGGCGATTGTCAATTCTACATTCGCCGGCGAAACCACATTATTGCCACGATAAAGCACATAGACGGCCGTCCCGACGGCGGCCAGAAAAAAAATCAAGGATACAAAAAAAATGATGGTGAGGGGCGACCAAAATTTTTTCGGCGGCGAGATTTCGGTTTCCGGCGCCGACCAAGTTGGCGTTTCAGCCGCCGCGCGCGGCGAAAGCTCGCCGCGCCGGACGGCAGTTAAATTTTCCCGCGGCGTGTAAAGCCTCTGTTTTAATCGTTCAATTTTATCCGCTTCATAACTGTCCATACGGCATCAGTATTATAGTGTCATCTGACTGAAACTAAAGGTAGAGAGAAATTGTTTTTCAGTGATAGTCAGATTAGTTCGCGCCGCGCGGGCCCAAAAAATGATTGAAAAAACTTCTTCTTCAACATTTTCAACAAAAATGGAAAGAGGAACAATTGTATCAACCGGCGGCTCGGTGGGACCTTTATAATCTATCGGGTAAGCAACCCCAATTTTTGCCGTTCCAGTTACTTCATAGGCGTTATAACCATTTAAGGAACTTTTCTTGACCTGCATAGAATCGTTTTTCTTCAGCATATTCATGAATTGATCCAACCCCATTTTAGAGCGTTCAATTTCTTCAGCTGTCGTTCCCGGTGGTCGGTCGCTAAAATTCAAATTGTCGCCCATGGAGTTGATCCCTATTTCCCCTGCCCCGCTATCAAAAATAACCAGAGCTCCCGCCCCTCTGGCGTCTGAAGTTTTTCCTGTCAGGCGCCAAGCTGGCGGATATTTTATTGAGAGACCGTATTGTTCATTGCGATAAATTTTCCAATCGTTAACATCTGCCGGCATCGGAACA
Source organism: Patescibacteria group bacterium (assembly GCA_038058475.1). Taxonomy (GTDB): domain Bacteria; phylum Patescibacteriota; class Minisyncoccia; order Phycocordibacterales; family JACOZG01; genus JACOZG01. The sequence goes on along the minus strand of JBBUAW010000030.1, from coordinate 16,184 downwards.
TCTGCAAAAATATCAGGAGAATTTGACACAGATTTTTGACTCCAAAGATAAGCGCCACCACCGAGAATAGCTAAGACAATAATTATAATCCCTACACCAATGAAACCATTTTTTATGTTCATCATATTGTTTTAATCATAACACATTACAAATGGCTGTGATAGAGGGGTTTGAGTTAACTAAGAAATTTATAAATTCAGTCATGATGGTCAAAATCAAGCAGACGAACCGCCGATTCAGTTACTTCATAAATCAACACGAAAGAGCCAACCTGAACACGGCGGCAATTTCGTAAAACATTCCTCAAGGGTTTACCCAAAATCGGTTCCCGCAAAATTTTAGCCACTTGCTGCGTCAATCTCTTCACCAAAATTGGATCTTGCCTCTTAAGTTTCCTAATCTTTTTTTCAAAATCGGGTGAAGAATCAAGAAAATATCGCTGTTCGACCATAACCGATTAGAGACCCTTGAGGTATTGGCTAAACGCGCGCATTGATTTGAATCTTTTTCCCCCGCCGCGATCCATAATCTTTGATTGTTTCTCCAATCTGGCCTTAACCCGATCAGTCACTTCATCGGCTAAAGCAATTTTAACCGCCGATTTAAGTTGACGCAATTCCCTGACAAAATCTGATTGATTACGCAAAATTTCCTGATATTTAGTTTTGGTTAAAGTTATTGTATTCATCTTCTAAACTATACCACGCGATTTTTTCTGATGCAATTTAAAGATGGCTGTGATAGAGGGCTTGTTCAACGACCAACAGAGCGGCTTGGCGGTGGCCGTTAAAATCTGAAATCAATTTTTGAGACCAAGGCGCGGCCATGAATTTTATCTTGATACTTGATATCAGCGCATTTTATCGAGTTAGAGTAATAAATCCGCTATATTCGTCAGTGCCATCATCCGGAACATTTAGATTATAGGCTGGCTCCTTTCCACTGTCTGGCCGGAGACGGATAAGATATCCTCCCTCTCTGGGATATTCAGGAGGAACAGTCCAATCAAAAAATCCATTGTTTGGGCCACGATATATTTCATAGCCCCGACATGATCCCATTGAGCCATTATTAGTGTAAGCGGGGCATTCGCTTTTGGTTTTTACAACAATTTGTATACTGATAACAGAATAATTTTTATTGTTTTTCCATGTTATGTGAACTTTCTGCCCAATCTTAAATATTTCTCCACCAATTGGGTAAGTTAAGTTGAAACGCGCGGGTTGTTTTGTATCCGGCGGCGCGGATTTCCGACTCCAGAGATAAATCCCGAGACCGAGCGCGATTAAAATTACTATAATAATTCCTACTTCCCCAAAACCGCGTTTGGTGTTTGGCATATTATTGTTTTACAATTTTTATAAATTCAGCCGGTGATAACTCAGCATCGCGTAAAATTTTTCTCAAGAGGCCACGGCTGACCGATGGATAATTTGGCACAGTTACCGACCTAAATTCAGAATGCGTTAATCGGATATGACTACCTCGCTGTTTACCCCGATGATAACCAATTCGTTCCAAAACCTTAATAATATCCTTACCAGAAAGAATCGGTAACTGCGACATAAATTATAAAAAGAGGGTATGGAAACTCAACTCTTGCGGTAGATATGAATTAAAAGTCTGGCGACCTTTTTCTTCTTCCACAACCAGTGCCAATACTTCGCGGATATTTTTGAGTGCTTCATCGATCGTCTGACCCTGGCTATAACAACCGTCAAAAAGCGGACATTCAACGACATAAATGCCGTCTTCATCCTTTTCCACGATAAGTGGTAACTGCTTCGCCATATTTTTACTATATCACATTACAAATGGCTGTGATAGAGGGCTTGTTCAACGACCAACAGAGCGGCTTGGCGGTGGCCGTTAAAATCTGAAATCAATTTTTGAGACCAAGGCGCGGTCGCAAACGGAGTCAGCGGCGGCGAGGCTTGACAATAACCGAGGGCGGTCAAAATCCGCCAGACGATTAATAGTTCAAAATCGGCTAGTTCAGTCGTCGTCAGTGAAGTTTGCGAGAAAAAATGATAAGCGCTAAAAATTTCCTGCCAGACCGGCCGGCGACGACCCTCGTCAATGATCAGTCGCGCGAGCAATTGGAAAAGGCGCGCGATAGTTTGCCGTTCAGTTAAATTAAAAGATTTTACTTGGATCGTTTCGGCATACACGATCCGCCAGTCGCCGCGGCCGCGGACCAGCGAGATTCGCACGGCCGTCAACTCTTGAAGATGGTAACGGAGTTTTGATTTGAGTTCGCGCACGCCGGTTGCCTGGGCGGTGATTCGTCCCAAACGATCGGTAAAAATATCAAACCGCCGTCCGGTTTCGCCATTCGGCCAACCGGTTAAAATCAGGCCCTCAGTATGATAGAGCCAGTGGGACATCGGTGGAGTTTTCAAATTCAATCTGACTTAAACTGGTCGCCTGTTTCAGTTTTTCCATTTGTTGTTCAATCAGTTTTCGACTATCATGTTTGGCCGAAACTTTAAGCGTGGCTAATTGTCCGGGCTTTAAACCAAATTGCTTGCGGAGATCCTGAATTTGCCGCACCATTTCTCTGATCTGGCCTTCAATCTTCAATTCCGGCGTGATAATAAGATCTAATTCAATTTCCACCGCTAATTTTGAATTGATGGTCACTTCTCTGACATTTACTTCGTCTTTAAGTAAATCCAGCAATGCCGGCGGCGGCCGGTTCCCCGAATCCCGCAAGGTCAAGCGCGCCAGCGGCTGGCGCACTTTTATTCCCGCCCGCAAACGCAATTCCAGCGCCAGCGACGCCAATCGTCTGATCTCGGCCATTGTTTCCAATAATTTCCCGTTCGGCTCTTTAAACTTCAAACTTTCGGCTTTCGGCCAGCCGGTTAAATGCACGCTCTCAAATTTATTTGTTGAATTAATTCTTTGATAAATATCTTCCGCGAGCAGCGGCATAAAAGGAGCAAGCAATTTTGCCAATTCAGTTAAGACGAAATGGAGCGTAGCGCTGGCTTCTTGCCGTTTGGATAAATCATCACTCCGGAAACGATCACGCGAGCGGCGAACATACCATTGCGATAAGTCGGTTACAAAATCTTTCAGAGCGCGAGCGGCTTCCGTGATTTGATAATGCTCTAGCTGGACGGTGACGTGCTTAATCAATTCTACCAATAATTCAATTAGCCAACGATCAAGAGGCGCCACCGGGGAAAATACTTTCTCCGCCAAATTTTTGACGCCATAAAGTTCGTAAAAAGAAACGACATTGAGCAGCGGATTAAACATTTTTTTCACCACTTCGTTAACGCTGGTTTCATCAAAATTTTTCGCTTCGCCGGGCTGGTTGATGGAATACATCCAAAAGCGGAGAGTGTCGGCGCCGTATTTATCTATCATTAACCAAGGGTCAACGACATTGCCGACTGATTTAGACATTTTTTTGCCGGCGGCATCAAGAATGTGCCCGAGGCAGATTACATTTTTATACGGCGCGTCCCAATCAAGTAATACACCGACGGCCAATAAAGTGTAAAACCAGCCTCGCGTCTGATCAATGGCCTCGGAGATGTAATCGGCCGGATAAGATAATTTTTGTCCAGAGAAAGGTTGGCCTTGAGCGAAATCAAAAGGATAATGGTTTTGCGCCAATGGCATCGCGCCGGAATCAAACCAGACATCCAGCACTTCCGGCGCGCGTTTTAGTTCTTGACCGGAATCACCAAGCACCACTAATTCATCAATAAACGGCCGGTGCAAATCCAACTCGTAGTCAGTGTTATGCGGCAAAGGCACAAAGGTCAATTCGCAGGGTTGCGCCACGGGCGGACTAAAAGTATCAATAATTTTTTTTGATTCGGTTGCAGCGGCGCCGCGAATAATGGCCTCCAATACTTCCGGCCCGATGCCGTGAGTCACGATGAGAATCGTCTCATTGGCCATCCTCGCTTCCAGTTCATAAATAAAATCGCCGAAGCGGCGTTTGGTTTCCAAATAACTTTCGCCGTCGGGGGCTTGGTCAGCGTAAGTTAGCATTTGTTTTTCTTCATAGGCCAGAAATTCCGCAAAAGGTTTGCCGTCAAATTTTCCAAAATCAAATTCCCGCAGACGTTCGTCAAAAATTATTTTGGCGCGCGGCCGGCCGAGTTCGTCAGCGATGATTTCCGCCGATTCGCGCGTCCGCCGAAAGGGCGAGGCATAGAGGCGGGTGATTTTTGCCGCGCGCAGGCCAGCCGCGGCGGTCCGGACTTGCTCGCGGCCCAGTTTGGTCAAAGGATAGAGTTGGCGATCGCCAGAATTTATTATGCCTGAGACATTATGCTCCGCTTCGCCGTGACGCATCACCAGATATTTATTGCCGGATTTTTTCGTATGTTTTTTTAGTTCTTCAAGTGAGCCGATGACTAAAGTTTCTGTCTTGTCCTTTGAAGACCAAACCGGTAGCGGCGTTCCCCAATAACGTTCGCGCGAGATCGCCCAATCTTTGACTTCGGTAAGCCACTCGCCGAAACGGCCGTGTTTAATGTGGGCCGGCACCCAATTTATTTTTTCGTTGGCCGCCAATAATTTTTCCCGCAACACCGACATTTTAATAAACCAAGAATCCCGCGCGTAATAGATGAGCGGCGTCCGGCAACGCCAGCAAAACGGATAAGTGTGGGTGATTTTTTCCTGTTTGAATAATAAGCCGCGTTGTTTCAAGTCGGCGCTGATCGCCGCATCGGCGGTTTTGACGAATTGGCCAGCCCACGGCGTGCCAGCGATAAACGTACCGTCGGTGGCCACGAGGTGATGTTTGGGCAGACCAATTTCGGTGCCAAGTTTGAAATCATCGGCGCCGTACATTACCGCCGTGTGAACGATGCCCGTTCCCTCTTCAATGGACACAAAATCGGCGGCGTAGACGCGATGAGATTTATCATTTTGCAATTGAGGAAAATTATAAAGTGGTTCGTATTCAAGGCCGATTAACTGTAAGGTGGAAATCCGTCGCCCGAAACGACTGGCCACTCCGCCAGTGGCGGAGTCCGAAGGAGTGAGGGCGGCGGATTTCCACGCTACAATCAGATGTTCGTCGCCATTTTCCAAAATAGCGTATTCAATTTTTTCGCCGATCGCCAACGCTACATTGCCTGGCAGAGTCCATGGCGTTGTCGTCCAAGCGAGAAGAAAAGTGTTAGCCGGTAAACCGTGTTTTTCCGGATTTTTGACTTTAAATTTTACGAACACGGCCTGATCCGTTACTTCGTCGTAACCTTGCGCCAATTCATGACTGGACAGCGCCGTGCCGCAACGAGGACACCAGGGCACGACTTTATAATCTTGATAGAGCAGATTTTTATCGGCCGCTTGTTTCAATATCCACCAAACCGATTCTATGTATTTGGCATCGTAAGTCACATAAGGGTCATTTTGTTCCAGCCAAAAACCGATCCGTTCCGTGAAGCGGCGCCAATCGGTTAGATATTTCCAGACGCTTTCCCGGCATTGGACGTTGAATTTAGCCAGACCATACTGTTCAATTTCTTTTTTTGATTTCAATCCCAGGGTCTTCTCCACTTCCAATTCCACCGGCAAACCGTGAGTGTCCCAGCCGGCCTTGCGCCGCACCCGATAACCCTGCATGGTTTTGAAACGGGGAATCAAATCCTTGAACGCGCGCGCCGCTAAATGGTGAATCCCCGGCCGGCCGTTGGCGGTCGGCGGTCCTTCATAAAAAACAAAGTCGCCACGCGGCGCCGGTTTGGCCAAACTTTTTTCAAAAATTTTATTTTCCCGCCAAAACTTCAGAATTTCTTCCTCCCGTTTGGCTAAGTCCGACCGGTCGTTTGATTCCGTCATTTGCGGCGAATGGTAACATTTTCTTTCCGATTTTTAAAGTATATTTTGTCGGGCAATATCACATCCGCTCGGGAACAGGAATTGCCAATAACTCTAAACCGTTGGCGAGCACGGTGGCCGCGGCTTGCGTGAGCGCCAACCGATACGGCGCGCCGGTGTCAGGACCGATGATCTGTTTCGTCGCGTAATAATGATTAAAAGTGGCGGCCAGTTCGGTGAGATAAGTGACCAAAAGATTGGGAGCATAAAGTCTGGCGGCCCGGGCGGCCACTTCGGGAAAATGAAAAAGTTGATGTTCCAATTCAGTAATCTCGTCCGGTATTTGTTTGAAATCGGCAGAAATATTTTCCACCACTGCTTGGTTAAGCACGGCGCGCGCGCGAATTAAAGTATATTGGAGGTACGGACCGGCGTCGCCTTCAAATGAGAGTGATTTGGCAAAATCAAAAATCACGTCGCGGCCGAGCGCCTGCTTGAGAATGGAATATTTAATCGCCGCCACGGCCACCGCCTCGGTAATTTTATCGCCCTCTTCGGGTTTAAAATTACGGGCGGCGATTTTTTCACTCATGGTGGTTTTAATTTCCGCCAATAAATTTTCCGCCGCAATGACAGTGCCGGTACGCGAGGACATTTTACCGCTCGGCAAACGCAACATCCCGTGTCCCAAATGCACGGTCTTGGCCGCCAATTCAGGAAAAACCAAAGTCAGCGCTTTCAACACCACCGCGAAATAATCATTTACCTCATTGCCGGTCAGAACGATTGATTGGTCGTAAGCAAACCGGTCAAATTTGATTTTAGCCAAACCCAATTCTTTGGCTTCGTAAGTCGGCAGATTTTCTTTGGTTAAAAAAACGCGGGTGTGTAATTGCGGATCATACTTTTCCGCGCGGAAAATGACGGCGCCGTCGTTCCGCTCAAAAATTTGACCGATATTTTCTTCCACTAATTTTTTACCAAGACCGCTAGTTTCACTCTCAAAAAAATAATAATCAAACTTGGTGCCGAGACGCTGATAAATCATCTCGAAATAATCGAGACTCACTCGCCGGCCCTGATCATAAAGTTGATTAACCGCCGAATCGCTGCGGTCATAAATTTTCCGGTTCAATCCATTAATCTCCTGCTTGGCGATCGTGTCCGCCTCATACTTTTCGGCGCCGAACGTATAAGCTTGTCCCCAATTTTTTATTTCTCCAACACTTTTTATTTTTAACTTTTGACTGCCCCAGATCGCTTTGGCCACGTGCAAGCCGACATCGCCTTGATAGCAAGCGCGCTTAATTGTCGCCCCTTGAAATTCAATCAAGCGCGCGATGGTTTCGCCGATGGTGTTAGACATCAGGTGGCCGATGTGAAATTCTTTAAATGGATTAGGGTCGGTATATTCAATAATGATTTTCTGTCCTTGCCGCGCGCGGCCGCGGCCATAAGCTGATTCTTGTTTTAAGATCGCGCGCAAATTTTCCAACAAGAAATCGGTGGATAAATAAAAATTAATGAAACCCGGATCGGCCACCTCTACCCGACTTAACCAATTAACGTTAAAAATTTGTTTGACGATTTTTTCGGCAATTTCCTTCGCCGGCCGATGATTTATTTTGGCTAAAATTAAAGCGACATTGGTTGAATAATCGCCGTGATTTAAATCGGCCGGCGGCGAGACGGTAAAATCCACCGAAGTAAAGTTCAGAATAGTTAAAGCTTGGCTGATAAATTTTTTAATCTCCGACATCATGATTTTAAGTTTAGAGCCTGGCGGGCTGCCTGCCAAACTTCGGTTTGAACTTGGGCTAGCGATTGACTGGCGTCAATAATTTTATGCGGCCGATTTTTAACATATTCCAAAAAACCGCGGCGCACGCGCCGATGATAAGTTGGACTCTGTTCGTCAAAACCAGTCGTCGGCTGACCGCGACTTTTAATCCGGCGGGCGGCGATTTTCGGATCAAGATCCAAAATCAGATATAAATCCGGTTTGGTGTCAGCTAAAATATAATCGTGCAAGATTTGAAAAATGGGTCGCAAATCAGAACATTGATTGGCCACAATTTGATAAGCAAAGGTGGAACCGGCGAAACGGTCGCAAACCACATTGTGTCCGGCCCGCAGAGCCGGCCGGACAATTCGCGTCAGATGGTCAACGCGGTCAGCGGCGAACAACAATAATTCAAACAGCGGATTAAACGAAGAAGTGTCGGCCAGTAAAATTTCTCTCAAGCGCTCGCCGGCCGCCGTCGCGCCCGGCTCGCGGGTAAAAATCACCGGCTGGCCGGCAAACTTTTCCTTCAAAAATTCAATCGCCGCGCCTTTGCCGACGCCGTCACCGCCGTCAATGACGATAAATTTGCCTTTTTTACTTCGGGACATTTTTTAGAATTTTATCAATTTGCCGCGCAATTCGCACCATTTCTTTTTCTTTCTTTCCGCGCGTCGTTTCCGCCGCGGTCCCGAGCCGAATACCAGAGGGGTCAGCTGGCGAACGAGAGTCAAACGGAATCGTATTTTTATTGACGATGATGCCGGCGCGTTCCAAAAGTTCGCTTGCCACCTTGCCGGAAATTCCTTTTCCGTTCAACCAAAGGTCAACCAAAATTAAATGCGAATCCGTGCCGCCGGCGACCAAACGCCAGCCGAGACGAGTCAGTTCCGCCGTCAGCGCCCGCGCGTTTTTCACCACCTGTCCGGCGTATTTTTTGAATTCGGGCCGAGTCGCCTCCGCCAAGGCTACGGCGGTCGCGGCGATTTGATTCAAGTGCGGCCCGCCTTGTAGACCGGGAAAAACCGCTTTGTCTATCAGTTGATCAAGACGCGGCGCCGGCTGGTCAAGCGAGGCGGCTTTTGTTGCGTTAACCCGCCGCGAAAAAATCAACGCCGCCCGCGGCCCACGTAAAGTTTTATGGGTGGTGGTGGTTACGACATCGGCAAATTCAAACGGGCTCGGATAAGCGCCGCCGGCCACGAGACCGGCTAAGTGCGACAAATCTACCATCAGATAAGCGCCGACCGAATCGGCAATCACGCGGAATTTTTGCCAATCAATAATTCGCGGGTAAGCGGTGTACCCCGCTACAATCAAAGCGGGTTTTTCGCGCCTGGCGATTTGTTTAATTTTTTCATAATCAAGTTGTTCGGTCGCGCGAGAAACACCGTAAGGGATTGGGGTCCAAAATTTACCGGTGATGGAAACTTTATGTCCGTGTGTGAGATGACCGCCGTGGGCCAAACTCATCCCCATAATTTTTCCGCCGGACGGCACCAGCGCCAAGTAGACGGCCAGATTCGCCGGCGAACCGGACAGCGGCTGGACATTCACCGACCAGTCCGCCGGCTTTAAGTCAAATAATTTCAACGCGCGCTGTTGGCAGAGATTTTCAATTTTGTCCGCAATTTCATTGCCGCCGTAATAACGACGTTCCGGATAACCCTCGGCGTATTTATTGGTCAGCTCCGAGCCGAGCGCCGCGAGCACATCGTGCGATACGTAATTCTCCGAGGCGATTAAATTGATCACCTGTTTCTGTCGTTTTTTTTCAGCCACTATCAATCGTTCAATCTGTTGGTCTTTCATAAATTGTTTTTCTCCCGAATATCCTGTTTCCCTCTTCTGATGTCCCAATCGTCCGGATTAAGATCGGAGTGGAGTTGGAGAAATGGAAATTTGCGCCGCAAAAATTTATCCATTTTATGCGCGACGCGGCGGAGCGTCGGATGCACCATTTTGCCCGAGCGCAATTCCACCACATAAACCGTTGGCGGCAAACCGTAACTTACTTGGCAAGGGACATTGAAACCCATCGCGATATAGTATTGAGCTTCTAGTTTGGAACTTTTGGCCTCCAGTTTAGAAATCGTTATCTTTTGGTCTTTGATTAATTTTATCGCCGTTTGTTTCAAATCAACCGGCAATTGTTCAAGATACCAAGAATTGAAGCCGAAGCGCGTCGTCAACAACGGCATCCGGCAAACGCCGTTGCGATGGCGATGCAAATCGCGGAAGGAACCGAAATCAAGTAGAAAGTTAAAAGTGCAAGTACCGAGTTGGGTTAAAAAGTGCGGCAAGTTGGTTTTGGGCGGACGTTTATTTAAAATATCACGATAGATATTAAGGGCAGACGGTTTGATGTTGGTGGCGGCGGAAAAATCGCCAGTTCCGTCAGCCGGCGGATTTTTTAAATAGTAAGCATGCTTCTCGCCCAAATACCGCCAATATTTTTCCTGTTCGTCATAAAGTTGATGGCTGAAACTGGACGGATATTTCGCCTGCAATTGAGCGTGAATGAGCTTGGCTGTTTCTTGAACCTCGGACAGAGGCCAATGCCGCAAGAGCGCCAGTTTATCCCAGGCCTGACGCAAATTAGTGTGCCAAGATAATTGGGTGGTAATGCCGGCGGGCAGAAAGCCGCGGAGAATGTCAAAAGTGCGCGCGGTGACCGCGCGTTCGTACACGGCTTCGTCTTCATCCGGCCGGCGCGGGTATTTGAGACGTAAATGTTCAGTCATAATCGACTGACTGGCAGTGTAAAACTCCACCCAACTGTCAAGGACAGTCCTTGACAGTTGGGTGCTGAGCGGATCAATGATCGGTTGGCGCGCGAAATCAATATAGCGCGAACTGGTTTCCTGACCGGAATAAAGCGGCCAATCTTCCACCGCCTTGGCCACGAGCATGGAAACCCCCTCAATAAAAATGGTGGTGGAACCGCAGTCGGCGATGGAGGCGTGGCCGTAGCCGACATAATATTTTTCCATAAACTTGCCCGAGCCGGATTGTTTGACTTTAGCCACATGCTCGGTCACGGAAGTGGCCGAGCGTGAATACAGCGCCTGCATCATCGCCGTATCCTCGGGATTAAATTCGTCATAGATGAAGACTTTCATTCGGATTGCAATTTATCTCACTATAGCATATCTTATAGCCATTATGGCCTTGTCAGATAAAAGAATTTTAGATGAGAAAAAGCGCGGCAATATTGTGATTGAACCTTTCAACCGCACCCATCTCAGCACTTCCAGTTACGATGTCACGCTCGGCGAATGGTTCTTCCGCGAACAGCCGCCGAATTATTATTTGAATCATTACAACATCTTTAACCAAAAACACACCAACTATATTTGGGGCACGAAGGCGCTGCGCGCGCCAAAAGCCAAAGCGGTGTTTAAACATTTTGCCGCTTTTGAGTGGTGCGGGATTAAGCCTGGCGACCAAGTGATTCTGATCGAACCGGGCGAAACCATTCTCGCTCATACCAATGAGTTTATCGGCGGGAAAAATATCATCACGACAATGATGAAAGCGCGCTCGTCGCTTGGCCGTGTTTTTGTTTCGGTTTGCAAGTGCGCCGGCTGGGGCGATGTCGGCTTCACCAACCGCTGGACGATGGAAATTACCAATAGTTCGCGCCATTACGCTGTTCCCCTCGTCGTCAATATGCGCATCGCTCAAATCGTTTTTTTCTACACCGGCGAAATTTTAAACCACGACTACACCAAAACCGGCAAATACCAATCGGAAACCGACTTGGCCAAACTAAAAAAATCCTGGCGGCCAGAAATGATGCTCCCGCGACTTCATCAAGATTTTGAGGTTAAGAAAAAAAATTAAGTTACCCCGCCACTTCCAACCCTAATTCGCCACGGCGAACGGGCGAAATCATCCGATGATTTCTAGCCCCATCGAACGGGCCGTGCCTTCAATAATTAATATCGCCGCCTCAAGATTATCGGTATTGAGATCCGGCAATTTGCGTTCGGCGATTTCTTTGATCTGCGTTTTGGTCACCTTGCCGGCGCGACTGACCAGATTTTTGCCCGAACCTTTTTCAATTCCCGCCGCTTTTAATAATAAGCGCGAGGCCGGCGGCGTTTTTAAGATAAAATCAAAACTTCGGTCTGAATAAACGGACAACTCCACCGGAATAATGTCGTCGCCCAGATTTTTCGTCGCCGCGTTGAATTTATTGACGAAGTCGCCGATGTTGACGCCGGCCGGTCCGAGCGCCGTGCCAACCGGCGGCGCCGGCGTCGCCTTGCCGGCTTGAATTTGGAGTTTTATTTTTTTCTCAATTTTTTTGGCCATTTTATATTTTTTTAACTTGCAGGAAATCCAATTCCACCGGCGTTTCGCGGCCGAACATTGAGACCAACACTTTCACCTTGCCGCGATTCTCGTCAATCTCCGCCACTTTGCCCTCAAAATCCTTGAAGGGCCCGTCGGTAATCTGGATCGCCTCACCGTTAATCAAATCAATTTTATGCTTGACCGTCGTCTCCCCCATCAATTTGAACAAAGTATCCACTTCCGATTTATTCAGCGGCACCGGCACCACGCCGGCGCCGACGAAACCGGTCACGCGGGGTGTGTTGCGGACAATGTACCAAGAATCGTCCGTCACGATCATCTCCACGAGCACATAACCGGGATAAATTTTCTCTTCAATCGTCTGCCGTTTACCGCTTTTAATTTTCACCTTCTTCTCTACTGGCACGATGACATTAAAAATTTTATCTTCCATCCCGAGCGATTCAATGCGCTGGCGCAAATTGCGCGCCACGGTATTTTCATAACCGGCGTAAGTGTGGACGGCATACCAATTGCGTTCGGGTTGTAAAATCTGTTTCATCGGGTAAAAATAATTTAGACGATCAACTCCAGCAACGAGACAAAAATAAAATCAAAGACGCCTAAAAACGCCGCCACCAAAAACGAAAAACCAATCACCAAAAAAGTAAAACTGACGGTCTGTCGCCGCGTCGGCCAGTTCACCTGCTTCAGTTCAACTTGCGTTTCTTTTAAATAACCGCCAAGACTCATTGGCTGTTATCTTACCTGCGAATTG
>JBBUAW010000030.1:0-3422 GCA_038058475.1 Patescibacteria group bacterium | reverse complement strand
CGTTTCTTTTAAATAACCGCCAAGACTCATTGGCTGTTATCTTACCTGCGAATTGCCGTTTGTCAATCATCAGCACAAGGGCGGGGCTTGTATTTAATCTAATACACCGTTAACTGAAATCACAACCGATTTGACGGTCGGAAATTGTTTTAGGGTTTCCACAATCTGCGCGCGTTGAGCCGAAGCTTGACAGTCATCGGCGGCGCTTAATTCAAATTCGCGGCTGAAATCGGCGCGGGCGATAGTGTTGGCAATCGTCAAATTCTGCAATTTGACTTCCGGCTTGAGCGAGGTCGTCGCGCCATTCGCCGCCTCCGCCGCCGTTGGACCCTTAAGCAATTCCATCAACGCGGCGCGGGCGACGGCCGTCGTCCGCGGCACGGTCCGAAAAACCGGATAAACGGTTTCGCATTTTTGACCCGACGGGTCAAATTTCTGATTACTAAAATAAATCCGGAGGGTTTGTTCCTCCGGCAAAGCCAAAGTTACCGCGGCAACCGGTTTAACCGTCTCTGGACTGACTTCAACGGTATTGTCAATACTGTTTGTGGCGCTTGCGGCATCAGCCGCTTCATCGGTCGGAATAGTCGTGGTCGCTTCTCCTGACTCATCAGGGAGATTCGCATCTGTTGAAGGATTACGCCGAAGAATCGGCCAGAGAACGGCAATAATGACTAAAATAATAATGAGAATCAACCAAAAATTACCCTTATTCTGATTTTGACCTTGACTTTGATTTCGGTTTTGATTCTGATTCGGTGATGGCCTGATTGGTAATGATGGTGTGTTATTAGCCATAATTTAATAATTTAATTAATAAATCTAATCTAGCGGTATTCTAAACCGCTGGCTTTATTTAAGCAAGACAAAAAAAGAAAGCGTCCGAACATCCCTAAGGAATGTAAGAACGCTTTCCGGAGGGGAAAGAAGCCGTTTGCGTCATATTTCCTCCTCTCCGGTCTGCGTTTAATTATGCACCCGATTAAAAGATTGTAAAGACTGGCTGTGGATAAAAAATTCAAAATCAAATGCCGTAGATCTCTTTTAGTTTGGTTAAAAACAATGCCTTAGCTTCTGGCAAGGATATTTTCAGCGCCGCGCCGGCGGCGGCGGCATGGCCGCCGCCGCCGAGCGCGACAGCTAATTTAGAAACATCAAACTTGATCGGATCGCGCGACCGCATACTTAAGCGCACCGATCCGCTTCCATCTTCCAAAAGCAACGCGCCGATCATCCAACCCTTAACCGATTTCAAACGATTGGAAATGCTGACACCCTGCGTGTCTTCAAACCGTAAACCGCGCGCGGTGAGAGCCGTTGAAGATAGGGCGACCAATGCCACCTTACTCCCGCCGACCACTTCGATGGAACTGAAGGCCAAACCTTCAAACGCCAGTTGGCCGGGCGAATTATTATTTTCTAATTGAAAAATCAAATCCGGAAAATTAGGGGCGAACTTAACCAACTCGGCCGCGGCGGCGAAAGTCTGAGCGGTGGTTTTTGAGTATTTAAAGCCGCCGCTATCGGTGTACAGACCGATGAATAAACAAGCGGCAATCTCGGGCGTAAATTTAATTTTCCAGAACCCGAAAAGGTGGTAGAGAATCTCGGCGGTGGCGATATAGTCAGGCGCGATTAAATTTATTTGGGCAAATGGTTCGGCGCTTTGATGATGATCAATTAAAATGATTTTTAAGGTTGGCGGAAATTTAATCGCGCCCAGATTAGTTATGCGATCAATGGTGGAAGCGTCTAAAATTAAAAATAAATCAAATTCGGCTGGATCAATTTCTAAATAATTTTTCGGCGCAATCGTTTCATAACCGGGAAGAAACGACAGATATTCCGGCAACGGCGAATCGCCCTTGATGACGGTAACTTCTTTGCCGAACCCGCGGAGCGCGTGATACATCGCCAACGCCGAACCAACCGAATCTGGATCGGGAAAGGGGTGAAAATGAAGAAGTATTCGCCGCGCGCGTTTAATCGCCAGCCAAATCTTCGGGGCGGCTTGTTTGATTTCGCTAGCAATTAAATGATCAGGGGTGAGCATAATGATTAATCAACAATTAGTTTTATTTTCCTAATTACTTCTTGCAGGCAAAAACCACTAACTCGATCACAAATCATTGCGTGGCGAGCTTGAGTGTCAATCGTTTTTATTTGATGAGCCAAAACTACGCCAGTAGTTTGCTTACTCAAGACCTCAACCTCAAATGGACTGCCCCTGATTTTAGAAGTAATCGGGCAAACTACCGCTAAACCAGTTTTGGCGTTAAAATCCGCGTAAGAGACAACCAACAGCGGACGAAGACCTTTTTGTTCGTGGCCACGAACTGGATTTAGATTAGCGGTTATAATATCTCCTCGTTCTGGCGTTTCTACTTTCATTAATTAATTATCTCTCGTCCAATATCCATTCCAAAATCAATTAAGGGTTGATAATTCTGCGGCTTAATCAACTTGAGTAAATCTTGTAATGTTTCAGGGCGGCTTTTTGATTCTACAATAACTCTATGCCCCACAGAGCGCACCGATACTGGCATCCCTCGAGTTAACCCGACCTTGCGGGCGATGTTTATGGGAATATACACGCTTAAACTATTACCGATTTTGAGAATTTTAGTATCCATTGCTCTAGTATATACAATCGTCTATACAAGGTCAAACAATTTAATTTACAATCTTAAACCTTTCGAAATGGAAAATCCAAGGCGTGGAAGAGGGCGAGACCGCGCGCGCGGTCGCCGGCGGTGGTGGTCAAGGTAATCGCCAGACCAAAAACATCTTTCAAATCCTCGTCGGCGGTTTCGGGAAAAATCGTGTGCTCGCGGAGGCCGATGGTTAAATTGCCAGTCTCATCCAAAACCGATTCTTCAAAGCCGCGAAAATCGCGCATTCGCGGCAAAGCGACTTGCAAAAGTTTATCTAAAAACCGATACATTCGTTGACCACGAAGCGTCACCAAAAAACCGATTGGTTCGCCCTGCCGCACTTTGAATGAGGCGATGGCTTTTTTCGCGCCGCGCCAGGCGGCTTTTTGGCCGGTGATTTTCGCCAGGCGATCGGCAATTAATTCCTGTTGTTTTTTCTCCCGCCGCTTACCGGCGCCGACGGCTACCGTTATTTTAATCAGCCGCGGCGCGGCCAACTTATTTTTTAAACCAAGCGTTTTGGTCAAGGCCGGCAAAACTTTTTCGTATTTTTCTTTTAAGCTGATCATCTTTTAAAAAATTAAAGCGGTTGCTGACAGTGGCGGCAAATTCTGGTCTTCTTCTTGGCTTCCAGTCGATAACCCGCGCGCGCGCCGCGGCCGCAACGGCCGCATTTAATCATTACTTTCGCGACGGCCAGAGGATAAGCAATCTGCGCGGTTTGGCCTTTTTCGCCGGACTTTTTCGGCCGCAAGCGGCGTTTTAACA
>JBBUAW010000029.1:0-1130 GCA_038058475.1 Patescibacteria group bacterium | reverse complement strand
CCCGGCCAGCGCGCCATTTGCCGTTTAGTTGCTTCGGAAACAACAATCGTTTGGTGAGAGGCGATAATCGTTAACCAGTGTAAAATTTTAATTCCCCAACGCGCCAGCTGGCCGCGGTCTTCATTGAACGCCCAGCCGTGCGCGGTGAAAATAATTTTCGGCACTTTAGCTAACCGGCCAGCGAGCGCGCCAATGAGACCGGCTTTGGAACTGTTCAAATGAATAATATCCGGCTGCTCGATTTTGAATAATCGATAGAGCGCTCGGCCAGCCGCGGCATCGGCGGAAATTTTAACATCTCGCCCGAGCGTCGGCAGGGGCCGATAAGCGATTCCCGCCGCGGCCAATTTTTCAGCCAACACTGATCCTTGTCCCAGCGCCACCACCGGCGTCCAGCGGCTTGACGGCAACGCCGTCGCCAAATCATAAACATAACGTTGAACACCGCCCCAATTGCCCTTGGTGACGACAAAAATAATTTTTCTTTTCCGTTCCGCCATCGTCGGTCAGACTATAGCATAAAGCTATTTTTTATTGTATGATTCACAAGATATTATGATTGACCGGCAAATTAAACGAGAAGAACTTTTTTTGTTCCTCGGCGATTCTTTTTTCTTTGTTTTGGCTCTGTGGTTGACGTTGATGGTTCGTTTTTTGGTTTGGCCTTCACGAGAGCTCTTTTTTATTCACTTACAACCCTTCAGTATTATTTTCCTCGTCTGGCTATTAGTATTTTTTATCGCCGATCTTTATAATCGTCGCCACTCTTTTGGCCAAACATATTTAGCCAACACCATTATTAACGCTCAGTTGGTGAATAGTTTTTTGGCGCTCATTTTCTTCTATTTTATTCCGTTTTTCGGCATTACCCCGAAAATTACTTTATTTATCTGCTTACTTTTCAGTCTCCTGTTGATTTTATGGTGGCGATTGAAGTTGAGTAATTTCTTATGTCGTCGCTTGCCGGAACGTTATCTTTTTCTCTGCACCGGCCCGGAAGTCGTTGAACTCAAACAAGTTTTCATCAAAAGTCAGCATTACTGCGTTACAGTAATGGATCATTCGTTGTCGCCGACCGATTGGCCACGGCATAAAATTTCCACCGTGGTGATCAATCCTTATGACGCCAG
>JBBUAW010000028.1:0-3796 GCA_038058475.1 Patescibacteria group bacterium | reverse complement strand
TCTTCGGCGGTGGTTGGCGCCGTCGCCGCCACCTGCATGGCTAATTCATCGGCCAAATTACGAAAAGCTTGATTTTTGGAGACAAAATCAGTTTCTGATCGTAATTCCACCAGCGCGCCGAGAGTGCCGTTGGAATGGATATAACTGGCAACGGCGCCGGCGCCCAAAGTTCGGCTGTTTTTCTTGTCCGCCATTTTCGCACTGGTCGTTTTTAACCAATCCAGCGCGCGATTTTCATCACCGGCGGCGGCTTCCAGCGCGCGGCGACATTCCGCCACCGAGACGCCGGTTTTCTCCCGCAAATTTTTGATTTGTTTAATGTTGGTCATCAGTAGTTTTTGCCTCGGTTTTTGTTTCAGCCACGGTCGGCAACGGCGCGCTGGTCCGACCGTTTTCATAAGCTTCAACCAACTTATTAAGAATCCATTCAATCGTATGGCGGCTGGCATCATTGGCGACAATTGGATAATCAACCAATCTAATATCGCAATCGGTGCCGGCCAGAGCCACGACCGGCAGATTAAGCAAGCGCGCTTCACTGACGGCGATTTTTTCTTCCGCCGAATCAATGACCACGAGCGCCGCCGGCAAAGCGGTTAAACCGGTGATGGTGGAAAAAATATGTTCAAGTCGGGCTAATTCCTTGCTAAAAAGCGCCCGTTCTTGTTTGGTGTGCACCTCCAGTTCACCCGAGGCAAATTGTTCTTTGAGTTGGGCGAGGCGCGTCAATCGTTTTTTGATTTCGGAAAAATTAGTGAGCGTACCGCCAATCCAACGCAACGCCACATAAGGCAAACCGAGTCGTTGGCCGGCGGCCGTAACGGCTTGGCGCGCTTCTGGTTTGGTGCCGACCAAAACCACCGACTGGCGCGCTTGGCCGATCGTTTTCAGAAACTCTTGAGCGCGAGCGAGAGCGGCGAGGGTGGCTTCCAGTTCAATAATCGCCGTGCGGTTTTTAAAACCGTAAAGATACGGATTGACCGACGGATGCCGCCGCCGGCGGCTATAGCCATAATGCGCGCCGCAGGCGAATAATTCATCCAACATTGATAATTCTGGCATAGGTTTAATTTAGCAGGAAAAACTATTTTTAGCAATAAAAATTTTAATTATTTTATTTATCCACATCTCGCCAAGCCGCCACAATCGGTTCCAGTTCACCGGCGAGGATTTTTTCCACCTGATGCCAAGATTGTTTGAGACGATGGTCGGTCACCCGGTCCTGGACAAAATTGTAGGTCCGGATTTTTTCCGAGCGATCGGCGGTGCCGATCTGCCGCCGCCGCTCGCTGGATAGCTCGCTGGCGGCCACAATCGTATTTTGTTCTTTTAATTTGTTAGCTAAAATTATCAGCGCCTTTTCCTTATTTCGGCTCTGACTCCGTTCGCTCTGACAACGGACGACTAAACCGCTCGGTTTGTGCAGGACCCGCACCGCCGTTTCCACCTTATTGACATTTTGTCCGCCGGCGCCGCCGGATCGACTGAAAGTAATTTCCAAATCGGTCGGATTAATGGCAACGGCGTTTTGTTCGGTCAATGGCAGAACGGCCACCGAGGCGGTGGAGGTGTGAATCCGTCCTTGTTTTTCGGTGGCCGGCACGCGCTGAATCCGGTGCACGCCGATCTCGTGTTTAAAATCTTCATAGCCGCCGGCGCCGCGAATTTCAAAAATCGCTTCTTTGTAACCACCGAGCTCGCTTTTTGACTCGCTGACTAAAGTTAAAGTCCAGTCGCGCCGCGCGGCATAATTTTTATACATTGTCGCCAATTGAACGGCAAATAAAGCCGCTTCCTCGCCGCCGGCGCCGGCGCGGATTTCCAAAATCAGCGCTTGAACGGAATTCTTGATTGACTCACCGGACGATCGACCAGCGGCAATTGTTGACATTTGTTCAAACAGGCCGGCTTGCGTCATTTCCAAATCCTTGATTTCTTGTTCGGCCAAAGTTTTTACTTCCGCCTCGGTGACCGATAAGGCGCGAAGTTCTTCAATTTTCTTGGCCAACCGATCAAATTCCGCCGCCAGGATTGTGGTTCGGGAATTGGCGCGAAAGTCCTCAATCGTCATTATGGATTTTTCTTAATTTGCCGCTTCTGCCGTTGTTTAAATTTTTCCACCCGACCAGCACTGTCAATCACTTTTTCCTGACCGGAAAAAAACGGATGGCAAGCGGCGCAAATTTCCACTTTTAATTTTTCTAAGGTTGAACCAACAGTAAATTTATGCCCGCAGGAACAAGTAACCGCGGCGTCGGCGTAATAAGTTGGGTGGATTTCTTTTTTCATACGGTTTGAATTCTGCCAAAAATTCAGTTATTTTGCAAGGTTTCAATCAATTCCTGATAACCAGCGGCGATCTTCATTACTTCGTTGCCATAGAAGGCGTTTTTTGGTTGATTCCAGCGCGAGCCGGCGTAGTATTTGAGCGCCGCCGTCCGTTCGGCGTTCCAGGTCCTACCGTCGGCACCGAGTTCCGACAGATAAATGCCGGAAGCGGCAAAAGCGTCGCGCGGATTCCAGGGATTCGGCGGCTGATTGCCCGTAATGGCGCTGATTTTCGCCTGATATAAATTCCAAGTTGAAGGAATAAATTGCGCCGGACCCATCGCCCCGCCCCAGCCGCCCGCTTGCGGACAGGACAAGGGCACGACTTCGGGATCCAAGCCGAGCGTTTTAATAATCTGGAGGAAGGGGGCTTGATCCCGATCCGGTTTTAAAATTTTTGACCAATGTTTGGCTGGTGAATCGCCGGGCCGGTTGCAAGTGCCGACATTGGCGCCGAGATTGGATTCTTGAGTAATCACCGCCATCAAAAAGGCCGGCCGCACGCCGGTTTTGGTAAAAACAAAATTGGCATGGTCAAGCGCCGCGCCGAAAGTAATGGCATCAGAGCCGCGCAGACGGAACAAAGCGCTCTTAATTTCCACCTTGCGCCGCTCGCGCGCGGCCAGCACTTGGCGATAAGCCGCCGCTTGATTATTAGTCATCGTCAGCAATTGTTTTTTCTCGGTTTCCAGTCGTTCAATCCGGCGCCGTTCTTCTTCAATTTTTTTTTTAAAATCCATTTCGGCCAGCTGGCGTTTTTCCAGATCAACTTTGACCGTTTCCGTTTCCGAACGCACCGAACGCAACTCGGCGAAAAGTTGATGGATTGAATCTTCTACAAACTGATAATTTTCGGCGGGATGAAAAAAATCGGTCAAACTCTCGCGAGCCAAGAGAATTTCAAATAAAGTGTAATCTTCCAAATCGCGCCGGTGGCGCAAGAGTTCGGCTAATGATTCCGTTAGCGCCTTAAGGCGCGCGGTCAGGGCGGCGATGGCCGCCGATTTTTTGCTGATATCGCCACCCAATCGCTCGATTTTTAGTTCCGATTCGCGAATCACCAATCTGGCTTTGGCGATTTGCGAGTTCAATAACTGTCGGTCCCGTTCCAAGGTGGCGACTTCCCGTTGTTTGGTCGCGATTAATTTTTCCTGAACCGCGATATCGGCTTCCACTTTAGCCAGTTCTTGTTCTAATTCCGTTTTGCGACGTTCCACTTCCGTACTAGTCTGACCAGTCGCTATAGAAACCAGCAAAAAAATACTTAGACCGTAAAAAAACAAAGCTGGTACAAACCGGCGTCTGATCATCGGGATCATTATAATTGAATTTAACTAACCGGTGAAGACGGCGGCGCGGTTGGTCCGGCTAATTCTTCATCGGTCTTTTCTTCCTTCCCGCGTTTTTCCACCTCAATCGCCGACAAATCCACTGGCGCGGTTTCTTCAACCGGTTCTTCTTTCACCAC
>JBBUAW010000027.1:0-1199 GCA_038058475.1 Patescibacteria group bacterium | reverse complement strand
GGCCGAATTCCAATTCTAAATGACACCGCGCGGCGATTTCCAATGTCGCCTCGAGTGCTTCGGGCGTATTGGAAAAATATCGCTCGGCGGTGGCTTGATCAATGAATGAAAAATCCTCATCTTGATTGGAAAAACGTTTATTATTTTCATTATCCGAATGAGTGCCGATGGCCACGACGGTGTCGTGCGCTCGGGCTTCATCCGGTTCAAGATAATGGCAGTCTTGAGTGGCCACCAGCGGCAGTTTCAAGCGACGCGCCAAATCAATTGTCGCCTGTTTGATTGCCAATTGTCCTTCAATTTTCGGATGGTGCATAATTTCCAGCCAATAATTATCCGCGCCGAAAATTTCCTGATGTTCTTTAACGACTTGCTCCGCTAGACGGTCATCGCCCGCGCCGAGCGCGCGGCCGAGCTCGCTGGCCATGCAACCGGAAAGGCAAATCAAACCCTGATGATGCTGACGCAGCAATTCCTTATCCATTCGTGGTTTATAATAATAACCTTCAAGATTGGCGGCCGTCACTAATTTAAGTAAATTCTGGTAACCAGTTTTGTCGGCGGCCAGGAGAGTCAAGTGAAAGCGCTTATTATCAATATTGGCTTCCTTGTCAAATCGTTGACGGAGGGCAATATAGGCTTCAATGCCGATAATCGGTTTAATACCCGCCGCCGTGCAAGTTTTATAAAAATCAATCGCGCCGTAAAGGTTGCCGTGATCGGTCAACGCCAGCGCCGGCATTTCCAGCCGTTTCGCTTTCGCCACCATCAGCTTGATTTTTGACAGACCGTCAAGTAACGAATAATTGCTGTGGTTATGGAGGTGGACGAAGGACATTATTTTCAATTATAGCATGTTAAACTATCAGTGATGAAAATGAAAAAAGGACGATATTTAATTGGCATTGACGAAGCTGGTCGCGGGCCCTTGGCCGGACCGGTTAGTGTCGCGGCTGTCGCCATTATGTCAAGGTTAAACCTTGACGGGTTTGGTTTTGGATCATTGCGAGATTCTAAAAAATTATCAGCTGAAAAACGCGAACGGTGGTTTCGCTGGTTGCAGCGGGCTAAGCGGCAAAAGAAATTAAATGTTACCGTGTCGTTGGTCGGCGAAAAAATTATTGATCGACGGGGAATTGCGCCAGCGGTCAGAATCGGAATTGCCCGCGTTCTGCGGCGATTGAAAATCCTTCCCGATC
>JBBUAW010000026.1:0-1491 GCA_038058475.1 Patescibacteria group bacterium | reverse complement strand
TTTTTCCGTGCGATACCAAAAAATAAAACCGTAAATGAAAGCGCCGAGCGCGATGAGTAAAGACAGAAGATAACCAAAATTAGTAACGATAAAGTCCTGCCAATAGGCCGATTGGCTGATTAGTCCCTTGGGCCAACCGGCGGCGAAAGTAAGCTTGGCTTGCGGCGGCAAGTTGGACATCTCAACTAGAAAAGTACGCTGATCCGACACTTGCGCCGTGGCGCCAGTCGGTGAAGAATAAGGTGTGATTTGCAAATCGGAAACCGCAAAAGAATTATCCGGCAGGCGAATAATCGCGCTGGCGCGGGCAATCGGCACCGAATAATCGGTTAGTAAATTCCAATAGAGCTCATCGTGGTCGCGGTAAAAAGCCAGGCCACCGTGAATCTTATATTTAATCACCCATTTATGAGTCGTGTCAGCGAGATCGTAATACCACTCAAGATGTTCGGCGCCGACAGCGCGATAAGAAGTAAATTTACCCCAACTTGCTGGTTCTAATTTATCAAGCCGGCGCGGGCTGTACTGAAGCGGCACCCCGGTCGCGCCATCATAAATTATGATATCGCTAATGGAGCCTAAACCACGGAGCGGAATGTCGCGCGTCGCCGCGTGGTAGGCGCCGCGGAAATTGAAAATCTGTCGCTCTGTAACATCAATTGTTGAATCGGTATTAATTTGGAGGTCATAAATTATAGAATCATAAGAATAACTCCGGTCTTGAGCGAGAACGGTGGAAAACGAAAAAAGACCAATGACCGCGGCAAAAAATAATTTTCTAAACACTATTCTGCTTATTTAAATGTCACCGGCACCGGCTCGCGCTCCGCGCTCGCCTCGTCCAAATCAAAAAATTCTTCGGGTTTGAAACTAAATAAGCTGGCGATTAAATTGGACGGGAAAGATTCAATCTTGATTTTCAAGTCGCGGGCGTTGCCGTTGTAGAAGCGCCGCGCCGCTTGGATTTTATTTTCCGTATCCGACAACTCGCGTTGTAATTCCAAAAAGTTTTGATTGGCTTTTAAGTCCGGATAAGCCTCGGCCACAGCAAATACACTTTTTAAAGCGCCGGCGAGAAAATTTTCGGCCTTAGCCATCTCCGCCGGATTGCCGCTTTGTTCAGCATTAATGGCGCGAGCGCGCGCTTCGGTTACTTTGTCGAAAGTTCCCTGTTCATGCGCCGCATAACCCTTGACCGTCTCAATCAGATTCGGAATCAAATCATATCGGCGTTTGAGTTGGACATCAATATCGGCCCAAGCTTCCTTGGTGCGCGTGACAAACCGAACGAAACTATTGTAAGTACCGATGAACCAAAGAACGATCAGGGCTAATATCGCTAAAATAATCCAGGTAATCGTTGTCATGGTAATTAAATTATTTTGTTAATTTGATAATCACAATTAACATTATACTACATCGCTTAACCAAGCAAGAGATAAAAACATGCTAAACTAACCCCATGTTCAAATCACCGTTTTGGCTAATGGC
>JBBUAW010000025.1:16259-27717 GCA_038058475.1 Patescibacteria group bacterium | reverse complement strand
TTAGCGGAAGTAACGGCTTTAACCGATCGGGAATTTTTAGAATCAATCAAAATCATGCCGGTAGAATCGGCCGACGCCGAATCAATTGACCGCGCGCGGCAAGCCGACCGCGCGCGGCAAGTGGAACGGCTGAAAATCAAACTGGAACAAACCGGCGTCGGCTCGGGCGAAATTGCCACGGAATATCAGGAGGCCGCCGCGCGCGAGGAACATCTGGCGCGCGAAGTGGCCGATCTCAAAACCAGCATCAATTCGTTGGAACAGGTGGCTAAAGATTTAAAACAAAAAATTGATCAGGATTTCCGCACTGGCCTGCGGCAGATTAATCTGGAATTCCAAAAGTTTTTTGAATTGTTGTTCGGCGGCGGCCGCGCCGAGCTGTCGCTCGGTGAAATTGACGAAGCCACTGACGAGACCGCGATTGAAGAAATGAAAAGTGAACCGCCGCGCGCCGGTTTGGAAATTGCCATCAATTTACCCCGCAAACGAATTCGCGGCTTGGAAATGCTGTCGGGCGGCGAACGGTCGCTCACTTCCATTGCGTTACTCTTCGCGCTCTCGCGCGTTCAGCTGCCGCCGTTTATGATTTTGGACGAAACGGACGCGGCTTTAGACGAGGCTAATTCTAAAAAGTACGGCGATATGGTTGAGCAATTGGCGAAAGACACGCAGCTTATTTTAATCACCCATAACCGCGAAACGATGTCGCGCGCCGGTTTGATCTACGGCGTGACGATGGGTCAGGACGGCGTCTCGCGTTTATTGTCCATCAAACTTGACGAAGCAGTGTCCTATGCGAAACAATAAAAGGTGGTAGAATTATCTGATGATGCGCCGGAAAATTTTCTTAGTCATATTCACCCTGCTTTTCAGTCAAACGGTTTTCGCCGCCGATGATTTAATTTTAACTTATTGGGGCCCGAGTTTGGATATTCCCACTGATGAGCAATGGAGTAATTATCTTGAGACTTTTAAAAAATTAGAAGAAATCGGTTTTACGCAAGTCGGCATCCACGGACCGTATCTTTCTTTAAATCCCGACGATCCGGCTGGTCAACAAGCTTGGGAAAAATATGTCGTCCGAACGAGTGAATTAAGAGCGGCCGGATTTAAATTAGCGTTGCATTTCAGCCCCGGCCGAATTCTTAAAGACCCGAAAGAATTAGATCCGCAGACGCACCGCTCCAACGGCCAGAATCTGAAATATTTTGACGGCGCCGGATTCGTGGTCACTAATTGCGCTTCATGGGTAGGGGATTGCGAGCGGAGCGGGTTGGCCGTTGATCCGGCCTACGACGGGGTCGTTTGGCAAAAAGAATTAAAATTACTGGAAACTCTAATTCAGCGGGCCAATATTCAATCTAGCGATCTGGTTCTTTTTGATAATGAAATTTGGGGCGGCAATTTAGGCTGGGAGAAATGGTATTATTTTTACCAAAATCATCCCACCCTTGGCGCTTATCCCAATCTGTTAAACAGTAGTGTTTCAAGATATAGCGGCAGTCGAGAGGAGCGAAATGCGCAATTTATTGATTATTGGCAAGCGCGTAATATTGATTTAAAAAATGTTGTCAAAAGATATTCGCCGAATTCTCTAGTTTTATTTTACGGTGAAAATATTCCCGATGCGCGAGAAAATCTGCCGCTCAATGATAGGAATTGTACGGTCAATAATCGAGCCGTAAGAAGTTGTCTCTGTTCGGCGATTGATGAAAAAGTCATTTGCCCGATCAGAGAGATTACTTACGCGCCGATCGGCACTGGTGATGCGCGGTCGCCGACAATGTATTATCTGCCTGACCGACAAAAATTTGAATCTGATTTTGCCGCCGGCGATTTCGGCGGTTCTTATCCTTGGTTGAGTTTTTCCACCTCGGAAAGAAACGGTTCTTATCAATCAACATCTTGGGATTCAAAAATAACTCAAAAATTGGGCTTACGGTTAAGAGAAAAGGGAATTGATGGAATAATTATCTATCCCGGACCCTACGATCACAATGTTTCTGTTGATTATTTTTTACTTCAGGCCAAGGCCCTAGTCGACGGCTTTTTGCGCCGACTTGATCCAGACGCTCCACCTCCACTACCTCCACCTCCACTACCTCCACCTCCACCATCCGACACCGCACCGCCTTCGGCCATTACAGATTTAAAACTCACCGGTCTTTATCCCAACGGACAAATTGGCCTGAATTGGCGGGCGCCGTATCAGGACGCCGATAATCCGGCCAGCGGTTCCGCGGTGTCTTATGATCTTCGTTACCGTTTAGACACGCCAATCACGGAGGCCAACTGGTCGCAAGCCGTGGCCGTGACCGATGAACCGTCGCCGCGCGCGCCCGAAACGGTGGAAATTTATTTCCTGTCGAATTTAAACCCCGACGCTTACTATGTCGCCATCCGCAGTCGCGATGCCGCCGGCCATCTTTCGCCTTTGTCCAACAATTTGCTGATCACCGTGCCCGAACCGCCGAGGCCAAAACAAACTTCGCCGCCACCGATTCTTCCATCGCCACCACCGTCGGCAATCAGCACCACTACCGCGATCAGTCCAACGATTGCCGCGCCGTCACCGCCAATCCCTGTTATCGTCGCTACCACGACAATCACCGCCAATTCAAGAACGGCCGCGCCGACGGTTGTGGCTGATAATTCCGTCCAATTGGCCGAACTGAAAATACGACTGGTCGAACTGCTTAAAATTTTAATTGGCTTATTGAAACAACAGCTGGAACAACTGACGTTTGATTGATGTTAACCGGCTCGTATCACTGTCTTAACGATCGTCAAATAAACTTAAAATCAATCAACCGCGCGGCGGGATCGGCGCCGATCACCTTGACGCGGACGCGATCGCCGAGCCGCCACCGTTTCTTCGTCCGTTCACCGACCAGCGCGTAGTTTTTTTCGTCAAAAATATAATAATCATCGGCCATTTCTGTTAACCGGACCATCCCTTCAGCCAGGGTTTCTTCTTCTTGAATATAAATACCCCACTTGGCGAGGCCGGAAATAATACCATTCAACACTTGACCGATTTTGGTCTGCATAAATTCGGCTTGTTTATATTTAATGGAATCGCGTTCGGCGTCCTGGGCCTCCAGTTCGCGCAGAGAAACATGGGCCGCGAGCTGGCGATAATCTTTCAGCAAGGCCGCGCTCGGTTGCCGGCCGCTCAAATAAATTTCCAACAACCGGTGCACCATCACATCCGGATAACGCCGGATCGGCGAAGTAAAGTGGGTATAATGAGGAAAAGCCAAACCGTAATGGCCGATGTTTTTCGTGTCATAAACCGCTTTGGCCATTGAGCGCATCACCGCCGTCCGGATCATTGTTTCCTCCGGTCGGCCGGCGACCGATTCCAAAAATCGGTTCAGATCGCCACTGGCCACGCCGCCTTTTTTGAACGGCAAACGATAACCGAGCGGCCGGAGGAAATCGGCCAATTGTTTTAATTTATCCTGATCCGGCAGATCATGAACGCGATAAATAAAATGATGATCGCGATTGTCAATGAGTTTGGAAATATATTCGGCCACCGCCCGGTTGGCCAACAGCATAAAATCTTCCACCAACAGGTGAATAGCCGTGCGGATTTTTTTAAACACCCGCACTGGCCGGCCGGCGGCGTCCAATTCAAATTTAATCTCCTCATTTTCAAAAGTGATGGCGCCGCCGGCAATTTTCTTTTGGCGCAATCGTTCGGCCAATTGATTAAGAACGGTCAACTCATCGGCCAGCGGCCCGTTTTTTTTATCTAAAATGGCCTGACCCTCCTCGTAGGTTAAACGTTTCTGCGACCGAATGACGGTTTTGGCGAAACGGGTGCTCAAAATCTCGCCGGCGCGGTTCATCGTGAAAATCGCCGAAAAAGTCAGTTTGTCTTCGTTGGGGTTTAGACTGCAAAGATCGTTGGATAAAATTTCCGGCAGCATCGGAATCGTCCGGTCCACCAAATAAATTGAGGTCGCGCGCTTTTTGGCTTCAGCGTCGAGTTTGGTTTCCGGCCGGACATAATGCGACACATCAGCGATGTGCACGCCGACTTCCCATTGTTCTTTTCCGATTTCCTTGATTGACAGCGCGTCGTCAAAATCTTTGGCATCTATTGGGTCAATCGTCATGGTCGGCACCGACCGATAATCAAGACGTTTTTCAATCTCGTTTGGAAAAGCAATCATTTCCCTCTCTTTGATTGTTTTGGCTTCCGCTTCCACGGCGGTGGGGAAATTTGTCTGGAAACCGCGATCCAAAACAATGGCGCGCATTTCCGTATCGTGCAGGCCGGGCCGGCCGATTACTTCCAACACCGTACCGAGCGGATCTTTTTTCGGGTCGTCCCATTTGATAATTTTCGCCAGAACTTTGTCGCCGGCCTTGGCGCCGGCGAGCTGATCGCGCGCGATTAAAATATCTTTGTAAACCCGTTTATCGTCCGGCACCAAATAATAAAAATCGTTTTCCGCTTCCACCACCCCAACGAATTCCACTTTCCGCCGGTCTAAAATTTCCACGATTTCGCCGGTCCGATTGCCATTTTTACTTTTGTCGCCGGCGGAATGGATCAGAACTTTGACCCGATCGCCGGCCAGACCAGTCCCTAAAAACGCCGGCTCAATCTCAATGGCTTCTTCTCGTTTGCCGCCTTTGACCGTCACATAACCCACCCCTTTGGTGGAAACTTTTAAAATTCCTTCGAGATATGGCTGATGACTCACGGTGAATTGAGATAACGATAACTTTTTGCGTTGATTTAGGCAAGAAAAACCCCGCCTCGTGATTTGCCATTATCGGGCAATCAAGAGGCGGGAGTTTTTACCATCCGCTTCCCACTCGTCAGATGGTTAATCCTGCTTTCACTGTTTGGGCCGATGATTTTTTCTGCTCGGCCACCCAACTGGCGGCTAGAATAAGAAAAATCAATCCGCCAGCTAGAGTAAAAGCCAGGTCGCAGTGGCCACCGAATCCAGTGGCCCCTCTGATAAACAAATAGGTCGTGGGAATCATCACCCCCGACCAGAGGGCGACGATTATTTTCCGTTGCGGCGAAGCAGCCACGGCCTTAACAGCAAACGGCAACATCGCCGCTAACATCACCGTCGGCAACAGCAAAGTGTGGACGAGGGTGAACTCTGGCCAGGGAATAGTCCCAGCCAAAAAACAGACGACCATAAAGACCCAAGCAGCCAAAGTGACAACCACTAGCCATCGCCACTTAATCGGCTTTTCCATACGATCCATCTCCTTTCTTATCTGTCACATCCCCACCAACCAAAAGCCAGGCAAGTGGCTCCCACAAAAGCCACTGTTGCGATCACTACGATGGTGCAAGCTGTCCACCCAATAGCGCAGGTCAACCAAGCCCAGAAACTAGCGGCGCTGCCGGAATCGGAAGTGGTTAGGGCGGTGGTAGTAATCACCACCGGCGCGTCTGGAGCTGAAGAATCAGCCGCAAAACTGACCAGCGACAAATTGGCGTCGAAACCGTCAACGCTGGTGGTCACCAAGGCCCGATTTTGTGTCAGACCGACGATACTCCCGACTTCTGTCGCTTGCTGGCCGGTGGAATCGGCGATCGTGACGGCAAAGTCAATCTGATTATCGCCGACCATCGCCACTCTTGATACAAAAACCTCACCCACCTCACCAGTGTGGTTATCATAGACGGTCAGCGCACCGCCGGCGGCGCCGTCTGCGGCGACGAAGAACTGATCGAGGTCAAAGACATAAGTTGCCTCGGGCCTGGTCACGGTGATAGTCCTACTGTCCATCATTATATCACCGATATTCATCGCTGTGATCTGGCCAAGCAACGGATACTTGACCAGCATCGCTCTCTCCACCTCTTCTTTGGCGGTTAACTTGCCATTCTCCAGAGCAAATACCATTGGGCAGGTTGCCCAAGTCAACATAAAAGCCGTCGCCAGGATTCTACCGAGCTCTCTCATCGTACTTTCCTTTCTGAAAACAATCGTCAGGACACCACCACCTACACAAGTAGCGGAATACCAATGTCCAATCTATTTTACAGACTAGCAGAATTGCGCTCCAAGCGCAAGTAGTGTATGATGCCTAAATTCTCATTATGTTAATGATCAGATTACAACGGGTGGGACGGAAACATGATCCGGCTTTTCGGTTGGTCGTGACGGATAAACGTCGCGGGCCGCAAAGCGGCAGTTTTTTGGAAATTGTCGGCGCTTATCATACCCGCCGCGGCCATAGTCAATTCAAAACTGAACGGATCAAACATTGGCTGGCCGCTGGCGCCAAAACTTCCGGCACCGCTCATAATTTACTGGTTGATCAAAAAATCGTGCCGGGGCCAAAAATCAATGTTCTGCCAAAAAGAAAAACTAAACCAACACCGGTTGTTCCCGTCGCCCCCGCTTCTTGACACCAATTCAGTAATGTGCATATAATGTAGCAGTTCTTTGAGAATGACTATGGCTACCAATGTGGTTAGTCCTCTAGTCTAGTTATGTTCAGGTGGCGAAAACCTAAGAAAGGAAAAACCGCCATGTTCGACAATCAGACCAAAAAGTTCTGTTCCGCGGTCGTTGATGCTCTACCCGACATTCCGGAAAATCTGATGCAGGCTTGGATTGAGAGTCCGGTGAGACTCCAGGAGGTTCTCAAAACGGCCATCTGTCCGGTGGCGGAAGCTGGTCAACCCACCCTCCGCCTGCTGATTCCCAGCCTTATCATCCCGGCCACGGACGGCCGGCAGACTCTCGCTCTGGCCAACGCAGTCTTCACTGGCTGGATTGACCCCGATTTAAAGAATTGGGATTGCGATCTCCCGGATGAAGCCAGACCAGAAACGGCGGTTAATGTTCACGAGTTGACTGTCGACGCCACTTTCCAGCAGATGTTCGGAGAAGGGAAAGTTAGGCTGGATAAATCCTGTCTCACCCAGGGCCAAATTATCCAGTTCGTAACCAAGTATCACAAACATCTCCACCCCCACGCCACCTTCTTTCTATTTAAGAGTCACGGCGAGTTCTTCGTGGCGCGCGTGTCCTGGTACGACTTTCGCAGGCTGAAGGTGAACGTCAACCACTTCTCGGACGACTACGTCCGGCTTGCCGACCATCATTATCGCGTGGTGCTCCCGCAACTGGCCCTTAAGCCCTAGTCTGCCATTGGCGGATGACCCTTTGTCTCTTGATCCCTCGGACCCTAAAAAAGTCCGGGGGATTTTTGTATATTATTATACCACATCAGTATTTGGGAGGCGTTTCCTCCCAGCATTTATTTTTGCTCCGACGATGCAATATCAATATATTGACCAAAACGGAAACGGCGGTATAATCGATATCAACCATGTTTGTTCGGTCGAACAGACGGTCAGTATTATGAATTACTTTTTATTCTAATTCTCATTATGGTTGAAAAACATTCCGATCAGGAATTTCTTGAATTTATCGTTAAGGCCTTAGTGGATCATCCGGAAGAAGTGAAAATCGCCAGAAAAGTTGACGAAATGGGTGTCCTGCTAACTCTCGATCTGAATCGGGAAGATATGGGTAAGATTATCGGTCGGCAGGGCAATACCGCGAAAGCGATTAGAACTCTGTTGCGCGTGGCGGGAATGAAAAACAACGCTCGGGTTAATTTAAAAATCAATGAACCGGAAGGTTCTGAAGGCCGGCGCGCGGACAGCGGTTTTTCCGCGGCCGCTTCGGTGGATGAGGTAATGGATGACCTCAAAGCTTAAAGCTCAAATTTTCTTTCACTTTCTTTCACTTTTTCCAAAAATTATTGACCCTTATTTTAAATTTGGGGTCGTTGGTCGTGCGGTTAAGCGCGGTTTAGTCGGCGTCAAAGTTTATAACTTACGCGATTTTAATTTGGACGGAAACCGGGTGGATGATCGGCCATATGGCGGCGGACCCGGCATGGTGCTGCGCGCGCGGCCGATCGTCCGGGCGGTGGAAAAAATCAAGTTAAAAGTGAAAGCTGAAAAGTGCAAAGTGATTATTTTTTCACCCGCCGGAAAACCGTTTAATAATGTGCTGGCGGATAAGTGGTCGCGAGATTACAAACATTTGATACTCATTTGCGGTCGTTATGAGGGGATTGATGCCCGCGTCCGTCGGCTAATTCCGGGCGCGACAGAAGTTTCCATCGGTCCTTATATTTTAAGCGGCGGCGAACTGCCGGCGCTCGCGGTGTTTGATGCTGTCGTGCGCCGCTTGCCCGGCGCGCTCGGCGACGAACTGTCAATTGAAGAAAAACGAATCGCCAGTAAAAAAGTTTACACACGACCGGAAATAATCACGCACCGCGGCAAAAATTTTCGCGTACCAAAAATACTTTTGTCGGGCGATCATCAGAAAATTGAAAATTGGAAATTGGAGAAAAAATGAGACGAGAGTAAATAAGATGGACTTAAAATCAACCTACAACAGAATTGCTAGGGATTGGACGAAAGATCACCACCGCGACATTTGGTGGGTTAAAGGCACTGAGAAATACTCGTCTTTTTTTGAGCCGAAGGCGTCTATCTTGGATGTTGGTTGTGGTGCCGGAGAAAAATCAAAATACCTAGTTAAAAAAGGATTTGCTGTAACTGGTATAGATTTTTCCGACGAAATGATCAAATTGGCCAAGGAACAAATTCCCGCCGGTAGTTTTTTTGTAAAAGATATAAAAAAACCGCTGGAATTTGAGAATTTATTTGATGGTGTTTTTGCCCAAGCCGTATTATTGCACATCCCCAAAAATGAAATTGTAGGAGTTTTGAAAAATATCGTTGCACCGCTAAAATCCGGCGGATATTTTTATGCGGCCGTTAAGGAATTGCGACCCGGGAATAAAGATGAAGAAGTTGTAAAAAGAAATGACTATGGCTACGAATACGAAATATTTTTTAGCTACTTTTCATTAGACGAGTTGAAAGATTATTTTAAAAAAGTTGGTTTGCGCATTATTTATAAAAACATTACTTCATTTGGAAAAACAAACTGGATTCAGATAATAGCTAAAAAAATTTTACAGACATAAAAACTTTACAATTACCTTACGGTTTGATAACATCAACAAATGAATTTGAGGAAAAATTATTTATTTACTGTCAATATCGAGCGAGGTGAGGATGGTCATTTTGTCGTCTCCGTTCCAGCTTTGCCTGGCTGTTTTAGCCAGGGTGATACTTATGAAGAAGCTTTGGCGATGGCCGAAGATGCTATTCATGGTTATTTGCAATTGGCAATAGAGAGAGGAGAAACTATTCCAGTTGAGAAAAAGCCATCAGAAAAAGTTATGTTGGCGGTGCGTTTTCCATCACTGGCAATAACATGAGCCGGTTGCCGAATGTCACACCGCGGCAGATGATTAATGCTTTACATCGCGCCGGTTTTCAAAATGAACGCCAGATCGGAAGCCATTTTTATCTATTTCATCTAACTAAAAATCTCCGCACCGGCGTGCCAATGCATTCAGGTGATCTAGATCGGAGTTTAATGAAAAAAATTATCAAACAAGCTAATTTAACAGAAGTTGAATTTAGGCAATTACTTTGAAAATTTATTAATAAACTTATCCACACCCAGTGATTGACAAGATTGACAAAATTTAACCGGTAAATTAGAATGACTGCTGTTATCTACTGGATGATTGCGTTGCGCCAGTTTGCCCATATTTTAAAGCTTAAATTAAGAGGGTGAGGCGTTATTTTTAATATTATTACAATCCTTTAATCAAACCGGCCGGCCGGCGTCGTCTTTTTTCGTCATCACAATAAATCATTACTAATGGAGAAAAAATATTTTTCCCGATATCAAAAACCACTCCTTGACCTGCCTAATCTCATCAAAATCCAAAAGGATTCTTATCAGTGGTTGTTAAGCCGTGGTTTAAAGGACATTTTTAGCGATTTTTCGCCGATCAAAGATTATTCGGAGAAAAAATTTGAATTATCCTTTCTGGGTTTTTCCGTTGACCCGCCACGGTTTGATGAATACCATGCCGTTTTGAATCAGTTGTCTTATGACACGCCGTTGCGCGTTCGGATTAAGTTGTTGAATAAAATCCTGAAACAAGAAAAAGAGCAGGAAATTTTTATGGCTGATTTTCCACTGATGACCGGACACGGCACGTTCGTGATCAACGGCAACGAGCGCGTGGTGGTGCCGCAGCTGGCCAGAAGTTACGGCGTCTTTTTTACGGAGAATGAAATTCGCGGCCGGAAATATTTCGGCGCAAAAATTATTCCATCAGGCGGCGCTTGGGTGGAATTTGAAACCGAAGCCGACGATTGCATCTGGGTGCGGATTGACCGGAAACGCAAATTCCCTTTTTCTTATCTGCTGAAAGTTTTTGCCGATCTGGAAAGCCGCGCCGGCTCGCCGACGGCGCTAAAACGCGGCGGGCCGGCCGGTCATCAAGCCATCACCAACGACGAAATTAAGGCCTTGTTAGAAGTTAAAAGCGATCGGCCTTACGCGGAGAAAACTTTGGCGCGCGACACCACGACTACCGTTGACGAAGTTTATCTGGAAATTTACCGGCGTTTGCGCGATGCCGATCTGGCTTCCGCCGCGCCGGCGCGGGAATTTATCACCAGTCTCTTTTCGCGCGAGAAATACGATTTGTCGGCCATCGGCCGACTGCGATTGAACAAACGTTTTGAACATTCGCCGCTGACCGACGAATCGGAAAACCGCACGCTGACTTTTGACGATCTGGTGGTGATTGTCCGCCACATCATTACTTTAAGCAACACGCCCGAGGCCGTCGGCGACGACATTGACCACTTGGGCTTGCGTCGCGTTCGGGGCGTCGGTGAAATGCTGCAGCAAAAATTGCGGATCGGCATGATTCAAATGAAGCGCAATATTCAAGACCGGATGTCCACGATTGATTCCAGCGCGGTCCTGCCGATTCAATTTTTAAGTCCACGGCCGCTCCAGGCACGACTGAAAGAATTTTTTACCACCAATCAATTGTCGCAATTTATGAATCAGAAAAATTTGTTGAGCGAGATTGAACACCTGCGAACCCTCTCGGCGCTCGGCCCCGGCGGCTTGACCCGCAAACGTTCCGGTTTGGAAGTGCGCGATGTCCATACTTCCCACTACGGCCGGATTTGTCCGATTCATACGCCGGAAGGGCCGAATATCGGTTTGATTCTACACCTGGCCAACTACGCGCGAATTAATGAGTTTGGCATCATTGAAACGCCATATCGTAAAGTTAAAAATGGCCAAATCACCGAAGAAATTGTTTACCTCAACGCTTTAGAAGAAGAAACTCAGGCGATTGCTCACGGCAGCGTTCCTTATGACGGGGATCGACGTTTGGTTGAAGAACAAGTTGAAGTCCGACTCAATACGCGTCCGACGATTGCGCCGCGCGATCAGGTTAATTTAATTGAAGTTGCGCCCTATCAGCCGTTCTCGGTCGGCACCTCGCTCGTCCCGTTTTTGGAACACGACGATGCCAATCGCGC
>JBBUAW010000025.1:10514-16159 GCA_038058475.1 Patescibacteria group bacterium | reverse complement strand
GACCGAAGTTTATAATTTGATTAATTTTCGCAAAACCAACGATAACACGGTTTTTCATCATCGGCCGGCGGTTATGCTGGAGCAAAAGGTAACCCGCGGCCAATTATTGGCCGATACCGCCTCAAGCGTTGACGGACAATTAGCCATCGGTCAAAATCTGCTGGTCGCTTTTATGTCCTGGGGCGGCGCCAACTACGAGGATGCGATTATTATTTCCGAACGTCTGGCCCGCCAGTACATCTTCTCCAGTATTTACATTGAAGAATTTAAAACCAACGTTCGTGACACCAAATTGGGGCCGGAGCTGACCACGCCGGATATTCCCAATGTCGGTGAATCAAAATTAAGCAATTTGGATGAAGACGGAATTGTCCGGATCGGCGCCGAAGTTCAGCCCAATGATATTTTAGTCGGCAAGATTACCCCCAAAGGCGAAACGGAATTGACGCCCGAAGAACGCCTGTTACGTTCAATTTTTGGCGATAAAGCGCGCGATGTCAAAGACACTTCCAAACGAGTGCCCAACGGCAAAAAAGGAAAAGTAATCGGCGTTCGGGTTTTTTCCCGCGAACGTGGCGACAAACTGGAGTCCGGTATCACCAAAAGAATCCATGTGGAAATTGCCGAATTAAGAAATGTTTCGGTCGGCGATAAACTTTGCGGCCGACATGGCAACAAAGGCGTGATTGCAAAAATTTTGCCCGAAGAGGAAATGCCGTATTTGGAAGACGGTACTCCGGTGGACGTGATTTTGACCCCGCTCGGCGTGCCAAGCCGGATGAATCTCGGTCAGATTTTTGAAACTCATCTGGGATTGGCGGCCCACACGCTCGGCTATCAGGCAATCACCCCGCCCTTTTCCGGCGTCACGGAAGAGGAAATTAAAACCGAATTGAAACAGGCCGGTTTTCCGGAATCAGGCAAAGTTAAATTGATTGACGGGCGGACCGGCGAGGCCTTCAATCAAGAAGTGGCCATCGGCTATATGTATCTTTTGAAACTTGATCATATGGTTAAGGACAAAGTTCATATGCGCTCGGTTGGACCGTACTCCCTGATTACTCAACAACCATTGGGCGGCAAGGCGCAGCGCGGCGGCCAGCGCTTCGGTGAAATGGAAGTCTGGGCGCTGGAGGGTTACGGCGCCGCCTATACTCTGCGAGAAATGATGACCATTAAATCGGATGATATCGTCGGTCGAACCCAAGCTTTTGATTCTATTATTAAAGGTGAACCGATTGGCGAACCACATTTGCCGGCTTCGTTCAATGTGATGCTCAACGAATTGCGGGGCTTGGCGCTTAATGTTGAATTAAAGAAAATTTAAATCAGATGTCCATCATCGCCAAAAAATCCATTTTAAATGAAGACAAGACAGAAACTCTTGAACCGGTGAGCCTGCCGCGGCCGCGGCGCGTTGAACCGGAACCAGGAGACTTCAACGCCATTTCTTTGAAATTAGCCACGCCGCAAAATATCCGCGATTGGTCTTATGGCGAGGTGACCAAAGCCGAAACCATCAATTACCGAACCGGCCGCTCGGAGCGCGGCGGCTTGTTTGACGAACGAATTTTCGGACCGGAAAAAGATTTTGAATGTTATTGCGGTAAATATCGGCGGATCCGCTATCGGGACATTATTTGCGAACGTTGCGGCGTTGAAGTCACTCGTTCCATCGTCCGCCGCGAGCGGATGGGGCACATTGAACTCGCCAGTCCGGTGGCCCACATTTGGTTTTTGCGCAGCGTGCCGTCGCGGCTCGGTCTGGTGTTGGACTTATCCATCAACGATTTGGAAAAGGTGGTTTATTTTGCCGGTTACATCATCACTAAAGTTAATGACGATGAACGAGCTAAAATCTTGAAAGAAATTGACAGCGAATATAAATCCAAAGTTAAGGCCCTGCAAGACGAACGTAGTCGCGAAAAACTCAAAGAAACTTTATTGGAAGTAAAACGGCAATTGAATCAATTGGCGCCGGGCCAAGTTTTAGATGAGGTGGCTTATCACCGTCTATCGCTCAAATACGCGTCGGTGTTTGAGGCTGGAATCGGCGCCGAGGCGTTGCATGCAATTTTGCGACAAGTCAATCTGGAAGAATTGATAAAAAAAATTGCCGGCGATTTGAAACAAATCGGCGCCGCCGAGCGCCAACGTCTGCAACGGCGCTACAACTTTCTGATGGCGATGAAGCGGGCGAATCTGCGGCCAGAATCAATGTTTTTGACCGTGATTCCGGTGATTCCGCCGGATCTGCGGCCGATTGTGCCGCTTGACGGCGGTCGCCACGCGACCAGCGACGTTAATGATCTTTATCGTCGGGTCATTAATCGCAACAACCGGCTAAAAAAATTACAAGAGCTGAACGCGCCGGAAGTGATTCTGCGAAATGAAAAAAGAATTCTACAGGAAGCGGTGGATTCGCTGATTGATAATTCTATCCGCCGTGGTCAAGGGGCGAATTCAATGAGTCAGAGCCAACGGCGACCGCTCAAATCATTGGCGGATAATTTAAAAGGCAAACAGGGACGATTCCGGCAAAATTTGCTCGGCAAACGGGTGGATTATTCCGGCCGATCGGTGATCGTTATCGGACCAGAATTAAAACTGTCCGAATGCGGGTTGCCGAAACAAATGGCCTTGGAACTGTTTCGGCCGTTTGTGATTTCTAAAATTTTGAAAAATGAATTGGCTTTCAATATCCGCGGCGCCAACCGCTTGATTGATGATCAAATACCGGAGGTCTGGGAAATTCTGGAAGAGGTAATAAAAGACAAATACGTTTTGTTAAACCGCGCGCCCACGCTTCACCGGTTGGGGATTCAGGCTTTTCGGCCAACCCTAATTGAAGGAGACGCCATTCGCATCCACCCTCTGGTTTGTACCGCCTTTAACGCTGATTTCGACGGCGACCAGATGGCCGTTTACGTGCCGCTCTCGGCCGCCGCTCAAAAAGAGGCGCGGGAATTACTGGCGGCCGATCGTAATGTTTTGAAACCGGGCAATGGTTTGCCGGTGATTTCGCTCAAACTGGACATTATCCTCGGTTGCTATTGGGTCACACGGTTCCGGCCGAACGATCCGGGCGCCGGTAAAATTTTTACAAGCGCCACCGAAGCCATTGTTGCCAATCAATGCGGCATCGTTTCCCTGCTGGCACCGATTAAAATTCTGAATAACGGCGAAGAAAAATTCCGCGAGCTGACCAGCCAAAATAATTTAATTGAAACTTCAGTCGGTCGGATTTTGTTCAACGACACCTTGCCGGCGGATTTTCCGTTTATCAACAACGAAATTACCGCCAAAGGCATGAGTGGTTTAGTTGACAGTTTGATTACTAAACACGGGATCGGCCAAATCGCGGAAATCGTGGATCGGATTAAAAATTTTGGCTTCAGCTCGGCGACCATCTCCGGCATCACCTGGGGTTTAAACGATGTGATCGTGCCGCCGGGCAAAGAAGCGATTGTCAAAGAAGCCCAGCGGGAGAATTTGAAACTGGAACAGACTTACGATGAAGGCTTATTGTCCAAAGAGGAAAAATATCAGATGGTCATTGAAATTTGGCGCCGGGCGCGAAGCCGGATTGAAAAATTGATTCCGGCCACACTTGATCATGACGGTTCGGTGATGCAGATGTTGAATTCCGGCGCGCGCGGTTCGCTGAGCCAAGTGGCGCAGATGTCAGCGATGAAGGGTTTGATCGTCAATCCGTCCGGTCGTGAAATTGATTTCCCAATCATTCCGTCTTATAAGGAAGGCTTATCGCCGCTAGAGTATTTCATCAGCACGCACGGTTCGCGAAAAACCTTGACCGATACGGCGCTCAATACGGCCAAGGCCGGCTACCTGACACAACGGCTGGTTAGCGTCGCTCAAGAAGTAATCGTTACCGAACACGACTGCGGCGGAAATTCCGGCCGAAAACTGACCCGCGCCAATATCTCCAGTTTTGATCCGGGCCTATCAGTCGTCATTCGCGGTCGAGTTCTGACCG
Organism: Patescibacteria group bacterium; assembly: GCA_038058475.1. GTDB lineage: Bacteria > Patescibacteriota > Minisyncoccia > Phycocordibacterales > JACOZG01 > JACOZG01. Next base: position 12,162 of record JBBUAW010000025.1, on the reverse strand, counting down.
CCGACCTTAAAACACCGACGGGAAAAGTTTTATTTAAAAAAGGTCATTTGCTCTCCAACGCCGAAGCCAAAGAAGCCGATGTCCAAAGCGTGACGGAAGCGGAAATTCGTTCGGTCTTGACTTGTCAGGCAATCCGGGGCGTTTGTCAACTTTGTTATGGGGTGGACCCCGGCCGCGGCCAATTGGTGGAAATCGGCGAAGCGGTCGGCATTGTCGCCGCCCAAGCCATCGGCGAACCCGGAACGCAATTGACGATGCGGACAAAACATTCCGGCGGCGTAGATGTCGGCGGCGATATCGTCGGCGGCTTGCCACGAGTGGAAGAAATTTTTGAATGTCGGACGCCCAAACACCAGGCGGCCGTTGCTTCAACGGCCGGCGTCGTGGCGGAGGTTAAGCAGACGGATAAAGAAAATATCATTATGATTTTACCGACGCCGGCAGACAAGGATAAAAAAAGCCCAACCGCCACCGAGCCGGTGGAATACAAAGTTTCGTTGTTTCGGACGGCGTTGGTTAAAGTCGGCGATCGGGTGGCGCCGGGTCAAATTTTAACCGACGGTCCGGCTGACCTGCATGAACTTTTTCGCGCCGCTGGTCGGGAAATTACCGAAGAATATATTATCAGAGAAATCAGTAATATTTATGAATTACAAGGCGCCTCCATTACCAGAAAACATATTGAAGTCATTATCCGGCAAATGTTCAGTCGGCGCCGAATCAAGAAAAATGACCAGACAACATTTGAAGTCGGTGAGATCGTTGATCAAACAAACTGGTTGGAAGCTAATCAAGAAGCTAAGAAACACTCCGGCGACGGCGGCGAAGCGGAGGTAATGCTCTTCGGCATTTCTGAAGTTTCCTTAACCTCTTCCAGTTTTTTGGCCGCCGTTTCTTTTCAGCAAGCGACTAAAATTTTAATTAAAACCGCGCTGGCCGGCGGGCTCGACCGTCTGCGAGGATTGAAAGAAAATGTCATTGTCGGCCGTCTGATTCCGGCCGGCACCGGCTTGAAACCAGATTATGCCGCATCATGACTTCAACCGTCGAGCAAGTCAAGTCCCGACTCGCCATTACCGAAGTCATCGGCGGCTATTTAAAACTTGAGCGCGCTGGCGCCAACTGGCGCGCGCGCTGTCCTTTTCATCAAGAAAAAACCCCGTCTTTTTTTGTTTCGCCGGCGCGCGGCACTTGGCATTGTTTCGGCTGTAATCGCGGCGGCGATCTTATTAGTTTTGTTCAGGAAATTGAAAATCTGGATTTTGTCGGCACGCTCAAACTTTTGGCTGAGCGCGCCGGGGTGGAATTTCAAGTGCCCAATCGCGCGCTCGCGAGTTTGAAAGACCGTCTTTATTTACTGCATGAAGCCGCCACCCGCTATTACACCGAACAATTATTGAAACAGCCGACCGTCCTTGATTATTTAATCGCGCGGGGATTAACCACCGAAACAATTAAGTCATTCCGGCTCGGTTTTGCGCCGGCTGGTTGGCGGAACCTCGGTCCGGTTTTGAATCGCCAAGGTTTTAAGGAGACGGAATTGATCACCGCCGGTCTGCTGATTGCGCCAACCGATACTAGTCGCGGTCCCTACGATCGTTTTCGGCAACGGATAATGTTTCCTCTGTTTGACTCGGTTGGCCGGATT
>JBBUAW010000025.1:0-10414 GCA_038058475.1 Patescibacteria group bacterium | reverse complement strand
AATGATTGCGATCCGGCCGATTTAATCCGAAACGATCCGAATCAGTGGCGCCACGCCGTGGCCGAGGCCGTTCACATTATTGATTTTATGCTCACGGTTTTGAAACGGCAACAACCTAATCAAAACGGCGCCGGCCAGCGCGCGCTGGCCCACGCCATTGAACGGGAAGTTTATCCGTTTATCGCCCGTCTGGCCAACCCGTTGGATCAAGCTTTTTTTATTAATCAAATTGCCGTCCAATTAGGTTTGCCGGATCAAGTCATTAAAGAGGGAGTGGAAAAAGTAAAAGTTAATCCGCCGGCCGGCGGACCGATTCAACCGGCGGCGCCGGCGCCGGCCGCACGCTCGCGGCGTGAACGGCTGGAAGAGACGGTTTTCGGTTTGACGGTTTGGCGCGCGTCATTGGCGCCAGTCGCCCGCGCGCGGATCGGGTCGGAAAAATTTGACCAATTAACCGCGACTCTGGCGCCGCGGCGCGACGAATTGACGCTGGCCGCGGAAGTGGCTTACGGCCAAGCGGATCAATTAGCCGGAGAACTGGACGACCTTTTGGATTATTGGCAGGCCGAAATTTGGCGCGAAGAATTAGCGGTCTTATTAGCCAAATTAAAACAACTCCAAAACGCGCCGCCAGCCGCCGTTACGCCGCTGCTCAAACGTTGCCAGGAATTATCCGAAAAAATTAATAATTTAAAAAAACTATGAATAAAAAAACCGCCAGCAAAAAGAAAACTAAAACTAAAATTAAAATTAAACCTCGGACCAAACCGGAAAAGAAGGACAAAAAGAAAAAAAAAGATTCTTTTGAATACTTGCTGGCGCGCGGACGCGAACGCGGCTTCATCACTTACGGCGAACTACTGAAAGAATTTCCCAAAATTGAAACTGATTTGGAATTTTTGGAAGAAATTTACGACCGGTTGGAACAGGCCGGAGTTGACGTGTTGGAAGAAACCGGTTTTTTGAATGAAATCGGCGATGACGAATTGGCGCTCAAAACAAACGTCTCCCGTTACGGTCCGACCTCCTTTGATTCGGTGCAGATGTATCTGAAAGAAATCGGCCGGCATAAATTAATCAGCGCCGCCGATGAACGCGAGTTGGCCAAGCGAATTTTAACCGGTGACAACGAAGCGCGCCGCGCGCTGGCCAACGCCAACTTGCGACTGGTCGTCTCCATCGCCAAACGTTACGCCGGCCGGAGCAGCAACTTAACCCTGCTGGATTTGATTCAAGAGGGGAATCTCGGCTTGTTTAAAGCCGTGGAAAAATTTGATTGGACGCGCGGTTATAAATTTTCCACTTACGCCACTTGGTGGATCAGACAGGCGGTAACCAGAGCTCTGGCCGATCAATCGCGGACGATTCGCATTCCGGTGCATATGGTGGAAACAATTGCCAAATATAAACAAATTGTCCGGCGGTTGATTCAGGATCTGGGACGAGAGCCGCTGCCGTCGGAAATTGCCACCGAAATGGGCGTGGAAGTGGAAAAAGTAATGATGATTGAAAAAATTGACCAAGCGACAGCATCGCTGGATAAGCCGACGAACAGCGACGAGGAAAAATCTACCATCGGCGAATTTATTCCGGACACCAAAATGATCACACCGGGCGACGACGCCGCGCGACGGATTCTGCGCGATCAGATACAGGATATTTTGAAAGACTTAACCGCTAAAGAACGACGGATTCTGGAAATGCGCCACGGCCTGACCGATGGCGTGATGCGGACATTGGAGGAAGTGGGACGAGAATTCGGCGTGACGCGGGAACGGATTCGTCAAATTGAGGCCAAGGCCCACGAAAAAATCCGCCAGCACGAGAAAGTTAAGAAACTGTTGGGGTATTAAAATAAAAAATTTTGTAACTAAAATAAAATGAAAATGATGGTGTATATCCACGATCGTGGTTAAACGCTGTTATTTTAAGTTAGGGAATATTAAATTAAAAAATGAAAAAGAAGCGAGTAATCAAAAGCCCAGTCAAACAAAAAATTTTGTTAATGATTGCATCTGGAATCATGCTTGGTCTGACTCGCTCACCACGGCAATACTTTAAAATTGTTAAAACCACAGCCAAAATGTGGCGATTCATTGATCGTAATTATTTATACCAATCAATTAAAGAGTTTAAAAATGACCGCCTAGTAAGCTATCGAGAAAAACCAGATGGAGAGATCGAATTGGTTTTGACCGAGCATGGACGTCAAATGATTTTAAATTTTGATTTAGAAAAATTAAAACTCCAACCGACAAAAAGTTGGGATCGTAAATGGCGAATTGTTATTTTTGATATTCCAGAAAAGAAGCGAGCAGCGCGGGACGCGCTGCGAAATAAACTTAAAGAACTCGGTTTTTGTGAATTACAGCACTCAGTGTTTATTTGTCCTTATTCGTGTGAAGACGAAATAAATTTTATCAATGAAGTTTTTGAAACCCGACAATACGTTCGATTGATGGAGGTTGATCGAATCTCCAACGAAGCTGAATTGTTGATTAAATTTGGCCTAAACAAAAAATTAAAATCGCAACCGTAATCACAACATATAAACACGATCGTGGTTAGTCGCTGTGATTTATGGTATTAAAATTTTGAAGACTTGACACAGTAATTAAAATATGCTATCTTCTAGACAGACTGAAAATCGGGCTATGGTGGTCTGATTTCAGATTAAACAACCCAAGCAAGGAGGTTTGCTATGAAGAAGTTTTTCTCTCGAATCCTGAAGTTTCTGTTTGGTGTGTTTGGTGAGGGTCAGAGTGCAGGTTGCCCCGTTTGTGGCCGGCCCCTTCCCATGCAGGTGCCGCTCATTCACATCTGCGAGAGACCCACTTCCTGACCACAGGGACTGAGCAGACTAACTGCTCCCCGCAATGTCTTTGGACCTCTTGCGGGTTTTTTCTTTTTGATTTTTTTTAACTAATTATTTCGGTGCGAGAAGAGTATCAACCAATTGCTTCATTCCGGCCAAAGGCACGGCCCCCTCCAGAGCGAATTTCTTGTCGCCGGGACCGATGATGATCGGCAGGGGTGTGCCGCGGCCGCCAATTTGAACGGCGTTTTGATAATCGGCGTCCACGCGCGCGGCCGTCCGGCCGCTCGCTAAACAGGAATCAAAAGCCGCTTGATCCAATCCGATTTCTTTGGCGGTTATGGATAATTTGGCCGGATCCAGACCATTATTAGACGGTGTGATCTCAAAAATTTTGTCGGTATAGGCCCAGAATTTTTCTTGTCCGCCGAGTTCAGCAACGCACTCCGTAGCCGCCGCTTCCGTTCGGGCCTGGCTGTGTAATTGATCCAGCGGGAAATGCCGAAACACCCAGGCCACCTGGTTCGGATAAGCGGCAATCAATTCGCGCATTGTTTGGTGAAAATTTTGGCAATACGGACATTCCAAATCAGAGTACTCAATAATTTTTATCGGCGCGGCGGAATTGCCCCGAAGATGGTCGTCCACACCAATCGGCCGGACATTTTCCAACTTGAGAGCGGCCGGTTCGGCGATGGCGGCCGGTGCGCCGACAGCAGCCGGGCCGCCGCTCGGCCCGCGATAATAAACAGCGCCGGCAATAATCAGACCGGCAATAATAATCGCCCCCGGCACGGCATAAGACGGGTTAATCTGGTCAGTTTTTGTTTCGTCCATAATTTTTTTAATTAATTCTTGATAATTCAGCCATCGTAACAAAAACCGAGCCGTTAGACAATCGGTGGATAACCATTTTCCAGCTATCTGATGTATAATACCAATTAGCATGAATCATCCAAAATCATTGGTCATTATTTTAATTACCTTGGTTTTTTTAGGTTCCAGTTTTTTGTCATACACCATTACTACTCCGGGAGATCAGATGGATCAATTAATCTCCGCCATCGGTTCTTTCCTTGGTTCCTGCCCGGTTGATTTCTGCGACGGTTACGAAACTCTTGATTTTGTTGACCAACCCAGTTTAACCAATGCCACCTGGTATGGTATCGGAGCCATTAACTCGGTGGCCAACAATATCGCCGGCGGCGAGATTGAGCCGAGTAGCCCAATCGGTTCCGGTTTGATCGGTCTTTGGCATCTGAACAATAATTTTTCAAACAGTGTATCCGGTGGAGTTAACGGCCAATGCGTAACAAATTGTCCCATATTCACTGCGGGTAAATTTAATAATGCGGCACAGTTTAACGGCGCCGTGGCGGTTAATAATGTTTATAATTATGTTGACCTCGGTAGTTTGACAATGCCGCCGGCTGGAACCTTGGCCGCTTGGATCAAAAGCGACTTTAATGATGCAACGGAAGCCGGTGATCATATGATGATTTTTTCCACTGGCGGCGCGAGTGCTTGGCAACTCCAATATCAGGGCGGCGGCGGCAAACGGTATATTTTTTACACGAATGCCACCGCGCGCATCATCTGGAAACCAACAGCGGATCTGACCGGTTGGCACCAATTGGTCGTTAGTTGGGATAATACCGGCAGTAAGTTATATCTTGATGGCCAGGAAATAAATGCCGCCGCCGGCGACCACACTCAAGCCTCTGGTCAGGCCGGCGCCACTCTGGGAGCAATGTATCATACGGTCCGGCCGGTGCAATCATGGTTGGGCGGACTGGACGAAGTGGCCGTTTGGCAGCGAGTCTTAAACGCTGGCGAAATTCAAAATCTATTTGCCGGCGGCGGTAGTCCACAGAATTCCGGTTTCCGGTCCAAGCCAATCATTTTCAGTAGTAATTTTAACGCTTTAACGCCTGATTGGACGGAAACCACGGCCGGCGCCACCGCGCTGGAAGTCAGCTTTAACGCCGGCGCCAACTGGTGTCCGACGGTCAAAAATCAGCAATTAACCGCTGCCGCCTGTGCCGGCCTGCAATCATCGCCAACCGCTTTTTTGTATCGCGTCAACTTTTCCGGCCAAACCAGTTTGGATGCGGTTCAATTCACCAAAGCGACTGTTAATGCGCCGATAATCGGTGCGGGCCGGACGTTGTATGTGGACCAAGACAATAAATTTGGCAAGGGCTGTCACAACAGCTGGCCGGGCACCGTTGACCAGCCGAAATGTAATTTTGAAGGCGTTTGGGCTGAATCCGACTTGGAGCCAGGTGACACTGTGATTGTGCGCGAGGCGAATTATCGTAACATAAGACTTTTTGGTAGTAGCTCAGGCGCAGTTAATAATCCGATAGTGATCAAACCTTACCCGGGTGAGAAGATAAATCTTATCGGTGGCGTGCAGCAATGTGTTCTTTTATATGATAGGAACGATGGCCAGGGTGTCCCTTCTTACATTACAATCCAAGGCCCGATTGAGATTAGCAATTGTGAATATTCTTATGCCGTCAGCAATGGTAGCCGCGGTCTTAAATTAAGTAATTGCGATATTCATAATGTTGATCAAGGTCCGCGCTTATTCGGCGTGAGCGACAGTGAAATTAGCAATTGTGAAATCCACAATATTCGCGTCAATGGTGTTCAAATGCGCAGTGCAACGAATATTACGATTGATAATGTGAATGTTACTCGGGTGAATGATAATCGCTCGCCAGACAACAGCGATGCCGATGGTTTCCACACCTACGGCGGAGAAAACATTGTTATTAAAAATTCTTCTTCGTCCTACAACGCCGAAGACGGTTTTGATTTAAACGCCAACGCCACTTTGATCAATGTCAAGGCGCATCACAATAACGGCGCCGGTCTTAAAGTCTGGCGCCGGACGGAGGACAATTGGGCGAATAAAACGGTTACGGTCGCCAATTCTCTTTTTTACAATAACGGTTATTACGCTCCAGATCCCGATCAAGGCAATCCGGGAATTAAAGTCAGCGATGGCGGCGGTTTGAATCTCTATCACTCGGTCGTTTACGGCAATTATGATGAAGGTATAAGAGTCAGGGCTTATGCCGATGATGGTTCATATTTGGCCCGTAAGCCCTTTCTGCCGGTGGTGATCAAGAATACCGTCATCGCCGGCACGGTCAACGGTCCCGGTTTGGTCGACACTTGGAATTGCACCCAAGACATCGCCAATCTTCAAGAAAATCCTCATTGCGCTTCTGTTGCCCATCTTACTTCCGGCTCAAACAATTTATTTTTTAACAATTCCGGCGGCCACACTACTGCCTATAGTCTAACCGGCACACCGAGTACCTTGTCATTCACCAATAACATCACCGCTGATCCAATCTTCGTCGCGGCCGCGGCGGGCGATTTTCATCTTGCCGCCGCCAGCGCCGCCAGAGATGTCGGAATCAGTCTCAGTTCGTTGGGATTGTCTTCTTTGCTCGCCGATCTTGATGGTTTATCGCGCCCCCAGGGCGCTGGTTGGGACATCGGCGCTTTTGAATATCAGAGCGGTGAACCGCCTCAACCAACCAATCATCCGCCCACCGTTTCTACTATTACTCACGACATAATCGATCGCGATCCGGTCGCGAGCGGTTGGCAGGTCTACCAAGGCGATAAAATCACTCTCACCGGTTCGGTCAGCGATCCGGATAATGATCCGCTTACCTGGCAATGGCTTTACACCATTAACAATAGTCAAGAAATCGGTCTTACCCGCGGAGCGACCTTTCCGCCGACCCAAGTGCAATCCGCCAGTTATGCCTACCCCACCGGGCCCGCCGGCCAAAGTTATAACTTTATTTTACGGGCGAGTGACGGTCAGGCAGTCAGTCAAAGCAGTTTATTGACCACCGTTATTTCTCGTCCAGTGTCCGTCAATCAAGCGCCGATGGTCAATGCCGGCTCGGATCAGATGGTCAACTGGCCGGCTAATTCCGTCGTTTTAAGCGGCAAAGCCGAAGATGACGGTTTGCCGAAGCAACCTGGAGCAATTACTGTCAATTGGTCAAAAATCAGCGGCCCGGGCACAATGACTTTTGCCAACCCCGCCGCTTTAACCACGACAGCCACTTTCTCCGTTGCCGGACTCTATACTTTACGTCTCACCGCTAACGATTCGCTTTCGACCGATTCTGATGAATTGTCCGTTCTAATCAATCCTCAAGCCTCAATCACCCATACTCTGACTACCCAAGCCAATCACGGCCGTATTGATCGGAGTTTGGATTTAACGGCTTATCCCGCCGGCACAGCCGTCACCTTAACTGTTGTTCCAGACGCTGGTTGGTATTTTGACCATTGGTCAGGGGCCTTAACCGACAATATTAATCCCGCGACCGTCACTTTGACTGCCAACCAAACCGTTACGGCTAATTTTAATCAAATTGTCGTTATCGGCGGAGGCGGCAGTAGCAGTAATAACAGCGGAGGAAGTAATAATCCGCCCCCGCCGGCCGCCTCTACCACCATTCCCTTGATTCCCGTTCTCCCCAATGTTCTTTCAACCTTTACCTGTCCCAACTTGACCGGTCCCTTCACCTTCGGCACCCGCAGTCAGCAAGTAACTTATCTTCAGCAAATGTTGGCCCAATACCTGACAATCAACAATCTGACCCCGGTTCTGACCGCGACCGGCCTCTATGATTCCGCGACCATCAATGTCGTTCAAACTTTTCAACGGCGGGAAAATCTGCTCGCCGGCGGCAGTCCGCAAACCACCGGCTTCGGCATCGCCGGCGCCTTAACCAGACAAAAATTGAACACCTGGTGCCGACAAACTTTCCCGGCCGCCGGACCGGCCAACAACCGGCAGGCTCTACTGCTTCAGCTCCTGCAACAATTACTGGGATTATTGAGGCAGTTGTTGCAATTAGTTTCGGCGGGGGCGGGAATCAGGTAGGTAATTTAACGGCCCCCGGGCGGACGATAATAATTTTTCCGGCTTGGATGGCCACCAAAGTTGAACTTGTTCCAGCCAGCCGTTTGTTGTTTGAAAAATAAAAATCAATTTGCCCACCAAAATATTTTTTTGCCGCCACCATCGTACGGGCCGGCTTTCCACCCTCGGGATTAGCTGAAGGCGCGATCAGCGGTCCGGTTTTTTTAATCAAATTTCGCAAACTGACATTGGCTGGCAAACGGAAAGCTAAAGTAGCGGTGCCGCGATGGAGATAATCCAGTTTTTCGTTTTGATCGGCGAGCGGTAAAATCACACTGACTTTATCCGGCCAAAGTTTTTTGAGTAACTTAAAAGTCGTTTTATCCGGCCGGACGGCAAATTTTTTTAAATCAGACAACTCACCGATCAAAATAATGCAAGGCTTATCCGGCGCGCGGCCCTTCAGTTGATAAACCCGTTCCACCGCCGCCGGCATAGAGGCGGCGGCCACCAGACCGTAAACCGTATCGGTGGCCAAAACGCCGACCCCGCCGCGCTTGATGATTTTAATTATTTCTTTTGTCGTCATAAAAAAAGATGCCCGGCCAACATTGGTCGGGCACAACCAGAAAGAGGAACCAGTCCAATCAGGCAATTTTCACTCGGATATGATCCTCCGAGTCAAGAGACAACAATGATGTCGCCTCAAACTGACCCTGCTTGCCCAAAGTATAAGTTTTTTGGGCCGCTTCAAATCTTCGAAACTTTCGCGCCTGTTTTTCCGTGCCCGGAGGCCAAGTCAAGTTTGATGTGTCTCCTTGTTCTTGACTGTCTTTACCAATCTGAAATGTTTTCGCGCCTCTCATTCCATTTTTCCCTTTATGTGGGGGACCTAAACCCAAGCCACGCCTAGATCCATCTAGAACGTTCTGGCTGGGATCTGCTTATTATTTTACTGGAAGATGGTTATCTGTCAATCAAGATGTCCACACTTATTTCTGTTGATTATTTGATTTGATGTTATAATTCAAGTAACCGGTCTGTCTGTCGGCAGGCGGGTTTGTCGGGGAAACTATTAGTAAATTAGTAAATATAAACAAAAATGAAAGGATTACACCTCATTGCTTTTATCCTTCTTATCATCGGCGGTCTTAATTGGTTGGTTTTTGGAATTTGGGAAACTGATCTTGGTGTTTGGCTTGGCGGCGGCAATATCGCCAAGGTAATTTATGTCTTAGTCGGCTTGGCCGCGATTTATGAACTCTTGTCGCATAAAAAGATGTGCAAGGCCTGCGATAAGGGCGGAGCCTCAATGGGGGCATAATTGTCACGAATTTTCGAGAAAAAAATTTAGGTTAAAAAAGCAAGAGGCCTCCCAATGTCCATCAGGAGGCCTAGCTTTTTTGATGTGTCTTAGCCAATGTCACTGCCGCGCCCTTTCATCAACTTATCCCTGATTCCATTCCATAATTCCACTCTTTCCGCCGAGCCGGCCGGTGGGATTGTCCGGTTCTGGCCACCGTCTCTGATACCGTAATAAATTTCCACCAAAGCCAATTCAACCTCGGTCAATCCGCGCAAGTCCTTTTCGCCAAACATTTGCACCAACCGTGAATCAAATTTTCGGTTCTCGCGGTTTTGTTTCTCGCGTTTCCGCTCTGATGACATCAGTCATCACCCCCTTTCTGGTGAAGAGCTATCCAACTACTGATAATACTTTTAATTGCCACGCTTGGCAACTACTCCACAATCAATTTTCCCTTCATCCCCATTTGGCGATGTTCGCCCACGACACAGTAATATTCAAACACCCCTTTTTTATCGGCGGCGAATTCAACTATTTCCGCTTCACCGGCTTTTAAGATTTTCGTCGCGACCTTAAATTCGTCCAATTGCCAATTATGCGAGCCGCTCTCATTTTGAAAAGTAATTTTAACGATTTCGCCCTGTTTGACTTTAATTTCCGCCGGAGAAAATTTAAAATTGCTGCCCGTAATCGTGAATGGACGAATGACCGTCTCGGGCAGAGTTCTGAACGATGACGCGTCGGCTGCCCCGCTGCTTTCGATCGTTGTTGAAGCGGCGGGCGGAACGACCGGCGGCGGCGCCTGGGTCGGGCGGTTAAAAATTAGAACTCCGAGCAAAATAATAACTACGGCCACAATCACCCAAATGATTTTATTCATACTTTCTTTTCTATTTTATGTTAGTCTTACTAATCAAATATCTCGACGACCTTAATTATACTCCAAGCCGATTGTTTATGGAATTCAAGATTTTGAAAAAATCAACTAAAAGCCAAGCGCGATTGGGGCTTTTGAAAACGGCGCACGGCGAAATGGAGACACCGGCGTTGGTCACTGTCGCGACGCAGGCGGTGGTCAAAACTTTGACGGCCGAAGAAGTTAAAACGGTCAAGTCGCAACTGTTAATTTGCAACACCTATCATTTGCATCAGCGGCCGGGGGAGAAAATCGTGCGCCAAGCCGGCGGCTTGCATCGGTTTATGAATTGGCCGCATCCGCTGATGACCGATTCCGGCGGTTTCCAAGTTTTCAGTCTCGGTTTCGGCCGCGATTTGGGCATCGGGAAGACAATGAAATACTTTCCCGGACCAACCGCCGATCAAATTGACCGGAATCGGCAACCGGCCGGCCTGAAAATTTTGCCCGACGGCGTAATTTTCAAAC
>JBBUAW010000024.1:0-2807 GCA_038058475.1 Patescibacteria group bacterium | reverse complement strand
GTCGCCACTGGCAAGGATAGTCCTTGCTAGTAACGGGGCGGGGGCGAAGTGGTGGACCCGGGGAGAATCGAACTCCCGTCTACCGGATGCAAACCGGTTATTTTACCACTGAACTACGGGCCCCTAAATCCGCCTACGGCGGATCGGGCGTCCCGCTTCATGCGGGATTAGCCTTCATTAACTTATCAATTTTGTCGTTCCACGGCCAGTTTAATCACATGGTCAAGAAAATCAGCGTAGGGACAACCGACAGCGGCGAGGGCTTTTGGCAAGAGCGATTCTGAAGTTAAGCCGGGCAAACTATTGGTTTCCAAAATGTAAATACCATAGGGCGTGACAATAAAATCCGACCGCGAGTAGTGCCGCAAGCCGAGCGCGCGGTGGGCGGTGATTGATAAGTCTTCAATTTGTTTTTTAATGGCCGCGCTAAAATTTCCCGGGCAAATTTCCGCCGTCTGGCCGTTGTATTTATCGTCGTAGGTCCAAACGGCTGTGCCGGCCGGCCGGCGGATTTCAATCGGCGGCAAGGGATAAAAGTCGCGGCCGCGAAAATTGTCCACAACCCCGCAAGTGGCTTCGCGGCCGCGGAGACAATGTTCTACCAAAAAAGTTTTGGAATAAGGACGAGCTGACTCCAGCGCGGCGGCTAGCGCCGCGACCGTTCGGGCAAAAAAAACGCCGACGGACGAACCGCGATCCGCCGGTTTGACGATCCACGGCGGCGAAATTTTTTGAAACACTTCATTCGCGATTGACGCTGCCGGAGTTTCGGTTGTCAAAATGATCGTCAGACCCGGCGGCACGCGCAAGCCCGCGCGTTGGAAAATTTCTTTCGCTTGGTGCTTATTCATCCCAAGAATTGACGGGGTGACACCGGAACCGGTATAAGGTACACTCAACTCTTCCAAAATACTTTGGACTTGGCCGTCTTCGCCGAATTCGCCGTGCAGAGCGTTAAAAAAAACATCTACTTGTTGCGCCGCGCGCGTTGGCGTGGTCGGCAAGCCGCCTAAATGCCATTGGCCTGCCTTATCAATCAAAATGTCGCGCGCTTTATATTTGTCGGCCGATAAATGTTTTAGCACCGCCTGACCGGTCCGAAGCGAAACTTCGTATTCACAACCGGGGCCACCGCGCAATACCCCGACCCTCATAATTTTTATTTGGCAATCAATTTATTAATCTTGGCCACCACGTCATCCAGTGTAAAATTAGCTTTGATGAGAAAATCGTCCACGCCGAGACTTTTGGCTTTTTCAATATCCTCTTTCTGGCCGAGATTGGAGAAAATAATCACCGGCACAGCCTTGACCGCTTCGTTTGAGCGAATTTTTTTCAATACTTCAAATCCATCCTTGCCGGGCAAAAGCAGGTCCAGGAGAATCAGGTCCGGCTTTAGGGTTTCCAGCACGGTGATCGCGTTTTCCCCGTCCACCGCCACTTCCACCCCATAACCCTCTTTCTCAATTCGTTTAGCCGTCAATGAACGCAAAAATTCATCATCCTCAACAATCAAAACCGTTTTTTTATTCTCGCTGCTTGTTTTTTCCATAAGATATTTGGCTAAAAATTAATAATTATCCGATAAGATGAAGCTTATTGTATCACACCACCGCCGTTTTGGCACTGAAAACCGGTAAGGTGAAGTGGAAATTCGTTCCTTCGCCGATCTGGCTCTCAAACCAGATCTGGCCACCGTGTTTCTCCACGATATCCTGAGCGATGAAAAGACCTAAACCGGTTCCGTCCGGTTTTAATTGAATCGCGTTTGAACCGCGAAAGAAGCGATGGAAAATTTTATCTCTTTCCGCGGTTAAAATTCCAATGCCCGTATCCGCAATCACTACCTCCACACTACTCTGCGCGCTGTTAATTCTAGCATCGCTTAAAGAAACTGTCACTCGCCCGCCGGCCGGTGTGTATTTGACGGCGTTATCAAGCAGGTTTTCCAGCAACATACTGATCTTCACCGGATCGGCCGCCACTTCCGGTATGGGGCCGGACGGTTTATTAAAATTCAACTTGATTTTTTTGCTTTCCACCTGATTGGCGAATTCAAAGATGATGCTATCAATCAATTCGGTTAGATTAACCGCCAAAAAATTATAATCAGTTTTGTCGGCTTCAATATAGTCAACATTTAGCAGGTCATTGATGATGGTGATGATGCGCTGGGTGCTATCATAGCCTTTTTGCAAAAAATTTTGTTGTTCGTCGGTAATTTTTCCCAGACTGCCGCCGAGCAGCATATGGAAAGTCCATTTGATCGCCGCCAGCGGCGTGCGTAATTGATGGGTGGTGACGGAAACAAACTTTGACTTGGCGTGCTCCAGATTTTGCAGACGTTTATTGGCCAGCGTCAATTCAAAATCCTTATCAAAAAGTTGCTTGGCGTAATTTTCCAAGTCTTGATTCAATTTTTTAAATTCATTGAGTTTGACTTGCTCATCACGAATCCGTTCCAACATCAGCTGGTTGCGCTCGCGATAAAGTTTAGACAGATAAGCAATAAATAAACCGATGATTAATAGGTAGGCGCCAACCGGCACGAGCAAGAGCCAATTGACGCCAACGACGACACCGGTGGCATTTAAAATCAAGACAATAGCGACGATGAACGTCATCGTTACTACCACCCAGAAAATCAAAGGATTAACCGGCAAGCGGCTGATTTCAACCAATTTGGATTGTGACGATTGTGAATCAGTATTTTCCATTCTTATATTATTATACCGCGTTTTGTAATTTAAGGGAGAGTTGAATCATTGTAATAAAAAACCGTCCCGATGGACATCGGGGCGGGAGGG
>JBBUAW010000023.1:6388-7905 GCA_038058475.1 Patescibacteria group bacterium | reverse complement strand
CCAGATCGGGATTCCAGGGCGCATTAAAAATTGTTTCTGGCAAATCAATCGTGCCCTCCGACTGACCTTCTTGATTGTAGATTTTTGCTTCCATTGTTGAAAGTTGAATCGCTTTTAGCTTTTAGCTTTTAGCTTGTTGAGTTCAAGTTTGGTGCCGCGCCGGCCGGGCACGGCGCCGCCGATAAGAATCTGGTTGGCTTCTTTGTCCAGCGCCACGATTTTAAGATTGCGCACCGTCACCCGATTACCGCCCATGCGTCCGGCCATGCGGATACCTTTTGCCACTCGCCCGCCGGCGCGGCCGCCGCCGCCGCCAATCGCGCCCGGTTCGCGTTCGGAATGTTTTTGGCCGTGACTCCGCGGCCCGCCATGAAAACCGTGCCGTTTAACCACCCCTTGAAAACCTTTGCCTTTGGACAAACCACTGACGGCGACCAGATCACCGACGGTTAAATCGTCCGGATTAGCCGCCACAACTGTTACCGGCCGAACGATCCCCCGATCGTCAAAAATTTGCGTCATTGACTCTTTTTTACCGATAATTTTCATAGCCGTTACATCATCTTGACATCAATATTGACGCCGGAGGGAAGATTTATATTGGTTAATTGTTCAATGATTTTCGCCGACGGATTGGCAATGTCAATCAGCCGTTTATGAATCCGCATTTCAAATTGCTCGCGCGCGTTTTTATGAACGAAAGCGCCGCGATTGACCGTATACTTTTTAATTTCCGTTGGCAAAGGAATCGGCCCTTCCACCCGTCCGTCGTAACGGCGGGCAGTGTCCACAATCTGTTTGACGGAAGCGTCAAGAATTTTATGCTCGTAAGCGGAAACACGAATGCGAATTTTCTGAATTGCTTCCGCGTCCGGCTTCTTCGGCGCCGGCCGTTTCTTAACCTTAACTGGTTGGGACGCGGTGGCCATAAAAAACTAGGCGATGACTTTGGTCACGACGCCGGCGCCGACGGTTTTGCCGCCCTCGCGAATGGCAAAGCGTTGTTGACTTTCCAACGCGACCGGCGCCACCAGTTTAACTTTGAAGGTAATGGTGTCGCCCGGCATCACCATCTTCACGGCTTCGGGCAAGCTTACTTCACCCGTCACATCGGTCGTGCGAATATAGAATTGCGGTTTGTAACCGGTGAAGAACGGCGTATGGCGGCCGCCTTCTTCTTTTTTCAGGATATAAACTTCGGATTCAAATTCGGTGTGCGGCGTGACGCTGCCGATTTTCGCCAACACCTGACCGCGGGTGACTTCCTCTTTTTTCGTGCCACGCAAAAGAATACCAGCATTGTCGCCGGCGATACCTTCGTCCAATTGTTTGTTGAACATTTCAATACCGGTGATGGTGGTCTTGACGGTGGGATGAATGCCGACAATTTCCACTTCCTCGCCGATTTTCACCTTCCCCCGTTCAATTCGGCCGGTAACCACCGTGCCGCGACCTTCAATGGAAAAAATATCCTCCACCGGCATCAAGAACGGCTTGTCCACTTCGCGCACCGGCGT
>JBBUAW010000023.1:0-6288 GCA_038058475.1 Patescibacteria group bacterium | reverse complement strand
AAAAAATATCCTCCACCGGCATCAAGAACGGCTTGTCCACTTCGCGCACCGGCGTCGGGATATAGGTGTCCAGCGCGTTGGTCAGTTCCAGAATTTTTTTCGCCCATTCACCATTAACATCTTTAGCGTCCAGCGCTTTCAACGCTGAACCGCGAATCACCGGCGCGTTCGCGCCGTCGTATTCATATTTGGTCAAAAGTTCCCGCACTTCTTGCTCGACAAGATCAATTAATTCTGGGTCGTCCACCATATCAACCTTGTTAAGAAAAACGACAATTTTCGGCACGCCAACTTGGCGCGCGAGCAGAATATGTTCGCGCGTCTGCGGCATCACGCCATCGGTGGCGGCGACGACGATAATCGCGCCGTCCATTTGGGCCGCGCCGGTGATCATATTTTTGATGTAATCGGCATGGCCGGGCGCGTCGATGTGCGCGTAGTGGCGAGTATCGGTAGAATACTCGTTATGCGAGAGAGCAATGGTAATACCGCGCTCGCGCTCCTCTGGGGCGTTATCAATATCCTCAACTTTCTTTAATTTCACTTGTTGGCCAGCCAGATTCAGCACATGTAAAATGGCCGCGGTCAGGGTGGTCTTGCCGTGGTCAACATGACCGATGGTGCCGACGTTAACATGAGGCTTGGAACGATCAAATTTTTCTGCCATAGATTTTAATTTAAATTGATAATAAAAAAACCGGACGCCTACCTGCGGCAGGCAAGCGTAAAGCGTTAGGGATATACTATATCCTCCTCAAAAAATAGTCAAATTTTAATCGCTTGTTTGACTTTTTATTAGCCAGATGTTAGTTTAAAAATAGTTCGTTCTTTGACAACTCGGTGTTGTCAGATTCCGCGAAGGCGGAATGGATTGTTTATTTTGGTCCCGTCCCGCGAAAGCGGGACCAAAGGGAGGTCGTGACAATGGTAAAGATTTGGTTGGACAGCGAAGCTAAACTTAACGTGGTAAAAGTGCCGAAGAAAGAACTCGGACTATTCCCGTCACTGGTCGGAAACGCCGTAATTGTTTCCGACCGCGCGGTGCGCGAGCATCTTCTGACTTCGGCGCCGGTGGTTTGCTTGCGTCATGATTTTTACAATCAGGGTAAACACACCGCAAAGTTGGTTGGTGATTCCAGTTTTTTGTCGAAGCAAGACCGTCAAATGATTGATTACCGAGGCCTGGTAAAACCGGGGATAGAAGTCAGCGCCGGTGCGCTTTTAGCCGCGGCTATTGGCGCCGCTTCTGACACGGAGATGACGATTGAAGAGAAATTATTATTTTCCATCTTCGGACGGGGAATTGACGGTATGGAAAAAGATTGCTCGGTTCGTTATAACCTCGGCGATTCCGGTATGGTAACCCAAGTCAGACTCTTGACTCAACACGATTATCATCTGCCACCGGTCGTCGCTTGGCGGGTGGAAGTGGAGGTTGTGGTGCGGCGAGAGTTGAGGGTCGGAGACATTTTATCTCTGGATGGTAAAACGGAAGTAACAGTGGCGGCGATTATGCCGGCGGCCGAGATGGCTTATCTTTTTCGTCGCGCGGCGGTGGATTGTCTGGCGGGACCGGAGCTGATGTTTGCCTTGAGAGGTACTGGTTTCCTTCGTCATCGGCCGAAGAGAAAGTGGAGTAATTGGTTTAAGACGACCGGTGAAATTGTTCGAGTAGTCAAAAAAACTCGACAAGTTGAAGACAAATTGGCCGGCCGCTTCACTGGCGGTTACTCGCTGATTAGTCAGCAACCTCTGGGTTCTGGGACTAATCCGGCCCAGCCGGTGTCCTGGCCAATGGTCAAGGCCCTACTTCAAACCGGTTATCCGGAAAATGTCCGCGAGTTGCTGACAATCAAGGCCGATGCCGTTGAGGTTAGGGCTGAGGTTTATGAAGCGTTGGTTAAAGGTCAGACGGTACCGCTCGGTCATCCCTGGTCAACCGACCGCCTTAAGTGCGTTTTCCGCGCTCTGGGTTTTGAATTGCAAATGGACGTTGATTCCTTAAGCCTCGTGCCGATGAGCGATAACGATCGGCGGGTTTGGTCTCACGGGCTAGTCAAAAAGCCGGAGACAATCAATTACCGCACTTATCGGACGGAAGCGGATGGATTGTTCTGCGAGCGAATTTTCGGACCCGAACGTGATTGGGAATGTCGGTGCGGTAAATATCGCGGTGCTAAGTTTGAAGGGACGGTTTGCGCCAAGTGCGGTATAGAAGTGACCACGAGCCGAGTCCGCTGGAACCGGTTCGGTCATTTTGAATTAGCTAAACCGGTAGTTCATCCGTGGTTTCTGCCCAAGATTGCTAAATTACTTGGACTGGAACTTGAAGCTTTGAGTGAACTCCTCTTTTTTGGTTTTGACGAGGAGCAAAGTGGCGTGGACAAGGTCATAGCGCGATTAGAAGCGCTTGGTATAAACACCGCTGGATTGGTGATGAACACACTGTTAATTTTACCGCCCAATCTTCGGCCGCTTGTCCAGTTGGAAAACGGCCAGTTTGCATCATCGGATGTCAACGATCTTTATCGGCGGGTGATTAATCGAAATCAGAAATTGAAAAAGTTGATGGACCTTAATGCCCCGTCAACGATTATCGCCAATGAAACCCGAATGTTGCAATCGGCGGTTTCAGAAGTGATTGATAATCTGGCGCGCCCACAGCCGGTTTTAGGAATGGATTATCGCCCCCTATGCAGTCTGAAAGAGGCATTGACGCAGGCAATAGAAGGTCTCCGCAATAAACGGTCGGATTACAGTGCCAAAGCGGTGGCCGTACCAGATGCGGCGATAGCGCGGGGTGTCATCGGCCTGCCATTAGCAATGGCTATTCAACTTTTTCAGCCGCTTTTGATTCGCGCGCTAAGGGAAGCAGAACTAGCCGAAACGATCCGAAGCGCCAGATACCTGTTGAAAAAACCTTCCGGTCAAATTCGCGATTTAATTGAGCGAATTGCGGGGGCAGAAATAGTTTTGGTCGTTACCGTTATCCCAGAGCATCAGCCAATTGGTCTGACGGCGATGGTCAAGGACGGTGAGGTTCTGTTGTTGAACCCCGAAGACGCGCGGCAGCTTGGTTTTTCTTTTGCCGGCAGTCAATTGAGGGTTTACGCGCCGTTGCGGCAAGAAGCCAAAGATGAATTGGCCAATCCGCAACCGTTAGCCGATGTTTCAAGTAATCTTGACCTTGATCATCTGCTCGCGGCCGCGCTTAATGGCAACACTCTTGAGTTGACCCCAGTGGATCGCCTTCTGTTGGGAATTGGCTAGGAAAATCTAGCCGAGCTCTCCGATCCGATTCGGAGAGCTTTTTTATTCCCCGCGGTTGCGGTTCTCTATCTCCCGCTTGGCGTCTTTGGCTTGGTCAAGAATGGATGGGATTGAGTTCGAATTATTAAAACCGTCAGTTTCTGGTCCACTCGGCTGATAAATTTTAGTTAAGACTTTCACCGCCAGAAAAGCGATCGTCATTACCACAATCAGTAATCCTAGCAATCCGATAAATCCGCGCTGGTTAGACATTATTTTAATCAGTTGTTGTCGCCGGCAAAGTGGTGAAAGAATTATCGTCTGGAATATCAGTCGGCGATGGGGCTTCAACTTTTTTCTGACTCCAGAAATAAACGCCGAGACCGAGCACGATTAAAATCATGATAATAACTCCCACTCCCCCGAAACCGCGTTTGGTGTTTATGTTTGGCATAATTTTCATAGTATCACAGTTTCCCTAAAAATTGTAGGTGGTATCGTCACGATTACCGATTTTTATAAGGGTGACATTTTTATCATCCGACTCAAAGACAATTCTCAAATTACCTTCGCGACAGCGGAATAGATTTTGATAGCCCCTCAATTTTTTAATATTAAGTCCGGTCCAATCACGATCAATCAGACGAGCGATAATCAGTTGAGCTTTTTGCCGTTCCTTAAGAGTCAGCCGGAGAAGAAACTTATCAATCTTGTTCATTCAACTTTCGTAAATGCTTAAGCACTATCTCCGCTGGCACACCACCCTTTTTGATCTTGGTAAAATCGACAACCGTCTCCCACTGCCCCTCATCTCCCCACTCATCTACCGGTTCGACACGGAAGACTGGTTTGGAGCGACGAACAACTAAGAAAGACCGCCCACGCTTTACCTGTTTTATATAATCCTCAGTATTTTCCCGCAATTCCTTAAGTCCAATGATGTTTGTGTTTTTAGCCATGACTTAAGATTATCTCAAGATAATCTTACCGTCAATCACTTCCGCGTTTCAATGATTTTTTCAGCAACGTTGTTGGGAATAATTTCATATTTATCAAATTCCATCGTGAAGGAGGCGCGGCCTTCGGTCATCGAGCGGAGCGAGGTCATATAGCCGAACATTTCCGACAGCGGCACGCGCGCGCGGACGACTTTGGCCAGTCCCCGATCTTCCATACTCTCAATTTGCCCGCGCTTACCGGACAAATTACCGGTGATATCGCCCATAAACTTCTCCGGCACAATCACTTCCACTTTCATCACCGGTTCAAGCAAAACCGGTTTGGCGCGGCGCGCCGCCTCCTGCAACGCCATTGAGCCGGCAATTTTAAACGCCATTTCCGACGAATCCACTTCGTGATAAGAACCGTCGTAAAGTTCGCAGGAAATGTCCACCAGTTGAAAACCGGCCACGACGCCGCGTTCCATCCCCTCGCGCACGCCTTTTTCCGTTGCCGGAATATATTCTTGAGGAATCACGCCACCTTTGATGGAGTTGATGAATTCAAAGTGGGCCTCGCGCGTAATATTTTTGGAAATTTTTTTGCCAATTACTACCGGTTCCAACGGTTTGACTTTAATCCGAACGTGGCCGTATTGGCCGCGGCCGCCGGATTGTTTGATGTATTTCCCTTCGGCCTCAGCCGGTACGGTGATGGTTTCTTTATACGCCACTTGCGGCCGGCCGACATCGGCGCCGACGCCGAATTCCCGTTTCATCCGGTCCACGATAATTTCTAAATGCAATTCGCCCATGCCGGCGATAATCGTTTCGCCGGTTTCCTGATCGGCTTTCACTCGAAAAGTCGGATCTTCAATGGAAAGTTTTTTCAGCGCCAAGCCCATTTTTTCCTGATCGGCCTTGGTTTTCGGTTCAATCCGGAGTGAAATGACCGGCTCCGGCGCTTCAATGCCTTCAAGTAAAACGGGATAGTCAAGGGCCGTTAAAGTGTCGCCGGTTTGCGTATCTTTTAAACCGACCGTGGCGGCGATGTTGCCCGCCGAGATTTCTTTAATTTCGTGCCGGTCGTTGGCGTGCATCTGAACAATCCGACTAATTCGTTCTTGCTCGCCGGTGCGCGGATTTAAAACATAGGAACCGGCCATTAGGCGGCCGGAATAAACGCGAAAATAAGTGAGTGAACCGACGAACGGATCGGTGGCGGTTTTGAACGCCAGCGCGGTGAACGGCGCGTCGGCGCGCGATTCAATTTTGACGGCTTCAGCGGTTTTCTGATTGACCGCTTCGCACGGCGGCACATCCAGCGGTGATGGCAGATAATAAGCCACGGCGTCTAACACTAATTGCACGCCTTTGTTTTTCAACGCCGAACCGCACAAGACCGGAAAAAGTTTATTTTGAATCGTGCCGCGGCGGATCAGCGCGCGCAATTGGTCAAGACTAATTTCTTTTCCCTCTAAATAATCAGTCGTCGCGGCGTCGTCAACTTCCACAATTTTTTCCACCGCCGCCGCCCGTTCGCGTTCCGCTTCCGCGCGAAGCGCTTCGGGAATCGGTTGGCGGATAATTTTTTCCCCCTTCTCGCCTTCAAAAGTCAAGTATTCGCGGGTCAACAAATCAATCACGCCGCGCAGATTATTTTCGTGCCCGTCCGGAATCTGCAACTTTACCGCCTGCGGCGACAGCCGTTCAATAATTGACTGATACGAACGGTCAAAAGACGCCCCCAGCCGATCCAGTTTATTGACGAAACAAATTCGCGGCACGGCGTACTCGTCGGCATAACGCCAATTGGTTTCCGATTGCGGTTCCACGCCGGCGACGCCGTCAAAAACGACCACGGCGCCGTCCAGCACCCGCAACGAACGTTTGACCTCAATTGTAAAATCAATGTGCCCGGGCGTGTCAATAATATTCAACCGGACCTTTTCCGTTTCCTTATCTTGAGCGTCCGTCGGCGACCAATAAGCGGTGGTGGCTGCGGCGGTGATGGTGATGCCGCGCTCCCGTTCCTGCTCCATCCAGTCCATGACGGTGTCGCCCTCATGAACCTCGCCGATTTTATGGCTCAAGCCGGTAT
>JBBUAW010000022.1:0-6665 GCA_038058475.1 Patescibacteria group bacterium | reverse complement strand
GTGTTTTCCCGCCCCCGTAGTTCAATGGATAGAACAACTCCGTCCTAAGGAGTAAATGTGAGTTCGATTCTCCCCGGGGGCAAAATCGGTTTTTCTAATTCTAAACTGGCGTTTTTGATGATTTTCCGTTAAAGTAAATCTGGTTATCTCGCCCAGATAGCTCAGGTAGTAGAGCGTCCGCCTGAAGAGCGGTCGGTCGTCAGTGCAAGTCTGACTCTGGGCACTTACATTGACTTGACTTTCAGTTTTTGGATTTTTTGGCGGTCAATTTTCGGCAAACGAATCGTCAGCAAACCGTGCCGTTCAATCGCCTCGGCCTCTTCCGGTTCCACTTCCGCCGGTAGTAAAATAGTTTTGGAAAACGCGCCCCAATATAATTCTCGTTGAAAATAATCGCCGTCGCTGATAATCTCGGTTTCCTCCCGCTTGCCGCGAATTGTCACCATCTCGCGCGCGATGGAAATACTCAAATCTTCCGGCTTGACGCCCGAGATCATGGCTTTAACCACAATCTCCGTCGCCGTTTGATAAACATCCACTGACAGTTCGCCTTCTTCCGCGTTCTCGCGTAGCCATTCGTGATTCGCGTTGGTGCCGGTCTCCACCGGCCGCCGATCCGAAACCGGATTAGCTTCCGGATTAAAAGCCGGCACGCTACCGGTTAACCGTTCAAAGAATGATCGCTTATTTTTAAACATCGGACTGTTTTAACTTTTTCAAAAAATAAAATGATGAACAAGACGAAGAGCCAGAGTAAAGCCAGAATTTTAAACAACTGTTTGCCATTATCAATAATTATAAGAAAATTAAACAAGGCGTGCAAGAGAATCGCCACGGCCAAACCAATTATAGCATAACTAAATCGTTGCCAACGGCGAAAACAGAAAGCCAACGCCATCATCCCGCCGACCAGTGCCGAAGCAATGATGTGAATTAGATTGGCGCCGAGAAAACGAAGATTGCCGGTGAGGAGAAAAACCGCGCCGGAACCGGTTTCCGTCAGAGTGGTGAAAAGAAAAATGGAATTTTCCAACGCGGCGAAACCGAGGGCGGCGGTAATCATATAAATCATGGAATCCACCGGTTCATCAAAGGCCGACTGGCGAAAAATAACAAGATAAGCCGCCAAAAATTTGAAAATTTCTTCAATACTTGCCCAGATCAGAATTAAAATTTTAGTCTGCCAGTTGGCAATCAGCAAAGCGCTGTCGCTGAGGCCGAAGCAAGCGACTTTAAACCAATTAAAATCGCACACCGCGCGCTCAAAAAAATAAGCGATGACGACACTGACGGCGCCGGCCAAAAACACACGGACAATCAACCGCGCCGGTTCCGGTTTAGCACGGTCTTCTTTGAGCCAGAACCAGAGCCAAATTAAAATCGGAATTAACCCGCCGCCAAGCGAATATAAAATCGTGTTTAAAATATCGGGATTTAGAAGGTCGGCCATGGCGCGTTGATTAACAAAGTGTCCGTTGGCGGTTTCGGTAAGAATGACCACAATTCTTCAGTGATAAACGGACTGAAGGGGTGCAATAGCCGTAGTGAACGTTCAAACGCGGTATATAAGAGCCAGAGCGATTGTTCTTTCGTTTTCACCCGCTCAATTATTTTATCAGCCAAAGTGTGCCAAATATAATGATAAAGTTTTTCCGCCGCCAGATGAAAATTATAATTATCCAAATCGGTAGTCACTTCTTTAGTCAAAATGTTCAATTCAGTCAGTGCGGCTTGATCGGCGGCGGAAATTTCCGCCGTCGGCGGCGGTGCTGTTTCGCCGATCGCGGTCAAAGTAAAACGGCCGATGTTCCAAAGTTTATTGGAAAAATGTTTGTAGCCGCGAATCCGGTCTTCCGAAATTTTTAAATCATGGCCGGGGCTAGTGCCGATAATTAACGCCAGCCGCAGGGCGTCGGCGCCATATTTTTCAACCATCACTGAAGGGTCAATACTGTTGTCCTTGGACTTGCTCATTTTTTTCCCGCCCTCGTCGCGCACCAGACCGTGAAGATAAACGGTGTGGAAGGGGATTTGTTGCAAAAGAAAACCGCTCATTAAAATCATCCGCGCGACCCAGAAGAAGAGAATATCGTAACCAGTTTCCAGCACGGTTGTCGGATGAAAAGTCTCTAAATCGGTTGGTGAATTGGGCTTGCCCGCCGCTGAGGCGGGCCAGCCGAGCGTGGAAAAAGTCCAGAGGCCGGAAGAAAACCAGGTGTCCAAAGTATCCGGATCTTGTTGCCAATCGTCATCGGCCGGCGGTTCTATTCCCACATATATTTCTTGACCGGCCCGAGACTGGTCCGCCCGCCCATCGTCGGGCGCGGCCTTGGGCCGATACCACACCGGAATCCGGTGGCCGTACCAAATTTGTCGGCTGATGCACCAATCGCGCAGGTGGTCAAGCCAATGAAAATAAACTTTCTGGAATCGTTCGGGAATAATTTTAATCCGGCCGTCGGCTACTGGCTGGCGCATCAATTCCTTCAGGGTCATTTGTTTCTCGCCGAACGGTTTATTCACGGCCACGAACCATTGTTCAAGGACTTGCGGTTCAATCAAACCGCCGCCGCGGCTGTTTTTGGCAATTTGATGTTGGTAGTCCGGTTCAATTTTTTCCAGCAAACCTTTGGCCCGTAATTTTTCAATAATCAGCGGCCGCGCTTTTTTCCAATGCTGGCCGGCCAAGTCGCCGGCCACCGGCAAAAGTTTGCCCCGCAAATCAATAATTTGTTCAAAAGCCAATTGGTGCCGTGCGGCAATATCGTAATCGGTTTGGTCGTGGGCAGGCGTGATGGTCATCGCGCCGGTACCAAAAGTCGGATCAATAATTTCATCTTTAATCACCGTCGCCGTAATCGGCCCGGTCAGCCACTCCACGGTAATTTTTTCACCGTCTTTAAATTGTTGGTAACGCTCATCAGTCGGATGAACGACCACATACTTGTCGCCGAACTTAGTTTCCGGCCGGGCGGTGGCGATGACAAACGGGCCATATTTCAAATAATAAAGCGGAGTGGCTTCATTCTCCCATTCAATTTCGTCGTCAGAAACTGTTGTTTGCAATTTGGGATCCCAATTAACCAATCGCCGGCCGCGGTAAATCAAGCCGGCGTCATAAAATTGTTTAAACGCCGCGCGCCCGGCCCGACTGCGCGTTTCGTCCAAAGTAAAGGCCTCGCGCGACCAATCCACCGAAGCGCCCATTTTTTTAATTTGAGCAACAATCTCGTCATGTTTTTCGGCCGCAAAAATTTCTACCCGTTTCAAAAATTCCTCCCGGCCCAACTCGGCGCGCGTTTGCCCTTCGGTTTTATGAATCAATTCTTCTACTTTAACTTGCGTGGCGATGGCGGCATGATCGGTGCCCGGCAACCAGAGAGTTTTATCGCCCCTCATTCGCGCGTAACGAACCATAATATCTTCAATCGCGAGCATGGTCGCGTGACCCAAATGGAGCGCGCCGGTAACGTTCGGCGGCGGCAAAACCATGGAAAAAATTTTGCCGCTTCGCGCGACGGCGGCCGGCGCGAAAGCTTTCGCCGTCTCCCATTGTTTGGCGATTCGGTCTTCGGTGGCGTTTGGATCGTAGGGTTTCAACAACCGTTCGTTAATTGGCATGCGCCTAATATAGCAAAAAAGGCATTATTTTAGAACGAGCCGACCGCGCGCCCGGAGTCTTTTCCGAATGGGATATTTTTGTTTCAGCCGCAAGTAACCCGCCAACGCAATCATCGTGGCGTTATCAATGGAGAGTGCCGGCGCCGGCAAAAGTAATTTGATTTCCGGATAATCCGCGGCTAGGCGGGCGGCGAATTGTTGCCGCAACAATTGGTTGGCCGAAACGCCGCCGGCGATCATTAAAGTTTTTGGCTGATATTTTTCAATCGCTTTGACGGTCTTGGCAATCAATACATCAACCACGGCTTGCTGAAATTCGCGGGCCATCTGGCTTTTCAAGAACTGTCCCTGAACTCCGTCAAGGACCGTCCTTGGAATTTTCCGTAATAAGTAAAGCACCGCGGTTTTCAAACCAGAAAAAGAAAAATCAAAATCGGGGCTATTAATCATTGGCCGCGGAAGCATCAGCGGCACTTGCCCCGCTTGCTCCTTCGGATCCCGCCGGTGGCGGGATGGCCAGTTGTGGCGCGAGGCCAGTGCCGCTTCTGCCAGCCGGCTGATTTCCGGTCCGCCAGGATAAGGAAGACCAAGCAAGCGGGCGACCTTATCAAAAGCTTCGCCGGCCGCGTCATCGCGCGTTTGCCCGATGATTTTATATTTCAACCAATCTTTCATTATCACCAATTCGGTGTGTCCGCCGGAAATAATTAGCGCCAAGGCGGGGAATTTAATAATAGAATCTGCCAGCACTGATACGATGTGACCCTCCAGATGATTGACCGGTATAATCGGTTTTTTCCAAACCAAAGCCAGTGCCCGCGCCAGATTAATGCCGGTCCAGAGCGCCGGTTCCAATCCCGGTCCGACGGTCACGGCAATCGCGTCAATCTTCGGCGTTGCGATAGTCGGAACAAACGCCAAAAACTGTTCCAGTAATTCCGGCTCCCGTTCCAGAATTTTCCTGATGGTATTTAAGGCAACGCCTTTAGACCCCCAAGGCGTTGCCTTGGCGATTTTAACTAATTTTACTTTTCTTAATGCTTCCCTTAATACCGGAATCAAGTTTCGCGCGTGCTCGCGCTTGGCTAGATTCGGCACCACGCCGCCCCACGGCGCGTGCACGGCGATTTGTGAACTGACCACTTGCGCGAGTACTCGAAAACGCGGCCGTCTCAACCCGCCGCGGCCTTCAACCACGCTCACCGCCGTGTCGTCACAGCTCGTTTCAATACCGAGAATAGTCATGGAAATAATGGCAATGAACCAATCATATCATTTCATTCGCGCGCTTGCCCGCCTAACGGCTGACCGGCGGCACCAGGAAAAGATTTGAGTAAGAAAAAAGAGACCTTGGTGAGGGTCTCTGGTGAGAGATTTTACAACTAGCAAGGGGAGTCTTTACCAGTTGGCCACGCGGGTTTTGCTCATTAGGCCAGCTATCAAGCAAACCAGAAACATGGGACTTGCTGTCGCATTACTCCAACACTACATACAAAAGTGGTAGAACAGGAGCATCACCATAGCCTCACACGCCAATACCGCTCGTATTCTCCCTCCTGGTCTTCAAGCCGAGCTTCACGCAATGTTTCTCCACAATATCCCTCACATCATCACGGGAGCAAGCGTTGGTGTCCGTACGCCCACTATCGTACGTGGGATATACCAGGACTATCTTTGCGCCAACGCTGGCGGCCTGTTCCACTCTGTACTGCAAGTAGCCAATGAACTCCTCTGCGAGTTCTATCGCCCTTGCCATCCTTTTCTGCTCTTTCGCCGAGTGCCTGCTATCCTCCTCTTCCGCTAACCTAGCACGCACTGCTTTGCTCGTTGCATTCGCACGCTCGACCCAATCTTTATCTTTCGGTTTCGACATAACAACCATTCTCCTTTCTGTTAAAGAGCTACTTACATTTTGCTCTTTTTCTGTCTGCGTTAAGCATAGCATAATGCAAGACAAAAATCAAGCATTTTTGTTGTGCCGAAATAGCCTTATTTGAAGCCATATTCCCGCCTCCTTGGCAGACAAGTTTGACCCCTTGACGCCGTCTTGGTATTTGATAGTATAAAAACACAGTTGGCTTCGGCCTTGCCCCGCTTCGGCGGGGAGAATGTGAAAAGCCGTCAAAGTAGATTCTTGACGGCTTTTCTTAATTCCACAAATACTCCTTTTTCCAAAAATCCAATCTTTTGCTCCAGGCGTCGAGTATCAATCACCCGAATCTGCGAGAAATTGGCGCGAGCCGCGCGGCCGTTTACTAATCCGACTGACATCCTAAGTTTATGTTCTCGCAACGAAGTGGTTAACGGTATGATCATACAAGCACTCGGTCCAAAACCGCGAACAATTACGCCGGGGCGCACATACCAATCACCGCTACCGTCTTGTTCAGTGCCGACATTAACGCCAAACCGGCACCACCAAATTTCTCGTACTGTATATAAACGCGGTTGCTCGGCGTGAGTTTTCTTTTTCACCTCGTTCCAGCCGTTAAAATCTTTTACCATTATCGTGATATTGTAACACAATAATTTCCCGCCGCCCCGCGCCCGCTTTATGGTCAACAGATCTTTTTCTGGTGAAAAAGTCCGCGACCCCGCCTCTCCGCCAGCTGGCGGATGCCGCGCTCCGGCCGTCATAAAGCTCCAGGTCTTCGCTTTATGACCCCACCGGGAATCTTTCCTTACAGGAACGGTACAGGTCTCGCATTTCTCAGCAGAAATATGCTCGACCTTTTCGCTTCCCGGACGCGAGTGAAGCAGTTCACTCGCTTGGAGTCAAAGCTTGTCGCTTCGCTCCCAACTTTGAACTAATTGTATCATTCGCTCGAATTTTGCACGAACGGAAACAAAACGAATGAACGCCCCGCCCGCCTCCTCCGCCAACTGGCGGATCCGGCGGACACCTCGGCAAAATTTCCTTTACAATTTAGGATTTTGCGCGCGACTAATTTTTTCAATTAAGGAAAAGGAAATTTTGCCGAGGTGTTCCGCCCTCAAGGATTCGGGCGGGCGGGGCGGAATTAGAATTGAGAAGCAAATTTTGC
>JBBUAW010000021.1:0-2898 GCA_038058475.1 Patescibacteria group bacterium | reverse complement strand
CAACACGAAATGACGATGATGTATAACCGCGAAACGATATTCCGCCGATTGTGTCACCGTTAACCACGTCCAAAGGACTGGCAAAAGTGCCTCTTGCTCTTCTCATTCCTATAAACGCGCCAGAACCAGCAGTATTTGTGTACCTATAATTTACTTGTGGAGAATCGCTTTCGGCTATAATGGTAAGTTTCGCGTCCGGAGAAGATGTCCCGATGCCGACTCTACCGTTGGCGAGCACGCGCAGCATGCTTGCGCCGGTGGATGAAGAAACATCAAAAACATTTGTGTCGCCGGTGGCGCTTAAGACGGCTAATCGCGCGATTGGAGAAGATGTGTTTATGCCGACATTCCCATTCGCAGTAACCCGCAACATACTCGCGCCAGTGGAACTTGCGATGTCTAAAACATCATTATTCCCGGCTGTGCCGACAACACTCAGTTTGACCGAAGGAGTTGATGTGCCAATGCCAATATCTCCATTCGCCAGCACTTTTAATATATTACTTTTTTGCGCGGAATCAATACTGAAAATTGAAGATGTCGCTCCCGTTGAAGAAGCGTAAACAGACAGCGCACCCTGCGACATTATTCCTCCGGCTCCGACCATAAATGAGGTGCCGGCCATGATATTTCCTTGAGCGAATATGTCATTTCTTGATTGGATATTGCCGACCTCGGCGCTATGGGCGATGAGCGAGGTAACTTCGGTGCCGGAGATATCTACGATGGAGATTGCGTTGCCGTTAGCAACATAGGCGTAGCGACCGGAGACAAAAACTGAAAACGGATTACTCCCTACAGATACTGTGGTAATTTGAAACGGTGATGAAGAAGAAGAAATATCAACAATAGAAATATTTGAGTCGTTTCCATTAGCCACATAAGCGTAGCGGCCCGAGACAAAAATTGAGTAAGGATTATTGCCTACAGAAGTAGTTGCGATTTGAATTGGAGCAGAAGGGTTGGATATGTCAACTACCGATATGCTATCAAGACCACTATTAGCAACATACGCATAACGGCCAGAGACATAAATTGAGTAAGGGCCATCGCCAACGGAAGTGGTGGCAACTTGAGTCGGAGCCAAAGGATTGGATATGTCTACAACGGAAATAGTATTGCCGCTATAATTAGCCGTATACGCATAGCGGCCGGAGACATAGATTGACAATGGGTCTTGATCTACTGAAACCGTGGCGATCTGAATTGGAGAAGTTGGATTTGAGATATCAACCACAGAGATATTGTCCGGCCCGGCATTGGCAGTATAAGCAAACTTGCCGGAAACATAAACGGAGCGCGGGCTATTTCCCACAGATGTTGTGGCAATCTGAACTGGAGAAGCTGGATTTGAAATATCAACCACAGAAAGAACGCCTGGAGTTGTATTGTTGGCCACATAGGCATATTTTCCGGAAACATAAATTGATTGAGGGCCGACATCAACAGATGTGGTAGAAATTTGAATAGGTGAAGAAGGATTGGAAATATCCACAACAGAAATGGTGTTTGAGGTAAAATTCGCTGTGTAAGCGTACTTACCTGAAACGAAAACTGATCGCGGAGCAAGTCCAACAGAAACGCTAGCGATTTGCGACAAAGTGGTGCCTGCTCTGGTTATATTAGAAATATTCCCAACCACATCAAGTTTTTCAGCCGGGGTGGTGGTGCCAATACCAACTCTTCCGCCAGCCGTAACACGCAACAAACTCCCGCCGGTGGATGAAGAAATATCAAAAACATTTGTGTCGCCGATAGCGCTTAAGACAGTAAGCCGCGCGATTGGAGATGAGGTGCCTATACCAACCCTGCCTCCCAAAGAAGCGAGCGTAGCGCCATACAAAACTGTGGTGGTGGAAATCGTTGTGCTATTGAAAGTAAAATTTCCGCTCGCGTCTGAAACCGGAATATATGTGGTGGTGGAATTTGTGGCCGTGCCGACTCCGTCTAAATATTTCGCGTTAAAGGCGTACGGCGCGGCCGTGAGGCGTTTGCGAGGAGTTAGGGTATCTGACCCGACCCTGACTTCAAGATAAACCGAGGCGTTATTTTGAAAAATAGTCGGATCTAAAGAATTAGTGCCGGTGTCGCCAAGGTTTATACTGAACAATCCTTGAGTCGGCGTGGTGCTGACAGATAATGGCGTCGCAACCGTGCCGCTCGCGGTGTACAAAATATTTCCACCTGACAAAGCATCATACAAAATAAAATACATGCTCTGGGTGGTGGTAGCCAAAACATTACTAATAAGCAGTTTGCCTTGATAGGTTATAATCGCCGGCGGATTTGCGGCTTGAACACTTTTTGAATTGTAAAAATATACAAATGCAAAAAACAAAACCAGCCCAATTACAACAAAAATGGGGATTTTTCTTTTCTCTCCAATTGTTTTCCGGCGCTTCCGCATATCATTTCCACCTTAATCGCAGAACATATATATTATACTCCTCATTACGGTATTTCACTACTAACAAATAGTGTGGATAAGTCGTCAAAAAATAACCAACTAAGCGAGTGATTATTTTTGAGCGGGTTATGTCCGCCACAGCGGACATCCCCGAGCCCTCGCGGGCGAGGAAGGCGAAAAAATTATCAGGAGCGACTCTATTTGTATCTCAACGCCTCAAGCGGATCCATCCCGGCCGCTCTTCGCGCCGGGAATATTCCCGAAAAAAATCCGATTATAAGCGACAGGCCGACTATCACAACCAAAAACCAGCCGGGATAAGAAAATAGATTCGTTTTTGCGCCTCCGAATCTCGCGGCCAAGCTATTCACTCCCCAATTGAAAAATTGCCCGCCCATAAATCCAATAACCACCCCCATTAAACCTCCCAAAAAACCAATTATCACTGACTCTGACAAAAATAAGTTCTTCAAATTATGCTTGCTCGCCCC
>JBBUAW010000020.1:2359-9217 GCA_038058475.1 Patescibacteria group bacterium | reverse complement strand
GGCACGATTGATTTGCCAGAAACAATTTTTAATGCGCCCTGGAATCCCGATCTGGTGCATCAAGTCACGGTCGGAATGGCCGCTAATGCTCGCTCGGGCCTCGCCCACACCAAAAATCGCGGCGAAGTTTCGGGCGGCGGAAAAAAACCTTGGCGGCAAAAAGGGACCGGCCGGGCGCGGCATGGCTCATCTCGCTCACCCATCTGGCGCAAAGGCGGCGTGACTCACGGGCCGCGGAATGATCGTATTTACACGCAAAAGATCAATAAAAAAATGAAGACCAAGGCCCTTTGGACAATTTTATCAGCCAAACTCCGCGATGGCGAAATTCTGTTTCTGAAAGATTTGAAACTAGCGGCGTCGAAAACGCGCGCCGCTCAGACAATTATGAAAACCTTATCCGGACTGCCTGGGTTTGAACGTTTAGCTTATTCCGCCGCCGGCCGCCGGACGATTGTGGCCTTGCCGGCGCGAGATGAAATAATCGCGCGCAGTTTTCGTAATTTACCGACCGCAATTGTGGCCGAAACGCGGAATCTGAACCCACTGGAATTATTGCGCCGCAAACATCTGATTATCGTTGATCCGGCAAAAAGTCTGCCGGCGTTGAGCCGGAAATAAAATAAGATGACCGCCAAACCGACCGTCATTTTAAGTCGTCACGAAACGGAGAAAGCCGCCGGCCAACAAGCTGGAGTCTATACTTTTCGAGTCGGGCCGACGGCGAACAAAACCGAAATTAAAAAAGAAATTGTTAAAAGTTATCAGGTTAAACCGCGGCAGTTGCGCATCATCAACATTCCCCGCAAGCGTTTTATTTACCGCGGTCATCCGGCTTGGAAAAGCGGTTACAAAAAAGTGTTGGTTTATTTGCGCGCCGGCGATAAAATTGATTTTAAAAAATGAAAAAATATTCACCCGTTACGCCCGGCCGGCGGCAGTTAATCGGTCTTGATTATCGCCAAGCGCTGACGGCCAGCGAACCGTTCAAGCCGCTAACTTATGGCCGCCAGCGCGCGGTCGGCCGATCCGCCGCCGGCCGGATCACCGTGCGCCATAAGGGCGGCGGGCATAAGCGGCTCTACCGGCTGATTGATTTTAAATACGACAAAATCGGCGTGTCCGGTCGCGTGGAGACAATTGAATACGACCCAAATCGTTCCGGCTTTATCGGTCTGGTGCTTTATCGCGACGGCGCGCGCCGTTATGTGCTTTTGCCCAAAGAATTGAAAGTCGCCGATGAAATAATCACCAGCGAGACGGCGGCGCTGACGCCCGGCAACCGTTTGCCGCTGAAAAAAATTCCCGTGGGGACTTTTGTTTACAATGTGGAAATCGCGCCCCGCGGCGGGGCGAAACTGGTGCGCTCGGCCGGCGTTTTCGCCCAAGTCTTATCCAATGATCTCGGTTATACCAACCTGCGTCTGCCATCCACGGAAG
Organism: Patescibacteria group bacterium; assembly: GCA_038058475.1. Lineage (GTDB taxonomy): Bacteria > Patescibacteriota > Minisyncoccia > Phycocordibacterales > JACOZG01 > JACOZG01. The sequence goes on along the minus strand of JBBUAW010000020.1, from coordinate 7,777 downwards.
TGCGCAAAATCAATGAGAATTGCTGGGCGTCTATCGGTAGTGTGTCCAATGAGGAGCGTAAATTAATGAGTTTAGGCAAAGCCGGCCGCTCAAGATGGCTCGGCATTCGGCCGACCGTCCGCGGTTCGGCGATGAATCCGGTGGACCACCCCTACGGCGGCGGCGAGGGCCGGCAGGGCCGCGGCACGCGGCGACCAAAAACTTTGTGGGGTAAAGTTACCGGCGGCCGGAAAACCCGCCGCGCCAAAAAATATTCCAATCTTTTCATCGTCTCCAGACGGAAGAAAAAATAAAAGGTCAGTCCTTGTCATAATAAAAAGTTGCCACGATTGTTTATATAGTATATTATGAAAATTATGGAGACTTTAACTATTCCTAAAAAATTGGCAAACCAGGGCGACCTAGTACTTATTTCTCGCCATGATTATGAACAACTCGTGTCCAATTCGGTAAAAGAAATTATCAAACGCGATCCAAAAATTGACCGAGAACTAGCAATTGCCATGAAAGAGTACCGAGAAGGTAAAATAGAAGGCCCGTTTAATACAGCGGAAGATTTTATGGTTGCGGTCTACCGCAGAAATCGACATTCAACAAATAAAAAATGAAGGCCAAGCGTAGTAAGCGCTTTTTGAGGCAACTCTCTGGTTTGCCAGTTGTGGTGCAGAAAAGATTCGAAAAGCAACTTAGATTTTTGTTGTCTAATTTGCGACATCCTTCTTTGCGGACCAAAAAATATGACGAATCACAAGGAATTTGGCAGGCTCGGGTTGATGGTCATTACCGATTTTATTTCTTAATTGAAGAAGATATTTACGCCCTCATCAGTATTACATCACATCCAGATTAGCCCCGCCTACGCCGAGCAGAATTAAGGTTGTGCCTAACCTAATCCGTTTTTTGTGCGATAATAGGGCAGGAATTAGTTTCCTGTAAAATTATCAATATTAACCGTAATATATGAATATGAAAAAATATGCGATTCTCGGATTTATTTTAACGTTTATTTTCTTTATCTCACCGGTTATCGGCCACGCGCAGACACTTCAAGAGCTTCAACAATCAGTCATTAAATTACAGGCGCAATTAGCGGTTCTGCAACAACGAACGCCACTTTCCAACCAGACAATTTCCGATTCCGGCGACTGGTGTTACGATTTTACCAAAGTTTTATATTTGGGTTTTTCAGGCCCTGATGTCGCCGCCCTGCAAACGGCTCTGCAAAAACTCGGTTTTTTCCCAACTAACTCGCCTATCACTGGCTTTTTTGGCCCGCTTACCATTAATTCTCTAATTGCTTGGCAAGCCAGCGCCGGCATTTTCAATTATGATATTGGTGTTTTTGATAACCCAAGCCGTGAAAAAATGAATAGTATTTTTGCCTGCGCCACTTTCATCACTCTAAATTATCCCAACGGCGGCGAGACGTTATATGTCGGCGATCTTGTTCCTATCGGGTGGACATCCGTCCGCATTCCTTCTATCAATCAAGTACAATTAAACTTTAAACCAGTCGGCGGCACGGGAAGCATAACTATCGCGTATTACAACAACGGTTATTACGGTTACAGTCTTACTCCCAGTTCTTTTCAGGGATTGGGGGCGATGAAGCCCGGTCTTTATAATTTAACTATTAGTACGATAATTAACGGCCAGACTTTTTCGGATACTTCCGATACTCCCTTTACCATTTCCGCTCAACCTTCAAGTTCAAAAATAAATGTGCTGGCGCCGAACGGTGGAGAAGTCTGGCAAATGGACAGTTCCCATATTATCCGTTGGACACCAAATGACCCGAATTTGGGCATCAATCCGACAAACCAAGTTACGGCTTATCTGGATAAATTGGTCAGCGGCAGATTTGTGACCGTCGGTAGGATAGTTGAATTTTATACTAAAAATACCGACAAGTTTTGGAGTGGAGATTTGGTCGGGGAATTTCAGCAACAAGTTTTAGTACAACCCGATCCTCAATTACCACCTTATTATACTTATAACCCCCCGCCTTTTTTCCCACCGCCCGGCGACTATTACATCCGCGTGGTCAGCAACACTCCCGCCGGTCTGAAATGGGATCGAAGCGACCGGCCGTTCACTCTAGTTGCCGCCGGTACTCTATGGGCGGATTTGGCGGTTAATGGTTCCGACGGTCCGATCACCGTGCCGCTCGGCGGCGCGGAATATGATGTGTCTTGGGAATCAAACACCGAAGGTTGTATTATTTACAATCACACACAATGGATTGATTATAATAGTCCGCCACCAGATAGTTATGTAACAGATAATCTTCCGCCGGCGGGCATACGACGGATAACGATTCTCCCTCCAGTGATGAGTACGGAGAAAGATATGGGTCTTATTTGTAATTCTACTCAACAAATTGAAGGTTATGCATGGGACATTGTTGATATTCTTGGTAGTGGCGGAGTCGCCAGTATCACAAATTCGCCAGTCGTTACCGAAACAAAAATTATGTCGCCAAATGGCGGGGAAACGGTAAGTTTGTCAAACCCTCAAATAATCACTTGGCAGGCGACTAGTGAAATCAAGGATGTGTCCCTGGCGCTGTATAAAAACGACGCCTTTGTCGGCTGGATTGCCCGCTCTCTGCCGGCGGCGGTCAAGGCGTATCGCTGGACGCCATCAAAAATAATTCCGAGCAACGAAATCGGCAATAATGTTTTCAAGATTTATTTGCTCGCGCGCCAGGTTAACGGCGTCGGCGCCATTGCGGACAAAAGCGACCGGCCGTTCAGGATTGTTAATGAGCCGGTTCAGCCGATTATTCAGCCGCCCCTTCAACCAATTCAAACTTTGCCCGACAATCTTACGCCGTTAAACAATACCGATATAAACACCAATACCGTTTCGAATGCTACTCCTACTCAACCTCAACCATCTCAACCGCCGGTCGTTTCCGTCATCAGCTCCACCAATCCGCCCAAAGAGGCGATTGACGCGCGGCAACGTTCCGATTGGAACAAAGTGCGCTTATATTTCTCACCGGCTCTGCCGGCCGCCGAGGCCGTTCCGGATTCCTTTTCAATTACTAGCACCAATCAAACCGCGCCCCAGATTATCAGTCTTGATAATATCAGCCGCGGGCGAGCGATTGATCTCAATCTGAATCGCACCGTCCTTCCGGGCGAAAGAATTCTCATTACCTATAAACCGAGCGATAGTTCACTTTGTCTCGGCGCTCTGCCTGGCGATGTCAATGGCGACAGTCGGATTATGGCTAACGATTTGAGCAGTCTGCGCGCCTCGCTGGCCGGCGAACCGAATTCTCTTTTACCTCTTTATCGCACCGACATCAACAGTGACGGCATCGCCAACGCCGCTGATGACGCCAGTTTAATGGCCTTGCTTCACGCCCGCTCCGCCACTTCATTAAACACTCTGCCCGCTTGTCCGGCGCCGATGACTTTGATCTCAAATCAAAATCAATTGGCCAATACATTATCGGCTTTGAGTTTCGCTCTTCAAACCCTTAAGCAAGCCATTGCGCGGTAGGGGAAACAGCGCGGCAACTAAGATTTCTTCCCGTTAAGCAGCTGAACGATGGTTTGTTTTAATGTTGGTAGATCGTTTTTCGCTGTCCGCCAAATTGTTTCAAGTTGTACGCCGGCGTATTCATGAATTAGAACATCGCGTATACCGGCGATATTCTTCCAAGGGATCTCTGGGTATTTATTTTTGATATTGTCCGGTAAGTGTTTTACCGCTTCGCCGATAACTTCCATTCTTTTCATGACTCCATCTTGAACCACTTCATTCTCAATAAAATCAGCTGTTTTCAAATCTTTAATATAGCGTTCAATGCGCTTTATGCTTTCTAATATATCTTCAAGATAAACTCTAGTTTCTCGCATTACTCAATAGGATATATTTTCACTTGGCCAGCCAACACGTTTTCTCGGATTGATTTTTTAATGGCGCCATATTCCACCAAATCGACTTTTCTTTTTAAAGTTTCTTCCAATTTATATTTCAAATTAACGAAATCCAATAAACTGGCCTTGTCGTTCAGTTCCACCAATAGATCCACATCGCTATCGGGCTGAGCTTGTGATCTGGCAATTGAACCGAAAAAACTCGCCCGGCGCACATCGGATTTTTGCAAAATTGGCACAATCTTCTCTTTTATTGCGGCGATTTCCATATTTTTTCAATTCTATCATTGATTATGTATAATTGCCATTGGCAAGAACTCACCTTGCCAATTCTAGAAACCTTGCGATCTTTTGACTACGGCCACTGTTCGCTCCCTGCCCGCTTGTCCAGCGCCGATCACACTGCTCCCGTCCCAACCCCAACTAGCCAGCGCCTTATCATCTTTGAACTATCTACTTCAAACTCTAAAACAAACTATCGGACGATAGGTGAAGATAGATTCTTAAATATAACACCAAATCCTCGCCTGTGCATAACCCAATTCATTTTTTTTTTCCTTTTGTGGGATACTAAATTGACCGAGTCGATCGGCGTTTTGTCTTTTTATTAATTATTATCAGTTCTAATTATGAAAAAATATTCGATAATCATCAGTTTATTGGTGATTGCTTTGGTCTTCGCCATAACCCCGTCTGTTAAAGCCCAGACTAATGATTTACAATCATTAATTTCGAGCTTGCAAAATCTATTAGATTTACTCAGAAGGCAAGTGCTTCTGACCGCGGCGGCGGGATCCTCCACTAGTACTAGTACCTCGCCATTAACAGTAACCTATCCTAATGGCGGTGAGTTTTTTTATCCTGGAATTTCCCGCACTTTTAGATGGTCATCTACCCTGGCTTCCTCCACCGAAATACATTTAAGTTTGGTTTCTGAAGGAACGACGACGGTAACGTCCTCATTGGGTGTTTCGTCAAATGATGGGAGCGAAAATGTGTATATTCCCTTTTGGCCCGGCCGCTATAAATTCCAAGTAAAGACCTCAGCTTCGTCTACCCCGGTATATTCTGATATGAGTGATTCGTCATTTACGATTGAATCATCTTTGCCACAGATAAATCTTTTGTCGCCGAATGGCGGTGAAATATGGCTGCAGAGGTCGACCCAATTGGTGCGCTATAATTATTCTGGTTATATCTTGAGGCCATATCTTACTAGGGTATATATTTCTGTTATAAATAATAACGGAGCTGTTGTCTTCTACCATCCGGAAGGTGGCACTCTTTCGCAAGGAGAAACACTCATCACTGTTCCTACCTTATCACCGGGTTATTATCGTTACCAGGTTACGATGTTTGTTCCAGAAGCTAGGGGATGGGTCAGTGATGTTAGTGATAACTATATTCAGATTACTGATAAAACGATGATAACCCCAACAGTAGACTAAGTCCGAAAAGAGATGGGTGTTTGACAGCGATGGGGGCGATCTGTTAGCATCTTTAACAAGATTCGGCTCTTGGCCGA
>JBBUAW010000020.1:0-2259 GCA_038058475.1 Patescibacteria group bacterium | reverse complement strand
GGTCATCGTTTGGGGGAATTCGCCTTGACGCGAAAGTTCATCCGGCACGGCGGCAAGATGCAGAAAGAAGAAGAGCAAAAGCAAAAAGATGCGGAAATCGCCGCCGCGCAAGCGGCTAAGGCGGCCGTCGCCGCGCCGGTCGCCGCCAAAGCGGGGCAAGCCGCCGGCGCGCCACCGGCCGGCGGAAAAAAATAAAAAATGACGAAAGCCCAACTCAACAATTATCATCAAACACCACGCAAGGTGCGTCTCGCCGCCGATTTAGTGCGCGGCCAAACGGTAGCCGAGGCCTTGTTGCGGCTGAAGTTTATGACCAAGCGCGCCGCGGCGCCGCTGACCAAATTGATTAAATCAGCGGTGGCTAATTTGCCCGCCAATCAGTCGCGATCCACAGATCAACTTTTGATCAAAAATATCGCCGTAGACAAAGGGGTCGTAGCCAAACGTTTTCGCGCCCGGAGCCGCGGCCAAGCCTCGCGGATCAATAAACGGTCCAGCCGCATCCGCGTCATTTTAGAAGCTAAAAGCTAAAAACTATTCTACTTATGTCTCACTCCGTTCATCCTTACGCTCATCGGCTCGGTTTGATCCGCGACTGGCAGTCGCGCTGGTTCGGCCGACGCGGCACTTATCGCGAATATCTCCGCGGCGATATTTTAATTCGCGAATTTCTAACCAAACGACTGCGCGGGTTATCGGTTGATCGGGTGGAAATTGAGCGCGGCGCCAATTTTTATCGAGTCATCATTAAGACGTCTCGACCGGGTCTGGTTATCGGTCGCAACGGCGAAGGTGCGGCAAAACTTAAAGATGAAGTCTTGGCCTTATTGCGCAAACAGCAAAGCCCTATCCCGAAAGAATTCAAATTGGAGGTGGAGGAAGTGCGTCAGCCGGAATCTCACGCGGCCATCGCCGCCCAATTGGTGGTTGAAGGACTGGAAAAACGACTGCCGTTTAAGCGCGTCTTGAAGCAAGCGATTGAAAAAGTGATGGCTAATAAGCAAGTCAAAGGAGTGAAAATCACCGCCGCCGGTCGTTTAGGCGGCGCCGATATTGCTCGCACCGAATCGTTGAAAAAAGGGTCTTTGCCGTTGCAAACTCTGCGCGCCGACATTGATTTCGCCCGCACTCAAGCCCTGCTTTCTTACGGCACAATCGGCGTCAAAGTTTGGATTTATCGCGGCGATATTTTTTCCGCCGAAAGTGGATCGGCCTAGGGCTGAAAATAATAATTATGTTGTATCCTAAAAAAGTAAAATTTAGAAAGTGGCACACGATGCGTCATAACCCGAACCGCGCGCGGATAGATACGCGCGGGGCAAAAGTCTCGTTCGGTTCGCATGGTTTGAAAGCGGTTTCCGCCGGCCGTATCCGGTCGCCGCAGATTGAAGCCGCCCGTCGCGTCATTACGCGGGAGATGAGTAAAACCGGCAAATTTTGGATTAGAATTTTTCCGGACAAACCCTATACCGCCAAGCCGGCGGAGGTGGGAATGGGCAAGGGTAAGGGCGATCCGGCCGGTTATGAGTTTATCGTTTGGCCCGGCCGAGTGCTGTTTGAAGTTGACGGCTTGGCCGAACCGGCCGCCCGCGCCGCGCTTCGACAGGCCGGGTCGAAATTACCGATTAAAACCAGAGTCGTCGCGCGGCAGCACTAAAAATTAAAATAAAAAATGACTAATTCCATAACCAAAACTCATCCGAAAATTTTAACCGGCCAAGTGGTGTCGGTTAGCGGCGCGAAAACGATCGCGGTTAAAGTTGATCGGTTGATCAAGCATCCGAAATACGGCAAACGTTTTATTCGGTCCAAAAAATATCTGGCGCACGACGAAACCAATCGGTCAAAGGTTGGCGAGTTAGTGCGAATTCAAGAGACGCGCCCGTTCTCGCGCCGGAAAACTTTTAAACTCATTTAATTTATGATTCAACCGCGTTCCATTGTTAAAATTACTGACAATACCGGCGCCAAAATCGGGCGGATTTTCAAGATCCTCGGCGGCTCGCGCCGCCGGTACGCGCGCATCGGCGATTTGGTGGTGCTGTCGGTCCAGACAGCCGAACCAAAAAAAACGATTAAGAAAAAAGACGTGGTGCGGGCCATTGTCGTGCGCCAGCGCCAGCCGTTCCGCCGCCCCGACGGCTCATATCTACGTTTTGACGACAATGCCGTGGTGCTGATTGAAAAAGAAAAACCGGAGCCGTTGGGCGGCCGCGTCTTCGGTCCGATTCCGCGCGAGCTGGTCGAGCGCGGTTATCC
>JBBUAW010000019.1:38863-39984 GCA_038058475.1 Patescibacteria group bacterium | reverse complement strand
TGGGGGCCGGAAAATTACATCGTCGTCTTCAATAAATATTACAACCCCTTGTTGTACGATCAGGAGCAGTGGTTTGATCGCTCGCACAATGTTGTTTTTGATTGGTTAATCAATGCTGGCGCGCTTGGCCTCTTGGTTTATCTCTCGCTTTTTATTCTAGCCATTTATTATTTGATGAAAGGCAGACGAGAAAGAATTTTTAAGACACATGAGCAAGCAATAATTATCGGACTTTTAGCGGCTTACTTCATCCATAATTTTTTTGTTTTTGATCAACTCGTCAGCCACTTGATGTTTTTTGGTCTGCTCGCTTATTTACATACGCATGTTGAAACCGATTGGACGAATTCAATTTTTAAAAAATTAACCGGATCGGCGTCGCGCTGGCTCGCCATTTCTGGCTCCACAATCGCCATCATTGGTTTAATTTTCGTCTTCTATTTTATTAATTTAAGACCAATATTCGCCTCCCACTCATTGATTAGGGCTCTAAGTCAGCAAAATTATCCAGCTGAAGGATTAAAGTATTTTGAAAAAGTTTTTGCTTATGATACTTTTGGTTCAACGGAAGCGACCGAACAATTAATCTCAATCACCCAGCCACTCATGGCTAAAACCGAAGTGCCAACCGCGTTAAAACAACAGTATGTCAATTTAGCCGTCAAAAAATTAGAAGCCGAAATCAATAGCGCGCCAAACAATGCTCGTTATTATTTCTTTGCCGGCGTTTTTTATTCCCAATTGGGACAGAAAGATCTGGCCATTGAACGGTTGGAAAAGGCGCGCGAGTTGTCACCCAAAAAACAAACGATTCTCTTTACTTTAGCCAATGCTTATTTGCAAAAAGGAGTAGCCGACAAGGCCACAACAATCCTCCGTGAGGCTTACGATTTGGCTCCCGCATTTAGTCAAGCCAGAGATTATTTGATTAATATTTATGCGGAGACTAAAAAATTCGATCAGTTGGTTATTTTATGGCAAGAAAAAATCACGACAGAACCGAATAATCCCAACTACCACGGCGCGCTCGGCTTGGCTTATTTTTATAACCATGAAAACACTAAAGCCATTGCGGAATTTAAAAAAGTGGCCGGATTGGATCCTAAATATAAACCGGAAGC
>JBBUAW010000019.1:37351-38763 GCA_038058475.1 Patescibacteria group bacterium | reverse complement strand
GACGGCCGCACTCACATTAAGACATTTAGCTTTTGGAGCTCGCATCCGTCGGCGATGACTCGATGCGAACATTTATACTATGCGTTACACTTGGACTTCGGTCGCCATTCTTTTTATTTGGATTTCGGCCTCGGTTTTGATGGTCTCCAATCGTTTGCCCAATCCGGAAATCTTTTTCGTTTTTTTGATGGCTATTACCGTGATTTTGGCCCTGATTGGTTTTCGGTCTAAATAAAAATGGCTGGCCAACGGTTGTTTCTTTTTTTCGGACGGTTAATTAAAATTCAACTGGTCATTTTTCGATTATTGTTTAACTGGCGTCTCAGCCGGCCGATCCGCTTTCGGATGTTTTTTGAACAGGCTGGCGGCGCCTTTTTGAAATTGGGGCAAATTTTATCGCTGCGGCATGATTTCATTCCACCGGCTTACGCCAATGAATTACTCAACCTTTTATCGCGGGTGGAATCTTTGCCGTGGCCGAAAATGCGCGAAGTTTTTATTCAAGAAATCGGCCAGCCACCAGAAAAAATTTTCCGCCAATTTGACGATCGGCCGATCGCCTCGGCCTCAATCTCTCAAGTCTATCGCGCTCAATTTGCCAATGGCGAGCGGGTGGCGGTGAAAATCCAACGCCCGGGCATCCAAGAAGTATTTGAAACTGATTTTATGCTCGCTTCGTTTTTGGGCGGCCTGTTGTCTATTTTCCGTTTTTTTAATTCCTTGCAAATTCAGGATATTATTAGCGAATTCATTTCTGCCACGCGGCGCGAACTTGATTTTCGAGAGGAGTTGAATAATTCACTGGCGTTATCGGCGCATTCCAATGAACATCCGCAGACGATTATTCCGAAATGTTTCTCGGAATTTTCCACCGCCCGCATTCTGGTGAGCCAGTATATGGAAAATATCTTGTCGGTGGAAACGGCCCTTGCTCGACTCGCGGCTAATCCCAATTATGCCTCGGAATTAAAGACGCGAGAACAAATTGATCTCGGGGTGATGGCTTACTACTTTGTCTTTGATATTATGCGGCAGTATTTTATTGACGGTTTTTTCCATGCCGACCCGCATCCGGCCAATCTTTTTTTAGCGCCCCAGAACCATCTCGGTTATTTTGATTTCGGCATCATCGGCCGCGCCGGCGGCAACCGTTTGAATCTGCTGCGAATTGTCTATGGAATTGCCAAACGCGACCTTAATTTCTCCAGCCGCTATTTTCTCCGGTTCGCCAAAAGCGCGATTGCCGACGAAGTGGAGCTGTTCAAACGGAAAGACAAAACAACTTATGACCGTTACGCTAGAGTGCTTGAAAAATTAGAAGAGATTATGACCGATAATTTGCAAGTAGATTTGGAACAAATTCTTAAACCTTGGTATGAAGAGCAAACGCAACGCGATTATCATCATCTAAC
>JBBUAW010000019.1:0-37251 GCA_038058475.1 Patescibacteria group bacterium | reverse complement strand
ACCGCGCATTTAAGTTTTGAAGAATTATTGGCGCTGAAAGAAGCCGAAACGGAGGAACTCGGTCTGGCTAAGGAACGACTGATTGATCTGATTGCCCACTACGCCGAAGATTACGAGGAGATTCGGCAATTGCTGAAAACATGATATATTGGGCGAGAAATTATAAAAAGTTTTTAAATAGTAATTATGGATAACCAGAACCTGCAACCAAATCAAACACCAACCGAACCGCCGTCAACATCGAGTCTGCCCGCCGATGAGGCTGGTGTTGACCCGCGGAGTGATATGTCGAAATCAGAATCACCGCGAACACGATGGCTCATCATTGCTGTTTTATTTCTCCTCGCGCTCGGCTTGGGCGGGTGGCTAGTGTGGCGTTACTGGAATGCCTGGAATAATTCCACTTGGCCGCCAGCCAGTACCGAACCGTTATCCGCTTCCACCACAACCTCTGTGGATACGACTGACTGGCAAACTTACCGGAATGAAAAGTATGGGTTTGAATTTCGGTATCCTGCTTCTTTATCTTATTCTGAAACTACAACCATTCCAGGAAGTATTTTTCAGGCCATTTTTGAAGACACAGGTGAGGGGGATGTGCCTACGCGCTTCATTTTACGTGTTTCTGATTCCTTGATTGCGGCTCGCGATTATTTCGGACCAGAATTACAATGGTATCCCTCTATAACTCTTGACGGGAAACCATCAACGGAAGCGAAATTTACCTCGCCGCCACCAGTCAGCGTTTTGATAATCGAGCTTGAAAATGGGATGGGACTAAGTATTTATAATGTATTACCCTTACCAAATCTTAATGAAATGATTAAAGATTCTTTCCGATTTGTCCCTATAGTCACTGAAAAAGATATAACAAATTGGAAAATTTACCGCAACGAAGAATACGGGTTTGAGTTTAAGTATCTATCCACTTGGAATGAATGTAATCTTACTACCCAGCAAAAAGCGATAACTGCCCCCCACATATTTTGTTTAACAGATACGGAAACTCTTGGTCTCAATTATCCAAAACTATTTTTTAATATTGATCGCGATTTATTCAGTAAGTATCCAAATTATGCAGCACTGAAAAACTTTTTTGCGAATTTAAAAATGGTTAGTTACCAAGGCATTGAAGCACCCCCCGTTCCCCCTGAAGAGAAAGAAACTTTGGGTGGATTCCCTTATCTGTATGTCACTGGGTTCGGCTCTGAATTTGGGACCCACAATCGGGCTTACTTTTTCCTACCCAATTCTATATTGGAAGTTTACCTTTCAATACCTGACGCATTTACTGATGAATATGATAGCGGCAAATTTCAAAATAAACTGGAGGAGTCAAAGAAAATCCTCTCCACCTTTCGGTTTTTAGAGTAGTGGTGCTAAAATAACGATATGTCGAACAGAATGAGAATAAAATCAGTCACCAATCAAATATGAAATACCCGTGGACCGCATTATCGTTGATTATTATCTGGGTGGCGACGACTTACATCGTCATTAAGAACGGCAACCTGAATGCCAATTATATTTTACTGGTTACGTTGATCGGCACGATCATCATTTCCTTCATTGGTTTCCGCACGCCGACTCTGCGAAAATAATTTGCCGCGACTGATTTGAAACAAGAAGTTATCCACACTTGGCGCGAAAAAATGATTGTGGATAGTTTTGTTTCGCGCGATAATTAGAGAGTCGTTAGTAATCGTGACGAGGTCGATCGTGATTATCAAAACTTTGTCACCAACTTAAATTTTTATGGCCAAGAAAAAAAAGGCGAAGAAAGCAAAGAAAAGCCGAAAGGGCGGCAAGAAGCGCCGCTAACTGTTTAGGAAAAAAGTTTTTTAAAAATCATCCCGATTCCACCATTCGCCAATCGGCGAAAGCGGACATTGGGATGATTTTGTGTTAGACTGCCAAAATAATGCCTATTTTTTCCAAATTTTTCGGCAATGATAACTCGCGTTATCTTAAAAAAATCACTGCGCGCTTAGTGCAAATTGATATTTTAGAATCCGTCTTGGCCAATCTCTCAACTGATGAATTAAAAAAGAAAACCGCGGAATTAAAAGCACAGCTCGGTCATAATCCATTGGCCAATGAAGCAACCATTATTCTTGACAAATTTTTACCCGAGGCTTTTGCGTTGGTGCGGGAGGCGGCTAAACGGACTCTAAATCAGCGTCATTTTCCGGTTCAATTAATGGGCGGCATTGTTTTGCACGAGGGCCGGATCGCCGAAATGAAAACTGGCGAAGGCAAGACGCTCGTCGCCACCCTCGCAACTTATTTAAATGCGCTCACTGGCCGCGGCGTTCACATCGTTACCGTCAACGATTATCTGGCTCGTCGCGATGCCGTCTGGATGGGACAAATTTATGATTGTTTGGGATTATCGGTCGGCGTCATTAACAATCAGGCTTCTTATCTTTACGATTCAAGTCATATCACTCAAACTGCCGACACGGCCCGCGATACCGCCGGCGCTTTTAAAATTGTTCATGAATTTCTTAAACCGTGTTCGCGGCGAGACGCCTACGCCGCTGACATCACTTATGGTTCAAATAATGAATTTGGTTTTGATTATTTGCGCGATCATTTGACTTATCGGCCGGAAGAAATGGTGCAACGAAAACCTCATTTTGCGATTATTGACGAAGTGGATTCAGTGTTGATTGACGAAGCGCGAACGCCGCTCATTATCTCCGCGCCGACGGCGCCGTCCGACAGTCTGTATAAAACTTTTGCGCAATTAGCCAAAGAGTTGAAACCCGACGAAGATTATACCGTTGATGAAAAACATAAAGCCGCCGTCATCACTGAAAGCGGTATTGCCAAAACTGAGAAAAAACTTGGCCTAGATAATATTTACACCGATCAGGGAATCAAATATGTTCATCATTTGGAAACGGCCGTGCGGGCGCAAGCGCTGTTTCTCCGCGATCGCGACTATGTGGTGCGCGGCGGGGAAGTGGTGATCGTGGATGAATTTACTGGCCGGCTCCAACCGGGCCGACGCTGGTCCGACGGTTTGCACCAGGCGATTGAAGCCAAAGAAGGTGTCGCGATGAAAGAAGAATCTCGCACTTACGCCAGTATCACCTTGCAAAATTATTTTAAACTCTACGAAAAACTGGCCGGGATGACCGGCACGGCGCTGACTTCGGCCGAAGAATTTCGCAAGGTCTACGGTTTGGAAGTGACCGCCGTGCCGACCAATCGACCGAACGCGCGGGTGGACCTGATTGACTTCGTGTTTCAAACTGAGGCCGGAAAATTTCGCGCCATCGTCAAAAAAATCGGTGAACTTAACCAACGCGGCCAGCCGGTGCTTGTCGGCACCGTCTCAATCGAAAAAAATGAAGCGCTCTCGCTATCTCTTCGGCAAGCCGGCATCCGCCATCGGATTTTGAATGCGAAAAATCATGAGGAAGAAGGTTTGATTATCGCCGAGGCCGGGAAAAAAGGAAGTGTGGTCATTGCGACCAATATGGCCGGCCGTGGCGTGGATATAAAATTAGGCGGCATCGCGGCCACGGTGGCGGAACAGGAAGAAATTAAACAACTCGGCGGTTTGTTTGTCCTTGGCACTGAACGTCACGAGGCGAGGCGGATTGATAACCAACTCCGCGGCCGTTCCGGCCGCCAGGGCGACCCGGGCATGACCCAATTTTTCTTGTCATTTGAAGACACCCTGACTCGCGTTTTTATCTCCGATAATGTCAAAAAAATGATTCAGCGATTCGGCTTGCCGGAGGATGAACCAATTGAACATCGTTTGGTGGCCCGCGCGGTGGAAAGCGCGCAGAAAAAAATTGAAGGCTTAAACTTTGATTTACGTCGGCAACTTTTGGAATACGATAATGTTCTGAATCATCAGCGGTCAATAGTTTATCATCGCCGCGAACAAATTTTACTGGGCGACCGGCCGACATTGCTCGTTTTACTAAAAGACTATCAACCGCCCGAATCGGTGAGTCTCGATGATTTGCGTCGCATTATGCTCGGGGCCTTAGACGCCCTCTGGGTTGATCATCTGGAAGCGATGGAATATCTAAAACAGAGTGTCCGTTTGCGCGCTTACGGTCAGCGCGATCCGTTCGTGGAATATAAGCGCGAAGGACTACAGTTATTTAAGGCGATGGAAGCGGCGATGATGGAAACCATCGCCGGTTCGGTGCGTCAAATCGTGGAAAGCGGCGACGAAAAATTAAGACAAATAAAAATACCGCCGGCGATTATTCCACCGCCAGTCGTCTCCGGCGCGGCCAAGATCGGCCGGAACGATCCCTGCCCTTGCGGCTCGGGAAAAAAATATAAAAAATGTCATGGGTGATGATTGTTTGTTTGCCAGTAAAATTAAACTTTGCTATTATCAAAAAATATGTTAAGTAAATTTATCGCCAAAAAATTAAGACAAGCGCGCTATAAGTTGTTGAAAGACGGTAGTTATTTCGGTGTAATCTCTGGAGTCAGGGGAGTGTGGTCCAATGCCAAAAATTTGGAAGATTGCAGAACTGAACTTCAAGAAGTGCTTGAAGACTGGCTATTCTTAAAATTAAAGCAAGATGAAAAAATTCCTGATTTTGAAATTAAAATTGACCGGCGAGAGTTGGTAAAAAATGCTTAAAAATATTTCGTGGCGGAAATTAGTCCAAAAATTTCGCCACTTGGGATTTTCCGGTCCTTATTCCGGCGGCCGCCATTTGTTTATGATTAAAAATGAATTGAAGGTGCGTATTCCTAACCTGCATCATGGCGATATTTCTAGACATCTGCTGGCAGAAATTTTACGCCAAGCGAATATTTCTTTGGAAAACTGGAATAAAAAATAAAAACATCATGAAAAGTAAAACAATAAAATTAGGAAAATACAGACACTATAAAGGAAAAGAATATGAGGTTATCGGTGTGGCTAAACACAGCGAGACATTTGAAGAATTAGTTGTCTATCGCGCGCTCTATGGTAAAGGTCAAATTTGGGCGCGACCGCGGAAAATGTTTTTGGAAGAAGTTGAAGTGGGTGGTAAAAAAATTCCACGGTTTAAACTTGTGGTGCGGAAAAAAGGATTAAAATAGTACGGAAAATAAACCCAAAAAGACCAAGAATTTTTCCGTTTACATTATTTGAACTAATGAATCGGTAGTTAGAAAGTCCTTCGAGCAAAACCGTTGTCGCCCCATAGATAAAGCGTTTGACCCTCTTGGAAAAGAAGGAAATAATCTGCCGAAGAATCTTCCGTCAATTTCAACGCCGACGAATAAGCGGTGCCCCAGTCATTGGTGGCGATTGTTTTATCCAGGACCCAATTCACACCGCCGTCGGCGCTCTTAAACTTAACGAGCGTCGTGAGATTGGAGGCATAAACGTCAATATTATTAGCGTCGTGAATGACCAGCTTGCCGGTCTGTTCTTTATTGGTCACATTATCAAGCGGTAAGCGATATTTATCCCAGCCCAATCCGTTATATTTGTAGAAATATTGACCCATTTCTGCGCCATAAGTACCTTCAATTACCAACAGATAAGGTTTGCTGGTGCCGTCAAAACCGATGGCCGGAGTGTAACTGTTAACGGTGTCGTTCACCAAGATCTGAGAGGCCGTCTGTTCGGTAACCGGAATGGTTACCGGCTTACCCTTGCTGTTATACCAAGTCAGACCGCGGTCTTTACTGTACATATAAAACACACCATGCGCCGAAGAATTGAAAGATTGTCCGGCGCGCTGCAAAGCGGTGGCAGTAAAGTGAATCGTTTCGTCCGGTGATTTAACAAATTGACCATACCACGAAAAAATATGTTCCGGTTCATTTTCCACATTGTCCACCAAGCCGGTAAATTGACTCCAGGTGTTGCCGACATCATTCGATTTTTTAAAACCCCAGATACCGTCCTGCCCGACAGTGCTACCGGCGCTCTCGCGGTAAAACAAGTAAATATCGCCGTTGGTGAATTGCATTGGTTGAGGATAGGTTGAATGGTTAGAAGTCGGCGATCGGCTCTCAAAGGCAGTAATATTTTCCGGATTAACCGAACGAGCATATTTTTGCGGCCATTGGAGAGAATGATGTGAACCATAAAAAACATGAATTTGTCCGGGGTTGATAACTTTATCAATCAAAATCACCGGCACGCCATGGTCATTATCACCCTCACCGACCAAATAATCAGCCGACCAATTGTTCGTGTTATGGTCGTAAGTTAAGATATAGGAATCGTAAGAATCTCCGTTGCCCTGATAGACGACATAAGTTTTGCCATTGTAATACCAAGCGCTCGGCCCGGTAAAATTCGCAATCCACGGCACGGAAGAAGAAACTTGTTCAAAGAAATCATAGGTACCGGTAGACGGATTTTCCGGCGGACAAGCGGTCGGGGCCGAAAAAGGATAAGGAGTATTTTTAAAAGCGTCCATAACGGCCGAGAGATCCAAAACAGTGATTCTCTGGTCGGGAATTTCCGGGGACATATCCACTCTTTCCAATGCCGGCGCGTTCAGCGCTCCCTTGAATGTGTCGTTGGCCGCCGTCACATCAATGATTGATACTTTGCCGTCCGGCGGCAACCATGTTGCACCGACTTTTCCGCCCGTAATATCTCCCCATCTAGCTGTAGCGATGTCCACCGGCGCCGAGAAAGTCCTTCCATCCGTCGTATAATCCACCGCGTAAGTGGTGCCCGGGAAGACGCGCGCGCCAGTAATGTTGATATATTTTGTCGGGTCCCAATCTTTGAAATAAGCGGCGCAATTCAATGAATATTTGCCGCCGCCACTCTCGGTGACCCAGCTTTTGTGGCCGGTAGTCGCCGGAAAGACGGAACTGGTTTTGACGATAACTCTAAAGGCCAGCGGCTGGCCGAGCGCTGGCGGCTTGAAAGAAAGATACCGACTCTTGGAAATATCGGGAGAAATTTCGTTAACTATTTCCGTGGAGGCGTCAGTCTTGGAAAAGGTGCTTACCCCGGAAAGAGAAGGCGGCAGAGAAGTTTCCGAGGCGATAGAAATTGTTTTAAGCGCCACCAAAACCGCTCCCAACAAAACAATCACGACAATCGGATAATTAATTTTAGTCATATAAATATTTAAATAAAATTATTTATAATAGTTTAGCAATTTACAATCCGCCTTGACTATAACCGTTATGGTCCCGCGAAACAAGACTACTTATCCCCACTAACCCAACTTAATTTAACCATCTTTGGAATCACTCGTGCTATAATTTAACCAATTAAATAAGTTAATGAAAGGCGAAGAAGGACAAAGAAATATCCTAGCGCACGTCTTTCGTTGTGAAGTCAGCTCATTTTTGAAGCGCGGTTTTGGTGTTGCCATAATAGCTGTTAGTCCCGACGTAAAGTCGGGATCCCGACCGAAGCGTCGGGACTTCTTTTTCCTTTTCCTTTTTGTTTTAAGTTTTTCACTTTTCATTCACATCGTCGATGGGCAAACCTTGCTTGCTCACGCCGCCATCAATCCGCAAATTAATTACCAGGCCAAATTAACAGACAGTTCCAATGTGGCGGTGGCCGACGGTAATTACCTTGTGCAGTTTCGTCTCTACACTTCAGCGACCAGCGCCACCACCACGGCCATCTGGGAAGAAATCCGGACGGCGACCGGCGATCGGGCGGCCGTGACCGATGGTTTATTTAGTCTAATGTTGGGCAGCACCACCCCGCTTACTAGCGTGAATTTTAATCAGACGCTTTACCTCGGAGTTGAAATTTGCGGCACTTCCAGTTTAGCCGGTTGCGACGGCGAGATGACGCCGCGAAAAATTCTCGGCGCCGTGCCGGCGGCGATGATTGCCAATGCCGTCTCCGGCAGCACGACGCCTTCATCGTTCGGCACCACCACGCCGCTCGCCAATACGCAGGTGACGATTGAAGCGACCACCACCACGGCCATCCCTTTTTCCATTCGCGCGGCGGCCAGCCAAGCCGCCAATTTATTTAACATTCAAAACTCGGCCGGCGCCGATTTACTTTATGTCTCGGCCGGCGGAGGAGTATTTGCTTCTTCCACTTTACAAGCCACCGGCCTCGCCACTCTCTATGGCGGTCTGTTGGTGAACAATGCAACCTCCACCATTACTAACTTGACGATGGTCAACGCCACCAGCACGAACGCCACGACAACTAATTTATACGCCTCAGGTAATATCACCCAATTGGGAAAATGGGAAAATCTTGAACAGGAATTAGATATGCGAATCAGCGATTGGCGCCGGAATAATTATATGATGGCTAATGTTTTAGGTATTAGTCATAAAGATGAAAATTCACAACTCGTAACTCTGTCCGCAGGAAATAATTATATTCACGGTTTAACTTTTGCTCGAGGATATATTTGGGGTGTTACAGCTACCTCTCCAGGTCGAGTGATTCGTTTTAATCCAGATAACTTAGATGATTATTCAGTCACAACTTTTGATAGCGACGGCTTTCATAATTCAGCCGTCGACTTATTATTTTCTAAAGAAAAAGATCGTTTGTATATTATATTCGGTTCGATGGTAAGGAATACAATTGTGGAAATGAACCCAGTAACTTTGTCTTACGCTGATGTAGTTAGTGATACAACCAATCCGTCCGGCACTTCAGCATCTCTGAGTAGTGACGGCAGTTTTTTATATGTTTTGACCAATACTTCCCCAACTAAGATAATAAAATATTCTCTGACGGATTTTTCTACGACAAACACAGCTTCTTTGACAGATTTGAATGGTGGTCATGCACTTAGATTTGATGGTACTAATTTATATGCTTCTAGCGCTTCCAACCCAGCTTGGATCGCCAGAATCACTCCTTCCTCTTTGGCTTATAGTTCCCAAGCGGTAGCTAGCGCCGATTCTCCTCTTACTGATGATTTAACCTTTTCCGGCGACTATGTTTATCTTGGTCCGGAAAATACGACGAGTAAAAGTATCTTAAGAGTTAATAAAAGCACTTTGGCAATTGAACATATTTACACCAATATTTCGGCTGCAAGTTATGGTGTGTTTTTTGATGGTCGTTATATAATAAGTTTGCACAATACTTCTCCCGGAACAATGGTTCGGTTGGACCCACAGACGTTGGAAGTTAAAACTTTTACCTTTCCAACCGGTGCCAATAGTCCCAACGAAGTAACCACTGACGGTCAGAGATATTTCGTTACCTTCTACCTTTCTCCCGCTCAAATTGAACGCGTCAGTATTCCGGCTTTAAATTTCGGTTATCATGTCGCCGATTTATCAAGCGGGACAGCATTTATTCTTGATTCCTCCGGCCGCGTCGGCATCGCCACGACTTCACCCAACTGGGAACTTTCCGTTGCTGGGAGAGGGTCATTTGATAATTTTGTCAGAGCTTCTTATTTCACCGCCACCTCTACGACTGTCGCTTCCACTTTTCCTTACGCGTCCACCACGGCGTTGTCCGTATCTGGCACATCATTCATCGCCAACGGCACGGCCGCCGTGCCGTCTTTTGCCTTCACTAGCGATAACGATACGGGAATTTATCGCAATACCGTTACCGGCGGATTGGATGTCGCCGATGAAGGCGTCGGGGTCGTAAGTTTCTACAATGGCGCTACTCTTTTTAACAATATCGCCTTGTCCGGTATTTCCACCTTAGGCGCCACCGGTTTGGCTACTTTATCTGGCGGCATCCTCGTCAATAACGCCACTTCCACCATCACTAATCTCGTGATGGTCAACGCCACCAGCACCAACGCCACGACGACCAACATTTATGTTTCCGGACAAACTACCGCTAACACCATTTCAGCCTCTGGTCTGGCTACTCTTTCCGGCGGCCTCCTCGTCAATAACGCCACTTCCACCATCACTAATCTCGTGATGGTCAACGCCACCAGCACCAACGCCACGACGACCAACATTTATGTTTCCGGTTCGCCAACTATCGGCGGCGGTCTGGCCGTTTATTCGGCGAAAGCCACTTCCACCATTCCCAACAACACGCCGTTTGCCTGGACCATCGCCACTTCCACCACCGCCGCGCCGCTGTTCCGGATTGACTCCACTTCCGGTAGTGAGCAAGTGGTTATCGGTTCCTACACCGGCGATGTGACAATCGGCGACACCGGCATCAGTCCCAATCTAGTTTTTGTTAATAACGCGACAATTAAAGGTAACACTGGCCAGACCATCACCGTCGGCGCCGGCAGTGACATCGTCAATTTTGCGGTCAATACCGGTTTCGGCTCTAGTAGCCCATGGCGCACACTCTCGGTGGTCGGCACCGTCGCTTTTGACGGCCTGACGGCTACCAGTACTCCCGGCAACAGCCTATGTCTTTCTAATGAGGAGGAAGTTACTCTGCGCGTGGCGAATACCTGCGCCGCGGCCTCATCGCGGCGCTTTAAGCGGGATATTGAGGCGCTCTCGCCGGCCAGCGGTTTGGCGGAAGTGATGGCTATGAATCCAGTTTCTTTCAATTACACGCCGGAATATCTGGGTAGTTTTGCCGATAATCCAAACTGGAGTGGCCAATATGTCGGTTTTGTCGCCGAAGATTTACAAAAAATTGATCCGCGGTTAGTAACCATTGATGCTGACGGCCAACCGGAAACGGTGCGTTATCAGAATTTGACCGCTGTTTTAACCAAAGCCATTCAGGAATTAAATGTGAAGGTTGAAAGTTTGGCATCTACGACAGAAGATTTGCGATTATTAGCTAACGTGCCAACCGCGACCATCGCGCCAGACATTTCTTCCAGTGGTTTTTTTGATAACTTGTTCAAACGGGTCGGTGATTGGTTGGCCGATGCTACCAATGGCATCAAGAAATTTTTTGCCGCCGAGGTTCACACCGGCAAACTCTGCGTCTCTGATTCTTCGGGCGAGACTTGCATTGACAAGTCTCAACTTGACGCCATTTTACTGAATTATCCGAAAACAACTTTAGTGATTGAACCGATTATTGAGCCACCGACGGTTGAATTACCGCCGCCGGAACCAACTCCCGAACCGGAGCCAGAACCGGAAATTGAAGTTCTCACCGAAGCGCCACCGCCAGAAATACCGGCGCCAACACCGGAATCAATCCCCGAATTCCCGCCGGAAACTGGAACGCCGCCCGAGATTTCTCCCTCAATTCCGGAATCGCCGCCGGCGCTGCCGGAGTCTCCTGCGGAACCATTGCCATGATCAAACATTATTTTCTTATTCACCTTATTATCGTTATTACAGTCTTTTTTGTTTTTACATCATCAACCCACGCCTTCAAGAGAATTTTTTTAACCTCCGGCACTAGCTGGCAGGTGGTTAGCGATTGGTCAAATGTTAATACCATTGAAGTCATCGGTGCCGGCGGCGGGGGCGGCGATGCCGTCGGCGGTTCTGGCGCCGGCGGCGGGGGCGGGGGCGCTTACGCTTTTATTTCCAACATATCCAGTTTAACTATTGGCGATTCGGTAACTTATCAAGTCGGTTCCACCACTCCCCATGCATCTAATGGCGTCGACGGTTATAAAGGTGGTGATACGATGTTCAATAGTACGGCCGCAGTTTGTACCGATGGTCTGAATGTGGTTTGTGCTCAAGGTGGTGGTGGTGGTACCGTTCAACAAGCTAGTCCTCCGATAGCGGCTGGTGGCGCCGCCTCGGCCGGCATACCGGCCAGTTGCAACGGTTGTTTTTCCGGCGGCCAAGGTGGTCTTATGAATATTCTTGATGGCAGCGGTGGTGGCGGCGGAGCCGGCGGTCCGTATGGTAATGGCGGTGCCGCCGGTGACGCCGGGACTACCGGCGGCGGTGGAGGCGGTGGTGGGGGAGGAGGTAGCGCCGGTAGCGCCGGTTCAACTTCAACCGGCGGCGCCGGCGGCAATAATTTTAATGGTCAAGGCAGCGGCGCGGCCAATACCGCCGGCACGATGGGCGCCGGCGGCGGGGGAGGTAATGATCAGACTGACGCTGGCGCCGGCGGCGCCGGAACGATTGAATGGACCGCTACTGAATTTGGCGTGTTGGCCGGTAGTGGCGGCGGCGCCGGCGGCGGTGGAAACTTTGGAGGCACTTCTGGTCGTGGTGGCGACGGCGGTCTCTACGGCGGCGCCGGCGGCGGCGGAGAATATCACCCTGGTATTGGCGCCGGCGGCGTCATCGTGATTACTTATATTCCTTCCGTCGCTTCCAGCGCGCGGACAATTCGTCTCAATGGTGGTATTCGTCTAAACGGCGGTGTCCGGTTGTTGCTCAACGACCTTAATCTGAAAAATTTACTATGGGTTACCGGTTAAAAAGTTTATTGGTTATTATTTGTTTACTCGGACTGCTTGGTTTATTTTTTTTATTTTGGCCTTGGTCGTTGCGTGATAACGCGATAAAACCGATAGCGAATAACAGTGAAAAAGTAACGGTCACTACGCCTTTTTTCACCCCCAAACTTATTGGCGATAATAAACTCTATTTAAATCGTCTTTTGCGGTTCTCGGTTTTGTATCCGAAAGATTTTATTATCACTGAATACGGTCAAGGCAACACCAGCACGATGGTGTTTGAAAGCGCCGACGGCATTAAGGGTTTTCAGGTATTTGTCGTGCCCTATAACGAGCCGCAGGTCAGCGCGGAACGTTTTAAATTGGATATTCCCTCCGGAGTGAGAGAGGGAGAGGTTGAGGTGATAATCGGCGGGGTGAGAGGAACGATGTTTTACAGTCAAAACGCAATCTTGGGCGAAACGCGCGAAGTTTGGTTCATCAATCAAGGATTTTTGTATGAGGTTACGGCAAGAAAAGAGCTTGACAGTTGGTTGGCTGATATTATGAAGTCTTGGAATTTTTTACAGACTGAAGTTTAAAGGACATTAAAAGACAGAATAATCTGACTATAATCAAATCTTTTTATTTGTCCTTTATGTCCTATAGCCAATAATAATTTATTGTCTTTTATTCGCTCCGCCGACTGACGGCCGGCGGATTGATTTTATATTCAATGCTTGTTAGTTATTAAGCTAGCTTTCTAGCTCTTTTTCTATTAGTTCTTTTGACTTCGCTATTTTTTAACAATAACTATTTCTCGTCGCCAAACTCATGGTCAAAAACCACAATTATTTTTGGTGGTTTTCCACTCTAATTTTAGGGTGTCTTTTGACTGTCAGCCGAATGAGTTTAGTCTTGGCGGTAGAAACAGTTATTGTCAGCGATGTCTCTGATTCGCCACTCGTCATCAGTGATGAATTCACCGGAGAAAGTTTGGCTGTTCCGCCGGTAGTAGTGATTAATCCACCAACGACAACCACTCCACTGACTACCGGCGCCGAATCCTCATTTTTCACCCTGCCAGCAGCGGCACCGATTACTATCGTCAATTCAGTTGAACAGTCTTTTCGAACCTCGTCCGGGGCCGTTGTCCCAATTGGCGCGCTGACTTTGTCCGCGGAATCATCATTTAGAACGGCGACGACAACCGTTGCCACCACGACACCGGAAGTTCCGCCTGAACCGCCCGGTCCGGGTGGCGGCGGCGGGGGGGGCGGGGGAGGCGGAGGCGGCGGCGGGAGCGGTGGGGGTCGCCGCTTAATACCGCCGG
The DNA here is from genome assembly GCA_038058475.1 of Patescibacteria group bacterium. GTDB lineage: Bacteria > Patescibacteriota > Minisyncoccia > Phycocordibacterales > JACOZG01 > JACOZG01. The sequence continues at coordinate 23,715 of JBBUAW010000019.1, read as the reverse complement.
CTATTCAACCGCCGACCGTTCTGCCGTCCTGTCCGGTCTATCTGATTAAATTCATCAAATTTGGCGCCAATAATGATCCAGTGGAAGTGCGTAAACTTCAACTCTTCTTGCGCGATTATATGGAGTTGGAAGTGCCGGTTAGTGGCATCTATGACGAGGTGACTTTTGCGGCGGTTAAAATTTTCCAGCTTCGTTATCGCGCAGCGATTTTGAAGCCGTGGGGGATTGATTATCCGACCGGTTACGTTTACATCACCACCACTCTGGCGATCAACAATCTTTATTGCGAACGCGATCCGTCTAACACTTTGGATTTGCGATCGCAATTTCCCGCTCCGCCGGCCGGCGCTGATTTTGAGGTATCCACCACGACACCGCCAGCAATTTTTCCGGAAGTCGGTTATGAATCGCCGCGCCAGCCGCCAGCCGGCGGCTGGCAGCTCGCCGCCATCGGCTTGCTGGATTTCATTCGCGCCCATCCATGGTGGTGGCTCATCTTCTTGGCGGTTTTGATTTTAATAATTTTATTCACATCAGTTCGAAAAAAAGATGACTCTGGTTAGCTTTTTATTGCTGGGAAGCATTTCCTCCCGGCAAATGGAATTGCCTAATCCGTCTTAATTTGTTAGGTTGGAATTTGGCTTGGTCTTTGGTTTAACGAAAAGGAGACTGACTGATGATGAGCTTGAGATTTCAATGGCTCGGTTTGGTTGTGTTGGTTGGCGGTTGTGGTAATTGGCCGCCACCATTGGTCGTGGATCGGGATGTGGTTGTGACGGGAGATTTGGACGTCCAAGGTGAATTCACTGCCGCGAGCGGTGAAATTGGCGGCGTGGAAATTGCTGACGATAATGTGGACATCCCCGGCGATGTTGCAATCGGCGATGATCTTAACGTTGGCGGTTCCGTGACGATTGGCGGAGGTGACGACATCGTGGTGATACCGCCGCCTCCACCCGTGCCGCCGGTTGTTCCGCCGCTGGTAATACCGCCACCAGTTGTTCCGCCTCCTTCCGTGGGCGAGTTGGAGATAACACTCGCGCCGCCCTTTGTTGGATTGGCGGAAGAAGGTTTAAGACCGATTGATTGCACCGCTTTCACGGCGGGAAATTTCGGGATTGAAGTGAAAGTAAAGATTGAAGGCGGCATCGGCCCGTTCGCGGTTCGCTTTCGGAATTATTACGGTTCCGGGACCAACCAGTCCGGCGCCGGCAGGGAATTTACCTTCGTCTTTGACGCTTCGGTGCCGACAACCGAATGTGTGAGTTCCCAAATTCGAGTAACCGATATTGGGGGTCGGGTGAGAAATCTCTTTTTCTATCTTCGGGTTGATTAGAGATTAAGGTCAACCACCCCAAGCGCCGCTGCCGATTCAAAATTTGGATTGGCAGCTTTTTATTTTGCATCTTTGAGGCGAGTGTGATAGTTTGGGAAATATCAGTTAAAAGATATAAAAATATGAGTAAAAATCTAATTTTTTCCGTTATAAGCATTTTAGCGATAATTTTGATTTTGCCGTTAATACCAAGTCTCGTCTCTGGTCAAACCGCCCTAACTGTCACCATTACTTCGCCCGCCGATAACGCCACTTTTAAAACCGGCCAAACCATTAATTTTTCCGCTGCGGTTTCGGGCGGCGCGCCGTCCTACGGTTTTCTTTGGAACTTTGGTGACGGCACCACCGGCGCCGGCGTTAATTTTACTAAAACTTACACCACGACTGGAAGTAAAACGGTCAAAATCACCGCCACTGATTTTGATGGCACTCAAGCGGTGGCGCAAATTAGCGTTAACATTGAGACTGTTACTCCGTCGCCTTCGCCGTTGACAGTTAACATTATCAATCCAACCGTTGGCCGCGAGGCGATGGTGGATGAAATGATTGATTTTTCCGCGGCCGCGACCGGCGGCAATCCACCTTATGTTTTTCACTGGGATTTCGGCGACGGCACAACTTTCAACGGCCAAACCCGCCGACAAAGTTATTCGGCCGCCGGAACGAAAACCGTTACCGTTACGGCTACCGATTTTTCCGGCGGCACGGCCACTCGCTCAATCGCTTTAAAAATCAATGCTTCCACCACGCCACCGATTCCGCCGACGACCGGTGCCTTAACGATTTCCAATATTCGCGTCACCGATATTACGACCAACAGCGCGATTGTGCGTTGGACAACCAATAATCCAGCCACCAGCCGCGTCATTTACGATATTGTTTCGCACCCCAACATCGGTTCGCAATCGGCCCCCAATTTCGGCTACGCTTCATCAACGGCAACCACTGATATTGATGCTAAAGTGACGGAACATACCGTAACCATCAATAATCTTTTGCCAAGCACAAATTATTATTTTCGAGTGATTTCCCAATAAATTTTGCCAATCCTGCTATAATTGACTGATGACTAAAACTTGGGAAATAATTTTTATCGGCGCGGTTATTCTAGCCGGACTCACGCTGTTTTTTGTTCAAATTTATTACTGATGATGGTTTTACGATTGAAGACCGATGTTGAATTGGCGCCGCTGACGACTTTTGGTATTGGCGGTCGCGCCGCCTTTTTTATTCAAGCTAAAAATCCCGACGAATTGATTGCGGCGGTTGAGTTGGCAACAGAAAAACATTGGCCCTACTTTCTGCTGGCCGGCGGGAGTAATGTGGTGTTCGACGACCGGACTTTCCGTGGCTTAGTGATTCATTTTATCCCGAAGGTGAGTCCTGGCCAGTGGCAAGGACTCACCTTGACAATGGCCGCCAATCTGCCGCTCGCGGTCCTGATCAAAACCGCCATCAATCATAAATTGGCCGGCCTGGAAATGTTATCGGGTATTCCCGGCACGGTCGGCGGCGCGATTGTTGGCAACGCCGGCGCCTACGGACAAAGTATTTCGGATCATTTGGTTCGGGTGGAGATATTCAGTTCGGATAAAAATAAACGGCAATGGTTGACCAAAAAACAATGCCAATTCGCTTATCGCGAGAGTATTTTTAAACAAGGAAAACTTGCCCGCCGGGGAGGCGGGCGGTTAATTTTGCGCGCCGAGTTTTGTTTAACTGAAGGCGATGAAAAGATGTTGGCTCAAAAATCGCGGGAGATTATTAAAATCCGTTCAAAAAAATACAGTCCCAAATTGCGTTGCCCGGGCAGTTTTTTCAAAAATGTTTTGGCGGACAAGCTTAGTCCGAAAATTTTGAAATTGATTCCGCCGGAGAAAATTATTGAGGGCAAAATTCCCGCTGGTTATCTTTTAGAACAAGTAGGCGCGAAAGGAATGCGTCAGGGCAGCATCTCAGTCGCCGATTTTCACGGTAATTTACTGATCAACGACGGCCGCGGCACTTATCGCGAGGTCATTACGCTCGCGACTAAACTGAAAAAATTAGTAAAAGATAAGTTTGGTATCATCCTTGATGAAGAGATAAGATATGCAATGAATTAACGCTTAATTGGTGTAGTTTGTGTTATGATAATCAAATAATGAACAATTATCAGCCGACTATTGGTCTGGAAATTCACGCCGAGTTGAAAACGCGGACGAAGATGTTTTGCGACTCGGCTAATGATCCGAACGAAAAACTGCCGAACGTGAATGTCTGTCCGATTTGTTTGGGCCATCCCGGGACCCTGCCGACGATCAATAAGCAGGCCATAATAAATGTTTTGCGGGTCGGTTTGGCGCTCGGCGGCCAATTAACCGAGCGCCTGGAATTTGACCGGAAGAATTATTTTTATCCGGATCTGCCCAAGGGGTATCAAATCAGCCAGTATAAAAATCCGCTGGTCGCCGGCGGCACCTTGAATGGCGTGGCGATCACGCGCGTTCATCTGGAGGAAGACACGGCGCGGTCAATTCATAACGATGATGGTGGCGGCAGTCTGATTGATTTTAACCGCGCCGGTGTACCGTTGCTGGAATTGGTCACCGAACCGGTGATTTCCAGCGCCAAACAAGCCGGCGATTTTGCCCGCGAGTTTCAATTACTGCTCCGCTATCTTGGCGCCTCGGCGGCGAATATGGAAAAAGGCGAGATGCGGGTGGAGGCGAATGTCAGCGTAAGACTTAAAACGGAAAACGAAAAAGAAAATGAAAAATTCGGGGTGAAAGTGGAGGTGAAAAATTTGAATTCTTTTCGCGCGGTGGAGCGCGCGATTGATTACGAAGTAAAGCGTCAGATTAAAATGCTGGAAGCGGGAAAGCCGGTCATTCAAGAAACGCGCGGCTGGGATGAAAATAAAGGCAAAACTTTTTCGCAAAGACAAAAAGAATCGGCTCACGATTATCGCTACTTTCCGGAGCCGGATTTGCCGCCGGTTCAGATTGGCGCTGTTCCGGAATTTAATAATCTGGCCGGAACGATTCCGGAATTGCCGTGGCAAAAACGGAAACGATTAACTCAACTCGGTTTTCTTCAGAAGCAAGATGTGGAACAGATTGTCAATGATTTTGCACTGGCGGAATTATTTGACCAAGTGGCCGTGGCCCTGGAGAAATCAGAGTTGGTTAAAACCGCCGCCAATTTTATTTTGAACGACATTGCCGGCCAGCGGCGAAAAAAACCCGATTGGCCGTTACCTACCTCGGCTCATTTGGCGGAAGTGATTCGTCGTTACCAAGCCGGGGAAATTGCTTCGCCGCAGGCGAAAAGTTCTCTCTTGAGCGGCGTGATAACAAAAGTCGCCAAAACTGAATCTTTATCCGACTTAGTTTCAAAAATCATCGCCGATAATCTTAAAGTCGTAGCCGATTTTAGGGCCGGCAAACAAGCCGCGCTACAATATTTGATCGGTCAGGGGATGAAAGAATCAAAGGGCACCGCCAATCCGAAAATTTTAGAAGATTTGTTTAAAAAGAAATGTTAAAATATAAACACTATGAAACAAGTTAGAGTCGCCATTAATGGTTTGGGTCGAATTGGGCGGGCGTTTTTGAAACTGGCAATTAAGCGACCGGAAATTAAAATCATCGCGGTGAATGATTTGGGTGACATTAACAATCTCGCCTATCTTTTGAAATATGACAGCGCCTATGGCCGATCGGGCCTCGCGATTGAAGTGAAGGACGGCAAACTTTGGGTGGAAAATCAACCGCTAATTTTTTTGCAAGAAAAAGAACCGGCGCATTTGCCGTGGCGTGATTTGCAGATTGATGTGGTGGTGGAGGCCACCGGCCGATTTGAAAATTACGAAGCGGCGAAAACTCATCTGGAAGCCGGCGCGCGCAAAGTGGTGGTCTCGGCGCCGGTGAAAGGCGAGCCGCCGCCCGGTATTCCGGGCGCGACGGTGCTGATGGGAATCAACGAAGACAAGTTGGCGATTTGCCAAATTACTTCTAACGCTTCCTGCACCACGAATTCGGCCAGTCCGGTGATTCAAATTTTACACGACGCGCTTGGGATTGATAAAGCGATTTTGAATACCGTTCACGGTTATACCGCGACGCAGAAATTAGTGGACGCGCCGGATGCTCGTGATTTCCGCCGCGGCCGGGCCGCGGCGGTCAATATCGTGCCGTCCACCACCGGTGCGGCGATTTCCGTGACGCAGGCCATTCCGGCGCTTAAAGATAAATTTGACGGTATTGCCATTCGCGTGCCAGTGATCGCCGGTTCCATCGCCGATATTACTTTCATTGCCAAACGACCGACCTCGGTGGAAGAAGTGAATCGAATTTTGAAACAAGCCACGGCTCTGCCGCGCTGGAAAAATATTTTTTCGGTGACGGAAGAACCGCTGGTTTCGTCAGACATTATTGACAGTCCCTACGCCTCGCTCGCCGATTTGGCTCTGACCAAAGTCGTCGGCGGTAATCTGGTCAAAGTCATGGTCTGGTATGATAACGAGGTCGGTTACACTCATACATTAGTGGAACATGTAATTAAGACGGGACAACATTAAGAAAATAATGAAAATTTTTCTTGGCGCCGATCATGCGGGGTTTGAATTGAAGGAGAAAATTAAAGTCTTTTTGCGCGAATCGGGATATCAGGTAGCCGACGAGGGGGCGTTTGAACTTAATCCCAATGATGATTATCCGGATTTTATTGAAATTGTGGCCAAGATGGTGGCGAGCGATCCGGACAGTCGCGGAATTATTTTTGGCGGTTCGGGACAGGGCGAGGCGGCTTGCGCCAATCGGTTTAAACATGTGCGCGCCACCGTCTGGTATGGCGGGACGGAAGAAATTTTAAAATTGTCCCGCGCGCACAATAATGCCAATATTTTATCCATGGCCGCGCGCTTGGTTGATGAAGCTGCGGCGAAACGGGCGATTAAATTATGGCTGGAAACTCCATTCTCCGGCGAAGATCGCCACATTCGGCGGATCGCCAAACTGGATTATAATTTAAAGGCCGATCCGGAATTTTAAATTATGGCTGAAATTATCCCGGCAATTATTGGCCGAAATTTCGCCGAAGTCGTGAATAAAATCCGTCTGGTGGAAAACGCGGTCAATTGGGTACACCTTGATATTATGGACGGTTCTTTAACTCCAAACTCAAGTTGGCGGACACCGGAAGATCTGGAGTCTCTCAACGGTAAAACCAGAATTGAAATTCATTTGATGATTGATAAACCAGAAGAAGTTTTACCAGTTTGGCTTAAAGTGGCCGACCGACTGCTTGTTCACATTGAGGTTGCCGATCAACTTGAGGAAATTGCCGCCGCCTTTACCGGTTTGCCGGTAGAGTTAGGTTTGGCGCTTAAGTTGGAAACACCGATTTCCAAAATTGAATCACTGATTAAACAAGCGCGAGTAATTCATCTGATGAGTATTGCCAAAATTGGCGAGCAGGGTCAACCGTTTGACGAGCAAGTGTTGGAAAAAATTGAGTACTTACGCGCTTTGTCGCCCGATGTTACAATTCAAGTGGACGGCGGAATCAATTTACAAACCGCCCCGCTCGTTCTTGCGGCCGGCGCGAACAATCTAATTGTCGGTTCGGCCCTCTGGCAATCGTCCGACCCCGTTGTTTCTTTTAAAGCTTTTGAAGCTCTTCTAGAAGCTAAAAGCTAGAAATTATTCTTATGCACTTACACGACGACAAAATAAAATTTCTGGAACAGACAGCCAATCAAATACGGCAGTCAATCATTGAAATGCTGGTTGAAGCCGGTTCCGGCCATACCGCCGGACCGCTCGGGATGACCGATATTTTCACCGCGCTTTATTTTCATTTATTGAAACATGACCCGAAAAATCCGACTTGGCCCGAACGCGATCGCTTGATTTTGTCCAACGGCCACATTTGTCCGGTGCTTTACGCCACTTTGGCTCAGGCTGGTTATTTCCCGTTGACGGAATTAAAAACTCTGCGCAAATTCGGTTCGCGTCTGCAGGGGCATCCGCACCGCGATTGGTTGCCGCTGCTGGAAACAAGTTCGGGGCCGCTCGGGGCCGGTTTGTCGCAAGCCGTGGGTATGGCGCTGGCGGAAAAAATTGATCATGGTCGGGCCTCAAGCAAATTTTTTTACTGTTTGATGTCCGACGGCGAACTGGACGCCGGCAATTCTTGGGAGGCGATTCTGCTCGCCGGTCGCGAAGGTTTTCATAATTTGATTGTCATTATTGATCGCAACAACATTCAGATTGACGGTTTTACGGAAGATGTCTTGCCGCTGGAATCTTTACGCGCGAAATTCGAGGCGTTTAATTGGCAGGTGTTGGAAATTGACGGGCATAATTTTGAAGAGATTAACGACGCGGTCGGCGAAGCCAAAGCGGTGTTTGGTAAGCCGACGGTAATCATCGCGCACACGATTCCGGGCAAAGGTGTTGGCGCGTTTGAACGGCGTTACGAATGGCACGGCCGGCCGCCGACCCGCGCCGAAGGCGCGGCGGCCATCAACGAACTCCGCACCCTCTGGGGCCGCATCCAAAGCGAACATGAGTGATTTTTAATTCTTAATAAAAAATAACGATTAATATTAAGTAAAAGCGATAGCCGCTACTTGCTATAGATATTAATAATTTAAGTTTATAATCCGAAATGTAATTTCAGTTCCGCTTCGTTAGTTGGTTTATTAAGTTCGGCATATCTCACATAAGACCTAATTTCAAAAAATTCGGTTAGAAAATCAATTTCATCTCGGCAGGGAAAGGGAAAGATGAAGACCGATTTTTGCCATTCGTAAAAACCGAGCTCTTTAAGTTTCTCTCGCAGTGCTTCTCTGGCCGGTTTCTTTTTCTCGGGAATATCATATAACACCACTTGCCAATGGCCGTTCCAATGTGACAGTTTTGGCAAAATGAGTTGATCAATTTTAAAGTGCAAAATCCGATTTTTACCTTGCTCGCTTAAAATAATTTTGGTATTACCATCGCCATCTTCATAGTATTCAATTAGACGATCATGATAAAATTCGCGCAAACACTGATAAAGATATTGTCGATTAATCCCTGCCCATTCTCTGATGGCTCGTTGGATAATTTTTACTTGCTGACCGATGGTGGATTGGTGTAAACCCAAAACTAAACCGGTGGCCAAGAGCAGGAGAATTTTTTGTTTAATCGGACTATAAATTCGCTTTTGTCGTTTCTTCATTTGGACAATAGTAGCAAGTAACCGCTATCGCATCTACTTGCTATGGGTGTGGATAAGCTTGTTTTAGTGGATTATGTGGTAAAATAGAAAGTGAACATGAATAAAAAAATACGGAATTATCTTATTTTCAGTGTAATTTTTGTAGTCATCTTTTTTTCTTTAACCGCGTACATAAAGAGTGCTGGGTGTGTTGGAATAGGGTTCAACTTGCTTATTCAACCAATTATAGCAGTATGGGTAATCGTAACGAGTGTAATTTTATTACCATCGAATAGACTACCATCATCTACGCGGTTCTTATTGATAATTTTATCGTCCGTTATTATTTTTTTCTTTATAAGAGGAATGTCTTTATCAATTTTCTTTGATGCGGATTCTCTTAATGATGGTTGCCATTTTGGCCCATAATTATGCTCAACCCGGCGCAAAAGTTGAATCCAAAAGTTTTTGATCTGAATGTGGAACAAGTGCCGATTCGGAAGGGTTTTGGCGAAGGTTTGGTAATGGCGGCCGAGAAGGATGAGCGCATAGTGGGCTTGTGCGCCGACTTGACCGAGTCCACGCAAATGCATTTGTTTAAAAATAAATTTCCGCACCGGTTTGTGGAAATCGGCGTGGCCGAACAAAATCTGGCGGCAGTCGCTTCCGGACTGGCGACAATGGGAAAAATTCCCTTTATTTCTTCTTACGCCATATTCAGTCCCGGTCGAAATTGGGAACAAATTCGGACGACGATTTGTTATAACAATCAAAATGTAAAAATTGTTGGTTCGCATGCTGGCGTCTCGGTTGGTCCCGACGGCGGCACGCATCAGGCGCTTGAAGACCTCGCACTCATGCGCGTGATTCCACGTTTGACGGTCGTGGCGCCGGCCGATGCCCTTGAGGCGAAAAAAGCCACCATCGCTCTCGCTAAACATCCCGGCCCGGTTTATCTGCGGCTGGCGAGAGAAAAGACGGCGATTCTGACGACGGAAGATTCGCCGTTCACCATCGGTCAAGCCAATGTTCTAATTGATCCGATTGCTCCAGAGGTGGTAATTATCGCCTGCGGCGCGCTGGTTTATAACGCGCTCCTAGCGGCAAAAAGATTATTGAAAGAAAAAATTGAAGCGACAGTAATTAATAATCACACCATTAAACCGCTTGATACTTTAACAATTTTGAAACAAATTAAACGCGCTGGCGCCGTCGTCACGATTGAAGAACACCAAAAAGCTGGCGGTTTAGGCGGCGCGATTGCCGAATTACTGGCCGCCGAATTGCCGACCCCGCTGGAGTTTATTGGCGTAGCCGATGAGTTTGGTCAATCCGGCACGGCCGCCGAACTCATTGAACATTATAATTTAGGCACCGACGCAATCATTGAGGCGGTAAAAAAAGTTCTTCGGAGAAAAAAATAAATTTTATTTTTTTTATTTCATAATTTGACTTATGAAAAAATACAATCACCGGACGATTGAAAAAAAGTGGCAGAAGGTTTGGACTGAAAAAAATCTTTATCGCACCAATTTAAAATCGCGCCGAAAAAAATATTATTGTCTGGTAGAATTTCCGTATCCCTCCGGCGAAGGTTTGCATGTCGGCCATATTCGCAGTTATACCGCGCTGGATGTGATTGCCCGTAAGCGGCGCGCCGAGGGGTTTGAAGTGCTTTATCCGATGGGTTGGGACGCTTTTGGTTTGCCGACGGAAAATTATGCCATCAAAACCGGCCAGCCGCCGGCGGTGATTACCAAACGCAATGTCAACCGTTATCGAAAACAATTACAAGAACTCGGTTTCTCTTTTGATTGGTCGCGCGAAATTAACACCGCCGACCCAAATTATTACGGTTTGACTCAATGGCTGTTTTTGCAATTGTTTAAAGCCGGTCTGGCTTATAAAGCGAAAATGCCGATCAATTGGTGTCCGAAAGATAAAATCGGTTTAGCCAATGAGGAAGTCGTCGCCGGTTGCTGTGAACGTTGCGGTACACCCGTGGAACAGCGGGAAAAAGACCAATGGCTCTTGGCGATCACCAAATACGCCGACCAACTGGATCGCGATTTGGATCTGGTGGATTATCCGCCGCCGGTCAAAATCCAACAACGGAATTGGATCGGTCGCGCCGAAGGCGCGAAGGTGAAATTTGGCAATATTGAAGTTTTCACCACGCGACCGGAAACGATTTTCGGCGCGACTTTTATCGCCCGTCACGGCGCGGCGGATCGCTTCACCGGCGAGTATGCGATTAATCCAGCCAATCAAGAAAAAATTCCGGTGTGGGAAGCCGAATATGTAATGGAAGGAGTAGGCACCGGCGCGATTATGGGCGTGCCGACGCACGACGAGCGCGATCGCGCCTTCGCCGAAAAATACAATTTACCGATTCGCGAAGCGCCGTTGGCCGATGAAATTTTATTGAAAAAAATTGGCGCACGTCCGATGACCACTTACAAACTTCATGACTGGATTTTTTCGCGACAACGGTATTGGGGAGAACCGATTCCACTCGTGTTTTGCGAAAAACATAATTGGGTGCCGGTGTCGAATAAAGATTTGCCGGTCAAATTGCCGCCGCTAAAAAAATATGCGCCAACCGACACCGGCGAATCGCCGCTGGCGTCAATTGAGTCTTGGGTTAAAACGAAATGTCCGCTTTGCGGCGGCCCGGCCCGCCGCGAAACCGACACGATGCCCAACTGGGCCGGCTCATCTTGGTATTATCTCGCCTATTTAATTAAGAACCTTAAAACTAACACCTATAACCTAAAAGCTAAAAGCTTGTTTAAACACTGGTTGCCCGTTGACTGGTATAACGGCGGTTTGGAACACACCACTCTTCATCTTTTATATTCGCGTTTTTGGCACAAAGCGCTTTATGACTTGAAATTAGTGCCGACAAAAGAACCTTACGGCAAACGCACTTCGCACGGTTTGGTCTTGGCGGCCAACGGCGAAAAAATGTCCAAGTCGCGGGGAAATGTCGTTAATCCTGATGAATTAATACGCCGTTTCGGCGCGGATGCCTTGCGTCTTTATGAAATGTTTATGGGGCCATTTGACCAAGCAATCGGCTGGAAGGAAAACGGTTTGGTCGGCGCGCGGCGGTTTTTGGACCGAGTCTGGCGATTAGCAGTCAGTTCAAAGTTCAAAGTTCAAAGTTCAAAGTTAAATTCCGATCTTCAATTTTTAGTTCAGCAAACGATCAAAAAAGTGACGGACGACATTGAGCAGATGAAATTTAACACCGCCATCTCGGCCCTAATGATTTTGCTTAATCATTTTGAAAAAACACCGGCGATACCGTTGGCCGTCGCCAAAACTTTTTTGAAATTATTATCACCTTTCGCGCCGCACTTGGCGGAGGAATTCTGGGTTAAATTGAGTGAAAAAAAATCCATTCATCTGGCGCCCTGGCCGCACTTAATCAAGACCGAGCCGCGTTGGGCGGCGATGGTGAAAATCGTCGTTCAAATCAACGGCAAGGTTCGCGATATTTTAGAAGCGCCAGCCGGTCTGACGGAAGAAAAAATTAAAAACTTGGCGCTGGGAAAAGAGAAAATTCAACTGTGGTTAAAAGGGAAAAATATTCAACGCACAATCATCGTGCCGAATCGACTGATTAACATTGTGCTTGATCAGTAAGTGAAATTAGGGTAGTATTCTCCGTAGAGTCCGTTTTGTTCCTTGATTTCCTTGTTTTTTAGGAAGGACTAGAAATGGCAAAACCGCCAATTGATGGATCCAGTAAACGTTTGCCGCCGCGCGACGAGAAACGAGCGGCCCGCCGCAGCGTCAAGCGGAGTTTAGCGTCTCTCCGTGGTCGCGGTGTTAGCGGTGATGTTAACGTTAAAGAAGCGCGGCCCGAGAAGATTGAGGCGGTCAAAAGGAAAATTATGGCCGGACAGGAAGAAAAACCAGCAGTTGTCAATGCAACCGTCGATATCATCGCAGAACTTTTCGGATAAACCCCCGATCGGACCATTAGCCCCACTAACTGTAAAGTTATGCTGGGGCTTTTTTCTTGACTCTAAATGAGTGAGATGATATAAATAAAACAAGACTTCGTTATCAAAAGTAAATTATTAATTTATATGGCTAAAAATAACAACATTTCTTTCAAGCCGGAAGCGGTGACGCGCTTACTTCTTTCGTCGTTGCCGGAGCGGGCGAGAGACATTATTAAAAAACGTTTTGGTTTGGAACAAGAAGACCGTTTGACCCTTGATGCTATTGGCAAGAAGTATGGCATCACGCGCGAACGAGTTCGACAGATTGAAGATTTTTCCCTCAAAGCGATTCGTCGTTCAGGTGAGTTCGCAAACGCCGCCAGCGTTTTTGCCGAGTTGCATCGCGTCCTGGAAGATTACGGTGGGATCGTCCATGAACGGGAATTTTTGAAATATCTTGACGATAACGAAGTCAACCAAAACAATTTTCATTTCTTGCTCGTTTTGGGCAATGAATTTACCAAACTGAAAGAAGACGACGAATTTCATCATCGCTGGTCAATTGACGAAACTTTGACTGAGCGAGTGCATACGGCGTTGCGACGCGTCGCCGAGGAGCTTGACGAAAATGATTTGCTGTCGGAAGAAGAGATGATCAAGCGGATGCTTGACGCCATTGATGAACGGGCGCGCGATGAAGCCTTGCTCAACAAGGCGCGCCGCTGGCTCTATATTTCTAAACAACTCGGTCTTAATCCGGTCGGTGAATGGGGGCTGGCCGATTCGCCGAACATCCGCGTCCGCGGCGTCCGCGATTACGCTTTTTTGGTATTGCGCCGAGAAGGTTCACCGATGCATTTTATGGAAGTGGCAAAAACCATTAGCGGTTCATTTAACCGGTCGGCAAATCCGGCGACTTGCCATAATGAATTGATCAAAGACAAACGGTTTGTGTTGGTCGGCCGCGGAATGTACGCGCTCACCGAATGGGGTTACCGGCCCGGCATCGTCCGCGAAGTGGTGGAAGGCATTCTCAAAGAACACGGCCCGTTGACCGAAGAGGAAGTTTTGGCGCGCGTGCTCAAGGAACGTTACGTCAAATCAAACACCATTCTCATCAATCTCAAAAACCCCGATTATTTCAAAAAAGACAAACAAGGACGATACCTGGTGGCGTAATTATTAGGATGCAATGCTGGGAGGCGTTGCCTCCCAGCAGAAGTCCCAGTAGAATAAAAAGTAATTTTGTTGCACTCGATAATGACATCGTATATACTGACAATATGACCACACAAATGATTTTTAGGATTGACAGTAAATTAAAACAAGCCGCCAAACGGCAAGCGAAAAAACAAGGGATTACTTTAAGCGATTTATACAAGCAAACGACAAAATCTTTTGTCGCCGGTGAGTTGGCGGTGACAATTACTCCCACTGTGTCTGCAACTTCGCTTGAAATACCAAATGCTCGAACAGCTCGCTCGCTCAGAGCAATATTAAAAGATGTTAAATTGGGACGCAATTTATCTCCAAGTTTCGATAACGCGAAAGACGCCATTGCTTATTTGAAAAAACATGCGGGTTGATTATCACAGAAATTTCATAAAAAATCTTGTCAAACTCCCGTTAAATATTCGCCAAACTTTTCATCGGAAATTAAAAGTCTTTATAGAAAATAAATTTAATCAGATTCTTGATAATCATCAATTACATGGTGAGTTTTTAGGTTGCCGAAGCATCAATATCACGGGCGATTATCGAGCAATTTTTGTGGAAGATAACGATGTCGCCACTTTTCTAAGAATCGGCACCCACCATCAATTATTTGGTAGATAATCATTGCCCTACCTTTTGCATTCCGATTGGTTTATAATTGAGCCATGGTGGTTCAAGTGACGCAATTCATCAATCAAACTTTTTTCTTGACGCTGGAAACCATCGTCAAAACAGCGCCGTGGTGGCTGCCGGTCGCGCTGATTTATTTTGTCATCCGGTTGTGGTTTTACTACCAACGTTCAAAATTCATCAACAGTTTGCAATGGACGATATTGGAGATCAAGATTCCGCGTGAGATCTTAAAGTCGCCGAAGGCGATGGAAGTGGTAAACGGCATCTTTTTCCAAACTTATGACGGCAACCAACTGGATAAAATTTTCCGCGGCTTTGTCCGCGCCTGGTTTTCGTTGGAATTGGTTTCGCTTGGCGGCGAAGTTCATTTTTATATCCGCACTCAAAAATTTTTCCGAAATTTATTGGAAGCCCAAATTTATTCGCAGTATCCGGAAGTGGAAGTTTATGAAGTGGAGGATTATGTTAATAACCTCCCGCCTTACGGCACACCTAATTCCGGCTGGCTGATGTGGGGGACGGAATTCAAATTTACCAAAGAAGATGCTTATCCCATTAAAACTTATGTTGACTACGGTTTGGATGATAATCCAAAAGAAGAATTTAAAGTTGATCCGATTACGCCGGTGTTGGAATTTTTAGGTTCGCTCAAGCCGTCCGAGCAAGTTTGGATTCAAATTTTAGTGATGTCCACAATGAAACGGTTTAAAAAACCGGGCGCTTGGTTCAAAAAACAAGATTGGCGGGCCGATTCAGAAGCGTTGATCGGCAGATTAATGAAACGAGATAAATTGAAAGAATTAGGCCAAGCCGCCACTTTAGCCGACGCGATTTTGTCACCGGGTGAACGGGAAGTGATTGCGGCCGTCGAGCGCAGTGTGTCCAAAATCGGTTTTGATTGCGGTATGCGGGCGGTTTATTTGGCCAAAGAGGGTTCGTACGACGCCGCGCGCGTGGTCGGTTTGATTAACTCGGTGCGCCAATATAGTTCACTTCATCTGAATGGTTTTACAACAACTAATCGGACAACCATTGATTATCCGTGGCAGGATTTTCGCGGACTGCGGATTGAACATTTGAAACGACGAATGTTTGACGCCTATCGCCGGCGCGCCTGGTTCCATCCGCCGCATCAACGCCGGCCGTTCGTTTTGAACGGCGAGGAGTTGGCGACGATTTATCATTTCCCCGGCCAGGTGGCGGCCACGCCGACTTTGCAAAAAATTGAATCAAAAAAGAGCGAGCCGCCGGTGGATTTGCCGCTTTAGCTTTAATTTATGTCTAAAAAACAACGATGGTTTTTCGGGGTGTTGGCCGGACTAATCATTCTCTGGGGCGCGCTGTTTGCCCCGCCGGTTTCGTCTCCGGCCGATCAACTTATTACTCTCACCGCCGGCCAAAGTGTGACCGAAGTCAGTCTTGACTTGGCGGAAACAAAAATCATCAAATGGCCGTTTATTTTTCGTCTGGCGATATTTTTTACCAGCCGGCAGAATTTAGTCGTCGCCGGTGATTATCATTTTTCCCAACCGGTTAATGTTTGGCGCGTGGCCTGGCGCCTCGCGCGCGGCGAGTATGATTTAACCTCAATTAAAGTTACCTTGCCGGAAGGCGTCGCCGTTAAAGAGATGGCGGAAATTTTAACCGCGGCTTTACCTAAATTTGATACCGCGACCTTTACGGCCGCGGCTTTGCCGTTGGAGGGCCGGCTTTTTCCGGACACTTATTTTTTCCAGCCGACGGTCACGGCGGCGGAAGTGATTAAACGGCTGCAAACAAATTTTCAAGAAAAAATTGAACCACTGGCGCCGATGTTGGCTGAATCCGGCCGGACATTGGAACAAATAATCATTATGGCTTCGCTGGTGGAAAAAGAAGCGGCGACGCCGGCGACGCGCCAGACCATCGCCGGCATTCTCTGGAAACGTTTGGATACCGGCATGCCGCTTCAGGTTGATGCCGTTTTTCCCTACATCATTGATAAAAATACTTTTGAAGTTAATCGCCGCGATCTGGCGACTTCCTCGCCCTATAACACTTATCGTTTCCGCGGTTTGCCGGAAGGGCCGATCACTAATCCCGGACTGGCGGCCATTACCGCCGTTTTAAACCCGATTGAAACTGATTATTGGTATTACCTTTCCGATTATTCCGGCCAAATCCATTACGCCGCGGACTTTGATGCCCATCGCGCGAATAAGGCCAGATATTTGCCTTAACCTTGACACCTTAGTCAATAATATGCTAGCTGTATAACTAACTGGAAAGATGGTCTTTCCGGTAGGTTCTTTGACAATTTTTTTAGGGAGGCACAGTATGAAAGTGATGCGTTTTACGGTAAAGAGCTTGTCTCCGGGCATGCTTCAGGATCCCTCAACCGCCGAACTGCTTGAGAATTTACGGCTCGGCAATCGGCCGCAAAAACGGACAGACTGGACAGTGGAAGAGGAATGCGGTACTAAATTTTATCGGTCGGAAACCGGCCGAATGGGTGTGCCGGTCCACTGCCTTATCGCTTGTTTCGTGGACGCTGGCCGTCATGTCAAAGTCGGTAAAAAGCAGATTTCCACGGCCGAGAGTACGATTCTGTTTGACTTCTTGGAATTCCCGGAGGACTTCTGTGAGTTCCTTGATGGCGACGACAAAGGCAACGTTCCGTGGCGGCCGTTTTTATCCAAGGGCAACCTGAAAAACAAGGGGACCAAGACCGCGGTCTGTTTGACACGACCCCGTATTGCCCACTGGCGCATGCGGTTCTCGGTTATTTTTGACGATCTCCGCGGCGTGACCGAAGATACAGTCATCAAACTGGTGGAGACCGCCGGGCGCAAGGCCGGCCTCGGTAATTGGCGGCCGAACACCAAAGGTCGCTTCGGTCGCTTCACGATTGAGAAGTTGGAAACCGCGCCGGTCAAGCGGGCAGTGGAGGAGATGGCCAAGGTGGAGTACACCGAGGCCGACGCGCCGAAGGAAATGCTAGAGCTGGTGACGGCTTGACGGTTACCGTGATTACCGTGGCGTAGAGCACCGCATAATCGCGTAGGGTATAGCACTTTTCCGCTGGCTTTAATGCCTTTCCGTTCCGGGCGTCCCGATGTTCATCGGGACGCTTTTTTTGTTGAAACAAGACCAAATGGCAAGGGTAACCCTTGCCATTGACGGAAAATTGATTTTGTGTATTATTAAAAACAGAAGGGAGGTCTTTGATGTTAAAACAAGACAAACGGTATCGCGGCGAGAATGCCGTGCATGTGCATTGGCATCCTAAACTCGGACGGCACAAGACGGTTATCAAGGGCGCCGTTGAGCTAGTGAACGGGCTTTTGGCTGACCCGCGAGTAATCCGGGTTAATCTTGACCAGATGCGTTCGCTTTGGCCGCCGCGCAATGAAGAGTGGTTCCGCGTGGAAGTACTCACGAGCAAAAAACCGGGATTCAAAATGGTTGTGATGGACGGCCGAGCAGTACAGTTCCTCACTGTGGAGACAGAAACAAAAGATGATGCTGAGAGACTTATCGCTACAGTTGGCTCCAGTTCAATTCCGTGTCTTACTGTAAAATAAAGCCGGCCGCAGTGCAGTACCGAGCGTCTCACCGGCGGCGGGACGCTATTACTTTTCAGTGTCGCAGATTCGAGTTGAGCGTAGCGTGCTTGCGTAGCGCGAAGTTCGCTTCGGTCGAATCCTCTACCGAGCGGTGATTAGCAATAATCACTGCTGATTTTTCCGGCCCAGCTTAGCAGACTTAAACAGCGTGGAGTTGAGTAAGTTTGAGCATCGTGCCAAGCGCCCAGTTATCAGCGGGGCGCTAGTCATTCCCGCAAAGTTAACTCCGGTAGGGTGCACTTCAGCAAATCATCGTTTTGTTCATTACCGAGCCGCTGTTCGTCATTGGTTTGACGGCGAGCGGCTTTTTGTTTAAGATGAAATTATGCTTAAAACCTTTCAATTCCCCGTTCCTATTTTTATTAATCGCGAAGGTAAATGGTTCGTCGCCGAGTGCTCGATTTTGAATCTGGCCACTCAAGGCAGAACGGAAAAAGAAGTAAAAGAGAATATGAAAGATTTGATTGCAGATTATCTTCGAGACGAGGATACGCCAAAGAATTTTCTAAAGCAGTTTCAATCACCGACTCTGACCTATATTCCTGTTCCGGTACCGGCGAGTTTGCTGTAAATGGCGAAATTAAACCCGTTGCCGCAGAAGGCCGTTATTAAAATTTTGGAAGATAATGGTTTCCGACAGGTTCGTTCCGGCAAACATCTCACTTTCAAAAAAGAAACGACTGATGAAAAAATTTTAACCACTTGGGTACCACAGCACCGCGAAGTGACAGTCTTCGTAATCAAATACATCATCCGCCAAACAGAAAAGCCGAAAGCGGAATTTGAAACTTGACCCCCGGCGGCTTTTTTGTTAGCATTATGATAGTAATATTGATCTTTCCGGCGTCGCGCTTTCGTTGATTTCTTTTTATTTTTGCCGTGGTGCGCCGTCAGGTTGCGTACTCTTCGGTTCGTTACTCCAGAGTTTAATGACGAACATCAAGAATCTTCTTGATGTTATCTCTATGCTCCGCCGTATCGCAATCCACTGTGGAACTAAGTAAACCAATCTAGTGTCCACTGCCGAGCGCCAAGTCTGGCAAAGATCTGGCGCTATCATCTTTAAAGTCCAGCAGAATTGGGTCCAGTTTGCTCGAGTCCAGCATAGTCCGGTGTCGAGCGGCCAGTTTTGAAGAAAAATCGGCCGCTAATCATTGCAATTTAGTAAAGCAGAGTTCCCTAGAGTTCCCCAGTCTGCCCCCGAGTTCTTTTTCGCACCGAGCGTCCCGATGTTCATCGGGGCGCTTTTTGTTTGACAAAAAATATCAGATATGTTAGCCATAGCAACGGTAAGGTCTTTGAAATTCTCTGCATCGTGTAGAGAAAAGGCCGAAATGCACCATCTGGAACATCGGAGAATGAATCATGGGGAAAATCAGTTTGTCTGTTTTGCGGAATCATTTCCCCCAAATGGGGAAGTATCGGTCGGTTTGGCCCGACCAAGACAAGATGCTGGAGTTTGTGGCCAAAAACGGCTCGGCGATTATTGAATCGCCGACCGGCTCGGGTAAAACCGCCGTGCAGTACGCCATTGCCAAAGCGGCCGAAAGCGAAGGTCACAAGCCGGTCTTTTTAATCGTCCCGAACAAAACAGTTTTGGACCAAACGGCGAGAGAGTTCCCCGGCGCGTTTAAGGTCGCTTTGGGACGGAATGAGCATCCCTGTCTCTATTATCACGCTGATAAGGAAGAGCTCACGCCGAAGTATGTCGAGGAACTTTATGCCGACCCGGAAGCTATTAAGGCCGACGAGATTCCCTGCTCATTTCTCCGCGACTGCCCGCATCGGGTGGATCAGGAAACCGGCGAAACCTTTGAGGTGAACGCGGCGCCCTGTCCTTATTACCGGCAAAAGTTTGAGGCCAAGCAAGGCGGCGTGGTGCTGGCCACTATGTCGTTTTACTTGTTCACTCAACTTTTCTCGCGAGAATGGAATTTGTCGGAAACGCTCGTCATTGACGAAGCTCACCGCTTGCCGGAAGTTTTCAGAAACGCCCTGTCGTATGAAATCACCGATTGGCATTTAAGCAAGTCCGTGGAACTCTTAGGGCGAATCGAATCGGCGGCGACAGAGACGGTTGATCAGTTCCGGCGAAATCTCGTTCACACCGCCAAGAAAAAACCGGCTCACCAACCGACTCTCTTGGAAGACAACGAACTGCGTAAGTTCATTGAAACCTTGGAAGGCATTGATGGTTGGGAATTGGAGCGGGAAATTAAGCGGGCGGTGAAGGAAAAACGGATCAAGGTGGTGGAGGATCGGGTAACTCTGAAAAAACTCGAGATTTTTGTCCGCGATTTGCGCCATTACCTTCACTCTTTTGAGTACTCGCTCGAAGCACCGCCGGATCGCCACGCGCTCAATTACACCTATGCCTTCTATCAGGAGGAAAGGGGTGAAAATAACCGCGTGCAGTACAAGTTGGTGGTGCGGAGCTACTATGTGGCGGGTTTAATCCGCAAGGTTTTGTCGCCGCACACGGTGGCTTTCTCGGCCACCATCGGCAATCCCGATATCTTCGGTTACGAGACGGGATTGAAAGCGCCGTTTCTATCGTTGGAGTCCGGTTTTCCTTCGGAGAATTGCCGGATTTTTATGCCGACGGATACGCCCGACCTGTCTTGGAATAAACAGACGAGCGGCAGTCTGGCGAAAGTTTTGCGGCGAGTGGTCAAAACCGTCAGACGATTCGCCGAGAATGGCCATCGTTCTCTCGTTGTGACCGTATCCAATTCTGAACGTGATGAATTTCTGCTTTTGGCTGAACAAGAGAACGTCAAAGCGGTAAGTTACGGCAACGGCAACGGATTGACGGCCAAGACCGCCGCGTTACTCTTTAAGGACGGTCAGGGCGATTGTTTGGTGGGCACAGCGGCCAATTATGCCGAGGGCGTGGATTTGCCGGGCGGCATCGCGCCGGTGATTTTCTTTCTGCGGCCCGGTTTCCCGCCGCCGTATAGCCCGGCCACGGTCTTTGAAGAACGACGTTTCGGCTCGGCGCGCTGGCGGCTCTGGAATTGGCGAGTGATGCTTCAAGCCCTGCAAACGCGCGGGCGGAATATCCGTAGCGCCAAGGATTTGGGAGTTATCTTTTTCGTTTCCCGACAATTCAGACGATTCGTGTTTGCGTCTCTACCGAAATGGTTGGAAAAATCGTACCGCGGCGACGGGACTTGGGATCAGTGTGTTAAGGAAGCAGAAGGATTACTAAGTTAATCCAGCAATCTAGTTCAGTAACGTTCGATCAGGTGTCCTCGAGTACAGTACATCACTCTTGTATTCACTACCGAGCGGCCGTTAGAAATAATTGCCGTTATCTTTTCCAGCAGAGTATAGTGCGATGATTTCACTTAACGTTGATTGACCCGTAATTAGGTCACGTGACGCGCAGTGCGATTCCGAGCGTCCCGATGAACATCGGGACGCTTTTTTTCTTATTTAATTATACCAACTTCTGCCGATCGGAAATAAATGGAACAATGACTTTTTCACTCATTCCAAAAAAGTGAGAGCAAACATTAGCGCGATGCCGATAAGCATCGCGCCGAATTGTAAAAAAGATTTTTTCGGGTCGGTGGTTTTATGCAGTTCCGGCACCAGATCCGAGCCGGCCAGATAAAGAAAACCGCCGGCGGCCAAAGCCAGCAGGCCGAGAGTAAATTGCTCCGTTAAAACACCAAAAATCAGGGCGGCGATGACTCCAACGATAGCGAGCGAAGCCGACAACGCGTTGAACAAAATCGCCCGGCCGCGGCTGAAACCGGCATGAATTAGAATGCCGAAATCGCCGATTTCCTGCGGGATTTCATGAAGAATCACGGCCAAGGTGGTGGCTAAACCGATGGCCGGCGAAGCCAGAAAACTGACGCCGATAATCGCGCCGTCAAGCAGATTATGGAAACCGTCAGCGATTAAATTGAGATAACCAAGCGGTTGAACGCGACGATGATGATGTGCCGGTTCATCGCAATTATCAACTTCATGCGTGTGGCGCCAGTGAAGAAATTTTTCCAGACTGAAAAAAAGCAATAAGCCGGCCAGAATTCCGAACGCCGCAGTTGTGGTATCGCCGCCGGCGTTAAAAATTTCCGGCAGCAAATGAATGACCACATCGCCAAATAAAGCGCCGGTGGCCAGCGCGACCAGCAGAAAAAGAATTTGCCGCAGACGGGTTTCGCTGACTGACAACGCCACGACGCCGACCAATGAAGCCAGACTGACTAAAATTACGCTGCCGAGCGCGTAGAACCAGACCGTCATAATTCTTTGATTTAAGCATAAATCAAGGTAAAGTGTAAAGATGAAAAAGGTCTTTGTCGCGATGTCGGGCGGCGTGGATTCGTCTGTCGCCGCGGCGTTGCTGAAGAAACAAGGGTACGATGTGACCGGCGTGTTTATTAAAATTGAAGTCGCGGAAAACTGCGCTTGGCGCGCCGAACGGCGCGACGCGATGCGCGCCGCCGCCGCGCTGGAGTTGCCGTTTTTGACTTTTAATTTATCCGCCGCTTATGAACGGGCAGTGATTGCTTATTTAGTCCGCGAATATCGCGCCGGCCGGACGCCGAATCCGGATGTGATGTGCAATAAGGAAATTAAATTTGGCATTTTTTTTGATGAAGCGCGCCGCCGCGGCGCGGATTTAATCGCCACCGGGCATTATGCAATAATTCGTCGCGAAAATGATTTTGCTGCTCCCGGTCAGCCAGGAAAAGTCGCGACAAAATCACTTCCGCGACTCCTGGTCTCTCAAGATAGAGACAAAGACCAAACTTATTTTTTGTGGCCGATTAAGCGGGAAATTTTGGCCAAATGTCTGTTCCCAATCGGTGATTATCAAAAAACCGAAGTGCGCCGGCTGGCCAAAAAATTCGGTTTGCCTAATGCGGCCAAACCCGACAGTCAGGGACTTTGCTTTCTCGGGCCGATTAATTTCAAAGATTTTTTAGCCGAACAATTGCCGGAGAAATCGGGCGCGGTGCTTGATGAGAAAGGAAGGGTAATCGGCGAACATCGCGGCGCGCATTTTTATACCATCGGCGAACGGCATGGATTCAAAATTAATCACAAATTAACTTTGCCCGCCGAAGAGACGGGACGACTGCCATTTTATGTTGTCGCAAAAAATGTGGCCAAAAACACGATTACCGTGGAATCAGCATCACAATTAAAACGCCAGGCAATTAAAAAAATTAATTTGATGGAAACCAATTGGCTGGCTGATTTGCCGGTGGTCGGAAAAATTTACCGCGCGCGGACGCGTTATCGCGCGCCGCTGGTTCAATGTCAAGTCGTTGTTAACGAAAAAAATCATCAAGCCAAAATAATTTTCAACAAACCACAAATTGGCCTCGCCCCCGGCCAATCTTGCGTCATTTACGATAAAAACTTCTGTCTCGGCGGCGGGGTGATGAAGGGATAATTTTACTTGACGGACACCATTTAGTTATACTATAATAGCAACAGATTGAAATAGTGATTGAGCCATAGTGGCTCGGTTAAAACCGCACATTCCCAACCAATAAAGAAGGAGGTGTAGCTTGAGTGCAGAAACGATTGGCTTGACTTCTGGGCTGTTGGTGGTGGCAAGTGTCATCCCGTACAGTATCAGAACCTACCAGGGCAAGGTTCAGCCGAATCTGACGAGTTGGTCGCTCTGGACGCTGATCGGCCTCGCGCTCTTGCTTACCTACAAGAGTTCGGGTGCCGAAGCGAACGTCTGGCCGGCAGTGTTCGGGTTCACCAACCCGCTCCTCATCACCATTATCGTCTTGCGACGACATGG
>JBBUAW010000018.1:3254-5031 GCA_038058475.1 Patescibacteria group bacterium | reverse complement strand
CAAAGTCATCGGGACGATGGAATCCGGATTAAGCGAGATTGAATCAATCCCTTCGCGAATCAAAAAGCGCAAGAAATCCGGATAGTCGGACGGCGCCTGGCCGCAGATGCCGATATACTTGCCGCGCCGTTTACAGGCGGCGATTGCTTGCGCCACCAGGTTTTTGACCGCCGGATCGTTCTCATTGGCGATGCCGGCGACGATGGCCGAATCGCGATCAAGGCCGAGCGTTAACTGCGTCAAATCGTTTGAACCGATGGAAAAACCGTCAAAAATATCCAGAAATTCGTCGGCGCGCAAAACATTGGCCGGAATTTCGCACATCACATAAATTTTCAAATCTTCCTCGCTAACGCCTTGGGTTAAACCGAAATTCCGCATCGTTTCAATCACTTTTCGGCCCTCTTCCGGCGTGCGGCAAAACGGAATCATCACTTTCAAATTTTTGAGGCCGAACTCGTCGCGGACGATGGCCACGGCGCGGCATTCCAATTCAAACGCCTTGATAAAATCGGGATGCGCGTAGCGCGAAGCGCCGCGCCAGCCGAGCATCGGATTTTCTTCCGCCGGCTCGTATAAGTCGCCGCCGAGCAGGGCGCGGTATTCGTTGGTTTTGAAATCGGAGAACCGCACGATCACTTGGTGCGGCGCAAAAGCGGCGGTGATCTGGGCAATTCCTTCAGCTAATTTCCGAATATAAAAATCGCGCGGCGAGGGATAACCGACTATCAGCGCGGCGATTTTTTTCTGAAGCGGGACGGATAAAGAGTTAAAATTAAGCAACGCCAACGGATGCGCTTTGATGTGTGAGGCGATGATAAATTCCTCGCGGGCGAGGCCGACGCCGTGATGCGGCAACGAAGCGTACATAAAAGCGCCGTCCGGTGTGCCGACATTAAGCGCAATCCGGAGTCGGGTTTTCGGCACCTCGGCGAGATCGTAGGTTTTCTTTTCAAACGGCAATTTGCCGGCGTAAATTTTTCCCACATCGCCGGAAGAGGTGTCAATTGTAATAACATCACCGGTTTTAATTTTTTTCAGCGCGCCGGCGGCGCCGACGATAGCCGCAATGCCCAGCTCACGCGAAACAATCGCCGCGTGCGAAGTCCGGCCGCCTTTTTCCGTAATGATCGCCGCGGCTTCTTTCATAATCGGTTCCCAATCGGGATCGGTGATTTCCGTTACCAGAATTTCCCCCGCCTTAAACTCCGCCAATTTGTCCGTGGACAAAATCACGTGCGCCGCGCCGGTGGCGATTTTGGCGCCGACCGAAATCCCTTCGGCTATCACCGGCCCCGAGCCGGTCAATTTATATTCCTCCCGAAGGTAACCTTTCTTTTCGGCCTGCACGGTTTCCGGCCGCGCTTGGACGATATAAAGTTCGTTCCGGATGCCGTCCTTCGCCCATTCAATATCCATCGGCATCGGCCGGCCGGCACGCGCGGAATAATGATCTTCAATCATTACGCCCCAGCGCGCCAATTCCAAAATTTCCTCATCGGTCAAAGAAAAAACCGCGCGCTCGGCCGGGCTGGTGGCTACCTCTTTTACCGGCGCCTTAGGCGTGCCGTCATGGTAAATCATTTTAACCGCCTTTTCACCTAAATTTTTTCTGATGATGGGGCGGAAGCCGGCGCGCAGGGTCGGTTTGTGAATTAAAAATTCATCGGGGGTCACCTTGCCCTGCACGACCATTTCGCCGAGCCCCCAAGAACTGTTAATCGTTACGACATCGCGGAAACCGGTTTCCGGGTCAAGCGTAAACATTACGCCCGAG
>JBBUAW010000018.1:0-3154 GCA_038058475.1 Patescibacteria group bacterium | reverse complement strand
GGAAATTCGTATTTCAAAAACGCCGAACGAATTCGGTGGCCGGTTGATTGCAGAGCTTTAATATTATTCGCATCGAGACCGGTTAATTCTTTGGCGATAAAATCACCGAGGCCGGAAGCTAAAATAAAATCCTGATAACCGCGGGCGGTGATGATAAAACCATTGGGAATTCTGATCCCTTGCGGTTGGAGCAAACGATACATTTCGCCGAGCGAGGCGTTCTTCCCGCCGACCAAAGCGACATCATCATTGGAAACTTGATCAAACCATAAAATCAGCGCTTGGGCTTTGTCCATAAGATAATGGTTTTATTATACAGCAAAAAAATTGCAGAAAATATTAATTGGTGAGGATAAGTAGGAGGTCGGCGACATTGGCGCCGGTCGGGCCGGTGATGATTTGATCGCCGCATTGTTGCCAAAACGGATAAGAATTATTCGTTCGCAGATACTCGGCCGGGTCCAGATTTTTTTCTGCGGCACGCTGACGAGACAGCGCGTCGGCGATGGCGCCGGCGGCGGCGCCGTTATCGCGGCCGTCGGAAGCGCAAGCCAACAATAAAGCGTTATCCTTAATTTGCGGCAGGGCCGCCAGCGCTAATTCTTGATTTCGTCCGCCCTGACCGGCGGTTGAAATCACCGCCACTGTGGTCTCGCCGCCGTAAAGATAAACGCTTCGCGCCGGTGGCGCGTCTTTAGCCAAAGCGACGCCAACGACATGAGCTTCACCAGTGAGAGTGGTAGTTTTAATCGTCGCTGCGTAACCCAGTTTTTCTGCCGTCAATTTCATCGTCGCCAGCGCGCGTTGATTGTTGGCAACAACAATATTTTTCACTTTGGCAAAATACTTTTCGTCTTTGGGCGTTTCTGTCATTTTCTTTTCCCAGCGCGATAATATTTCTGAATTATCAAAGATATTAT
Organism: Patescibacteria group bacterium; assembly: GCA_038058475.1. GTDB lineage: Bacteria > Patescibacteriota > Minisyncoccia > Phycocordibacterales > JACOZG01 > JACOZG01. Next base: position 2,234 of record JBBUAW010000018.1, on the reverse strand, counting down.
ATTTTTCCAGCACAGCGCGGGCCTCGCTGACGGTCGTCTGATCTTTACTCAACGGGCCGGAGGCGATCACCGACAGATCGTCGCCGACCACATCGGAAAAAATCAAGCCAAGCACGGTCGCCGGATAAGCGATTGCCGCCAGTTGGCCGCCCTGCACGCGCGAAGTGTGTTTGCGCACCGTATTCAATTCGCCGATCGTCGCCCCGGCGTTCATCAACGTTTGAGTCAAAGCGGCGATTGTTTCGTAATCGGTTTCGTAGGGACGACAAAGCAGAGCCGACCCGCCGCCGGAAACGATCACCAAAACCAAATCTTCGGCGGTCAGTCCTTCAAGCAGATTAACGATTTCTTTCGTCGCGGAAAAATTAGCCGCCGACGGCCAAGGATGGGTTCCGACCCGCGATGATAATTTTTTGAACGTTCCCGCTTGGATATCCAAGACCAGACCGCCGGTTAAAACTTCACCCAGAATATCTTCCAGCGCCGTGGCGGCGCGGACCGCGCATTTGCCGAAAGCCACCAGACAAATTCGCCGATAGTCGGCCAAACAAACCGTCGCATCCTTAACGCGCAAAACTTTGGCGGCGGCGTCCCAGCGCAATTCCTCCAGAATCACCGTTTCGGTATCAATCGCGTCCAAGCCCGCTTCCAGAATCGCCAGGGCATCTTGCCGCGGCGGCGTTAGGGCCAAGTCTTCCTTATTTTTAATCCAATCTTTTTTCAAAATCACCGAAGCCGTTGTCCGGGATTGAACCGGAGACCTCGTTCTTACCAAGAACGTGCTCTACCAACTGAGCTACAACGGCTTGTGCTCTACCTCCGCCAGCTGGCGGATGAGCTACAATGGCGGTTCATAAACTCTAGCGAATTATTAGACTGATTGCAATCAAATTAACTATATTTTGAGCCAAATTATGATGATTTTTTTATATTTAGTCAATTCATCTATTGACAGAATAAATTAAATATGCTAGTATCTACGCAGACGCTGGATTGGTGTTAATCGGTCAATTCGACCAAACAATCCGGCTAGGATTTCTATCGAGAGGCGTGGTCATGATTGTAAGGAAAACGACGGAGCTTCGGACGGTGGATGATTGTGATCTGGCGACGACCGATGAGGAGTACGAGCGCGACCTGGCCGACTTTCTCGCCTAGAGAACAGCGACACGAGGGCAAGAGGTGAACTTTTTTGGGGGCGTTCCTATGTGGAACGCCCTTTTATTTTTATTCAAACGACTCATAGATTTATAATCGCGAAAATAAAATCTTATTCCCAAAAAATTAAAATCAGAGCGACGATACCGAGCATCGCGCCGATAATTTGAATGAAAGATAATTGTTCTTTATAGACTAACAATCCTACTCCTGTCGCTAAGATCGCCGAGGCCACGGAAAAAACAATCGCTCCCCTAGCCAAACCAGAACCGTATCTTAAAGCGATTAACCAAGAAGTGTTGGCGATTAAATAACCCAGCAAAGCCGCGGTGGCTAAAATCAACGGATAATTTCTCAACGACCATTCCTTGGCCAGCACATCCGCAATCAATTCAAACAGCACCAAAACGGCTAATGGAATAATCCAAAACATTGGCCAAGTTTAGCAAGCTAGTAATTAATGGCAAGAAGAGTCCTTGCCATAAGCCTTCAGTGGAATCTTCAAAGAAGGTGCTAAAAGGTTAATCGGCCTTTTTGAGAGTTCGAGATTATCTACCGCTTTTCTTTGCACCTGTTCCAATGTAACAATTATTTTTTATTACCTCTGTTTCTATCTTTTCGCAAAGCAGCGGATCTTGAATCGTGTCAGCTATAACTTCATAGCAAGTGTCCCTGTAATATTGTTCGGTGACTTTTTCACAACTAGAAACCTTCGGTTTGTCTCTTAACAAGTAAAAATAACAACCAGATTTTGCATTAAGTTCGTTTATTTTATCACAGTCTGCTAGTTCATATTTTTCCGTATTTTGCCTGATTGTAAGATAATGGCAATCATCTCTTTGGTCTGGTTTATCCAACCTATCGCACAAGATGACATTTCCTGTTTTTACCGCTCCGGCCAGGGGATTCAGATATTGAAGCACAATTGAGAAGACGACATAAAGAACTCCAAGAATTAAAATGGTGAGGAAAATAAATTTTTTCATTGCCTCATATTATTTTATCATTCATTGTCGGACGCGGCCAACCGGGCTTGAACCGGCAACCTCTCGCGTGACAGGCGAGTGCTCTAACCA
>JBBUAW010000017.1:6097-7482 GCA_038058475.1 Patescibacteria group bacterium | reverse complement strand
ATTGAAGGCATTGGTTATAAGGCCGCGGCCACGGCCGAGGCGGTAACTTTGAATGTCGGTTTTTCCCATCCGGTCATTTGGCCGATTCCCGAAGGCTTAAAAGTAACATTGGATAAAAATTTACTGACAATCAGCGGCGCCGATTGTGAGTCGGTCGGTCAGTTTGCCGCTATTTTACGCGCCGTGCGACCGCCCGATCCGTACAAAGAAAAAGGTTTGCGTTATGATGACGAGAGAGTAATTAGAAAACAAGGCAAAAAAGCGGCGACGACCGCCGGCTAATTCAATCAACAGATGTCTAAAATCACCCAAAACCATCCCCATTCAACCCGCCGCGACCAACGTCGCCGCCGCGTCCGCGGTAAAATTTTCGGCACCGCCGCCCGACCGCGGCTGGCGATGTCCCGTTCCAACCGTTGGCTTTATGTCCAATTGATTAATGATGAGGCCGGCCGCACTCTGCTGGGCTTGAGCAATCAAAAAATGAAGGCGGTAAAAAATGCCACCGGCGGTCAAAAAAAGGTTTTATTGGCTAAACAATTAGGCGCGGCCCTGGCTAAACAAGCCTTGACGAAAAAAATTGAGCGGGTCGTTTTTGACCGTCAGGGTTATCGTTACGCCGGCCGCGTCAAAGCCTTGGCCGAAGCGGCGCGCGCCGGCGGCTTAATTTTTTAATTATGTCCGAATCATTCAATAAAACCGAAAATCGAAATAACCGCCGGCCGCGCGCCGGCCGCGGACCGGTAATCGCGCCGGAATTTGATCATAAAATGATTACCGTGCGGCGCGTGACGCGGGTGGTGAAGGGCGGTCGGCGGTTCAGTTTTTCGGTGCTGGTGGCCGTCGGCGATCATCGCGGTCGGGTCGGTTTAGGTCTCGGCAAGGCCGGCAATATCGCCGAAGCGGTGGAAAAAGCCGTGCGGCAAGCGAGAAAACATTTATTAATTTTGCCGCTGACCAAGACGCAATCGATCCCGCACGAAGTGGAAGCCAAATTCGGCAGTTCACGCGTCATCATCCGACCGGCGCCACGCCGCGGCATCGTGGCCGGTAGCGCCGTCCGGACAATTTTAAACTTGGCGGGCCTGCGCGCCGTCGGCGCTAAAATCATCTCGCCCAGCAAAAATAAAATTAACACCGCGCGCGCGGCGCTGAAGGCGCTCTCGTTGTTATCACCCGCGCAACCTTAATTTTTATTTATGCAATCACATCAATTAAAACGTCAGCACCCCCACCACCGAAAAAAAATCGTCGGCCGCGGCGGCAAGCGCGGGACGACCGCCGGCCGCGGCACCAAGGGGCAAAAAGCGCGCGCCGGCCACCGGATCCGGCCGGAAATTCGCGAGACGATCAAACGATTGCCCAAACGTCGCGGTTATCGTTTC
>JBBUAW010000017.1:0-5997 GCA_038058475.1 Patescibacteria group bacterium | reverse complement strand
GGCGAAGCCGGCCGGCGGCAATTCGCCCAATACGCGCGGCTGTTGACGGTGCCGCTCGCCATTCTTCAAGGGTTTGGTCTGATCGCTTTATTGGAGCGGCAGGGGATTTTCGGCGAAGTGGTTTTTTTTGACCGTTTGGTGAGCGTGATTGTGGTGATGGCCGGTTCAATGCTTTTGATGTGGCTCGGTGAATTGATTAACGAGTACGGCATCGGCAATGGCGTGTCGCTCATCATTTTCGCCGGCATTGTCGCCGGCATCCCGTCGGCCGTCAGTCAAGTAATCATTAACTTTGATTTAACCTCGGTGCCACTCTATCTTGGTTATCTCGTCGCGGCGGTCGTTATCGTGGCCGGCGTGGTGGTGATGACGGAAGCCGAACGGCCGATTCCGATTACTTACGCCAAACAGGTGCGGGGCAACCGGGTCTACGGCGGCCTCTCCACCTATCTGCCGATTCGTCTGAATCAAGCCGGCGTGATGCCGATTATCTTCGCTTTGTCGCTCCTGCTGTTTCCGCAAATGATTGTCAATTTTTTCGCCCAAGCCGACAATGCCACGATTCAAACGATCGCGAATTTTATTTTATCTCTGCTCAACAACACCTGGTTTTACGCCGGCGCCTACTTCATTTTAGTTTTTCTCTTCACTTACTTTTATTCGGCCATCACTTTTGATCCGGCGGCGATTGCCGAAAATCTGCAAAAAAGCGGCGCGTTCATTCCCGGCCTCCGGCCGGGCCGGCCAACCGCCGAACATCTGGCTAAAACCGTGACGCGCCTGACGCTCGTCGGCGCGCTATTTCTCGGCGTCGTGGCAATGTTGCCGCTTGTAATGCAAGCCCTGACGGGTTTAAAAGCTTTAGCCATCGGCGGCACGGCGCTGCTCATCGTCGTCTCGGTCGCGCTGGAATTTATGAAGCAGGTTGACGGCCAGATTTCCATGCGGGAGTATTGATTGTTAAATTTGTGTTACACTTAAAAGTAATGAAAAAAGTTTCAAAAAATAAAATTAAAAAATCCACTCTCCGCAAAGATTATTACGAGGTAACGATGGAATACGTGAAAGATACCGTTCAAGTAATTGCCGAGGGGCAACAAGCTATGGGAGAAAAGTTTGAACGAAGGTTTAATGAAGCCGACGTTAAGTTCAATAAATTCGCGCAAGAAACTCAAGCCAATTTCAAAACCGTTTTTGATTATCTTTCTGGTATTGACGATGAATTAAAAGAGATTAAAAATGAGGTTGTAGACTTGAAAGAAAAGTTGAAAAGCAAAACCGATCTCATTCGCCTCGAAACCTTGGAGTCAAGGGTGGAGAAAATAGAGAAGGAGTTAGTGCATCTTCGGTAGCTTATTTTTTGTTCTATAGTATAATGGGACGGTTAGGTTAAAAAGGTCCGATTATTAAGTAATTATTACCTTAAATTATATGTTCAAACGAATTTTAGTGGCTTTGCTGATTTTGGGCTTTATGGCGCCGTTAACCACCGGCGCGCAAAATACCAGCGCCAGTATTGAAGAATTATTGGCGCAAATTAGGAATCTGCAACGGCAGATTGAAGCTCTGCGCGGCGGGTCAAATGCCGTTCAGTGTTTTACCTTTAACCGGAATCTGGGCGTCGGCGCCGCCGGTCGCGATGTTTGGGAATTGCACAATGCCTTGGCCCGTGAAGGTTTTTCGGTCGTCGGTGCGCGCATCGCTGTGCCGGCGGTAACGAATCCCGCCCGGCCGACAATTGACCCGAGCTTGCCGCAATATGATGACAGCGGCAACCCCGGCATGAGAGACGATGTGGTGTACGAGGAAGACGATGACCAAAAAATTGAGGCTAAGAAAAATTCCGAACGTTACACCGAAGCCACGGCCGCGGCGGTGTCTCAATTTCAATTGAAGTATAAAGATGAAATTCTGACGCCGAACGGTTTGGGCGCGCCGACGGGTTACTTCGGCCCGGCCACGCGCAAAAAGATGAATAGTTTATATTGTAATGTCAAAGTGCCGATGCCGACACCATTACCGATTCCTGTTCCCAGTCAACCCTTAACCGTCATTTCCCCCAACGGTGGGGAGAGTTGGTTGGTGGGTTCGAACCAGAATGTTAAATGGTTATGGTCCGGTCCTCCTAATCCTTCATATCCAAATTGGACTTCAACGAATCACAACATCTATTTAATCGGCGGAAATTCTAAGTGGAGTTTGGGTCAAGGTGTTGACAGTCGTGTGGGGTCTAATGGAGTTGGATTTCCCGTGGTAGTTCCTTCGGTGCCTGCCGGTGCTTACAAGATTAGTGTTTGTGATGATTATCTTTCTGGTGCTACTCGTGCATGTGATAGTAGCGATTCCTACTTCAAAATTTACGGCGGCGATCAAACCGGCAACCGACCGCCGACCGTTAGTAGTGTTGAAGGCCCGACGACCTTAAGACTCGGCGAGACCGGCACTTGGACGATCAAGGCGTTTGACCCGGAAAACGGCCCGCTCTCTTACTCGGTTTGGTGGGGCGATGAGATGTTGAATGCCGGTGCCGACAATCTTTCCGCCGGCAAAATTCCGGCCGCTCAAACGCAACAGACGGCGACCTTCACTCATGCCTATACCAACCTCGGCGCCCGTTATTATTACCCGCGATTTACCGTCACCGATAACGCCGGTCAATCAAACAACACCAGCATCGGCGTGAGCGTGGGAGAGGAGACAACGGTGTTCACCCCGCTAAAAGTGATTTGGCCCAACGGCGATGAAGTTTGGGCTATTGGTTCAAGTCAAAAAGTGGAATGGACCGGCGGTCGGGCGGATCGCGGCGTCAATATCTTTCTGATTGACTCTAGACCGGATAGATATGTGACCAATTCCCGTCTTCTTACCTATAATACCAATAACGACGGGAGTGAAAAGATTAACGTCCCGACTGATATGACCCCCGGACCATACAAAATAAGGGTGGCCTGCCAAAACTGTGCCACTAATACTTCCGGATGGTTTGACGACAGCGACAATTCTTTTGCTCTGGTTAATTTAAGTGAGCCGCCGGTACAGCCAGCCAACCAATCACCGCAGATTGTCACGCCGCCGCTGACTCCAGTAACTTCCGTTGGCGAACCGGCGACGATTGTCTTGACAGCCAGTGATCCCGACGGCGACCCGCTCTCGCTGGCGGTTGATTGGGGCGACGAGGTTGTTTCGGTTGACGCTTGCACCGCCAGAACCGGCAAAAGTTTTGTCCAGAGCCAGGAATTGCGAGCGACGCACACTTGGCAAGCCGCCGAGGATTACAATGTTAAATTAACCGTTTCCGATTGCCGCGGCGGCATGGCCAAGTACGAAATGAAAGTGGATGTTAAGCCGCAACAACCGCCACAACCAACAACTTTACAGATTCTTTCCCCTAATGGTGGGGAGGTGTGGGCTGCTAATAGCGAGCAGGAAATCAAATGGATTAGCCCGGGAACGCAGGTCCAACTTTTCTTGGGTAGTACCGGTTCGCCAGTAGTTGGTCCAATAGCAGGACCAATTGCCAATACGGGAAGTTATATTTGGACTATTCCTTCTGGGTTTGAGGGTGATCATTTCATCAGGATAACTTGCACTGGAGGGGAATGCGGTAGCTCCCAATGGAATTTATGGGATGAAAGCAATGGATCCTTTAAGATTGTTCCCCAGTAATTAGTTGGTAAGAAAAAAAGAAGCCTCACTATTTAGTGAGGCTTCTTTTTGTTTTTGGTTTGGTGTGCAGACAATTCAAGAATCACTTGCTTCAGCGTCGATAAATCATCTTTAGCGGTCCGCCAAACTCGTTCAACCTGAACCCCAGCATATTCGTGAATAAGAATATCACGCATACCAGCGATGTCTTTCCAGGGAATGTTTGGATATTTATTTTTAATTTCTTCTGGCAAATGTTTAACCGCTTCACCGATAATTTCCAGCCGTCTCATCACCGCGTCCTGAATTGAGCTATTGTTTTCAAAATCAGTCACCCTTAAACCTTCTAAATAATTCTCTATTTTCTCAATACTTTCCAAAATATCGTTTAAATAAACCATAGGTTGTTCCATAGTTAAAACAAATTAATCTGTTCTTCTAAAATACTTTCTTTAAACGGTATTTTTATGGTGTCATATTCCACAAGATCAACCCTTTGACCAAGTATTTCCTCCAGATTTCGTTTAAGTTTAATAAAACCAAGCAAACTAACCTGGCGGTCTAATTCAATCAAAATATCAATGTCATTTGGCGTTTTATTTTTTTTTGCTGTTGAACCGAAAAGCGCCGCCCGACGCACCCCTGATTTTTTAAGAACCGGCACAATCATCTCTTTTAATGACGCGATTTCCATGATTAAAATATACTAGACTAACATCAGTTTTGCAATCCTTGTTGAATTTTAATTGTCGCGCTATACTTAAAAATATGAACGAACAACCAACAATTATTATCAACCCCGACGAACACGATTATCTGCGGCCCAACCGCGCGCGCGGCTTGGTCGGATTGGTGATGCGGCTTTCGGGCGGCCGGATTCAGAACGAAGCGGCGGCCAATTATTTTCTGTTCACCTTTGCCGTCGCCGTTTTCATTGTTTCAATCGTTATTTTCTTTCTCGGCCGATGACCGTCATTTTCATCGGCCGGTCCGGTTCGGGCAAGGGGACGCAGGCCGAGTTGCTGATTAAGCATTTAACGATGACTGATTCTAAGTCCGTGGTTTATCTGGAAACCGGCCGTTATGTTCGGGAACTGCTTAAACAACCGACCTATTCCGGCCGTCTGGCTAAAATCGTGTCCGAGCGCGGTGAGCGTCAACCGGATTTCCTCGCCGTTTATCTCTGGTCAAATTTTTTGGTCAATAATCTTCGGGGCGATGAGCATTTGATCTTTGACGGCACCCCGCGCTCGCTAGTGGAAGCTCAAGCGTTGGATACGGCGATGATTTTTTATCAGCGCGCCAAACCGTTTGTCATCTTTCTGGATATCACCGCCGCCGGCGCGCGCGAGCGGCTAACAAATCGCGGCCGGCACGACGACGATCAAGACGGCATTGAAAAACGGCTGGCCTGGTACGAGCGCGATGTGGAGCCAGTGATTGATTATTACCGCCGACACTCCGGTTATTGGTTTGTCAGAATTGACGGCGAACAGAGTATTGAAGCGATTCATGAAGACATTAAAAAATCCGTCCTGGCGGTTGAAAAGTCCGGCTGATCTGGAAAAACTGCGCGCCGGCGGCCGGCGCTTGGCTGAAATTATCGCCCGCTTGAAGCGCGCCGTGCGGCCCGGGCTAGCCACGGCCGAGCTTGAGAATTTGGCGCGCAAACAGATTGCCGCTATCGGCGGCCGGCCGGCCTTTCTCAATTATCGGCCGCGCGCCGCGCGCCGGCCGTTTCCGGCGGCTTTGTGCGTCTCCATCAACGACGAAGTGGTGCACGGTATTCCCGGCCGCCGCCTGTTGCTTGAAGGCGATATCGTTACTTTGGATTTGGGTTTGGAATATGAAGGACGATTCACTGATATGGCGGTCACGGTGCCGGTCGGCGCCGTGAGTTCGGCGGCGCGAAAATTATTGACGGTAACGGCCGAAGCGCTCGCGCGCGGTCTTGAGGCCGCACGCGTCGGCCAGACCTTGGGCGATATCAGCGCCGCGATTCAATCTTTCGTTGAGCCACAGGGTTTCGGTTTGGTGCGCGAGTTCGGCGGTCATGGCGTCGGCTTCCGCGTTCATGAAGATCCGGAAGTGTCTAATTGCGGTCGGGCCGGCGCCGGGCCGAAATTAGTTTCGGGTTTGGTGATCGCCATTGAACCGATGGTGACCATCGGCGCGCCAGACATTATCATAGACGTCGACGGCTACACGGTTAAAACTAAAGACGGACGGCTGGCCGCCCACTTTGAACACACCGTGGCCGTCACTGACCGCGGTCCGGAAATTTTGACCACAATTTGATCGATTTAATAAAATAAATTTTTAGTTTTTTTATGCCAAAACCAAAAGAAGAAA
>JBBUAW010000016.1:13137-15945 GCA_038058475.1 Patescibacteria group bacterium | reverse complement strand
TGTTAGTTCGCAAGCTTAAAAAACTTGGTTTCATCGGCCCATATTCTGGCGGTAAACACGAGTTTATGGAAAAAGGTAATTTGCGTTTAACCATTCCAAATCCCCATCGCGGCGATATTGGCGTTAGGTTGATGTCTGTTATTTTGAAACAGATTGATCTATCACCCGATGATTTTGATGCGCTTTGATTATCTTGGTATAATAGCGGGTATGGATAAGCCGGTGATTAAATTCCGTCAATCGCTTTTTTGGGATGTGGACCCAAAAACAATTGACCCAGAAAAACATTCGCGCTACATCATTGAGCGGATTTTGGATTTGGGAGAACCAGAAGAAGTGAACTGGCTTTTTCGGAGGTACCCGAAGACCGAAATCAAACGGGTGATGAATTTACCGCGAAGTCAAGTGCAAATCAAATCAAAAGCTCTATGGTCGCTTCTTCTGACTTAAATCAAATTGCCCTGAAGCAATTGCGTCTTGATGTTCTGCCTTCGGTTACCCATAAAGCGTTCTTGCGTTGTATCCATCTATCTTTTTTTTCTTCCGATAATTGGTATTTGGCCGGCGGCACGGCCTTATCGCTTCAAGCTGGACATCGTCAGTCGGTTGACCTAGACTTTTTCACTTCACAAAAAACTTTTGACGAAAAAAGAACGGAAGAGATATTAAGTGAAACAAAAAAATGGGAAACATCGTCGTTGGCTCGCAACACGCTTTATGGTAAATTTTTTAACGCTAAAATAAGTTTAATTGCCTATCCGTTTTTTCGGCCGGCTGAACCGTTTCTACAAATCGGCACCGTTCAAGTATTGACTCCTCTGGACATTGCCGCGATGAAAATTGTGGCCATCAGCCAGCGCGGCCGCAAGCGAGATTTTATTGATTTATATTGGCTTTGTCGAAATCGCTTGACGCTTTATGAAAGTCTTGAGCGCGCCGAACATCAGTATAAGGTGAAGCAAAATCGCAACCATTTGCTGAAAAGTCTGGTGTATTTTGAAGACGCCGAAGCCGACCCGATGCCGACGATTTTTTTTGACGCCGATTGGGCGACAGTGAAAAATTATTTTTTAACCGAAGTGCCAATATTGGCGAAAAAAATTCTCGGTTTGTAATTCACTATCTTCAACGCGTTTAACGCGGTATAATTCTTCTTATGTGGCTCGACCCGGAGAAGATTAAAGAGTTCATCGTCAATTCTGATTTATTATCGGCGGCCGAGATGGCGAAATTGGAAGCCGAAGCTAAGACCGCCGGCAAACCGCTGGAAGAAATTTTATTGGCCGGCGGCCGGATTAAGGAAGACGATTTCCGGCGAATCAAGGCTTACCTTCTGGGTATTCCGTTTGTCAGTTTAGTGAAAGAAAAAATTGATCGCGAGACGTTGTTTACGATTCCCGAGCCGATCGCCCGCAATCACAACATCGTCGCCTTCCGAAAAAAGAACAACGAGTTGGAAGTGGCGATGCTGGATCCGGAAGATTTGCAGGCGATTGAGTTTATTAAAAAAGGCGTCGGATTGAAAATTTTGCCGCGGCTGACGGACACCGCCTCCGTCAAACATCTGCTACTGCAGTACCAAAAAAGCCTGAAGGCCGAGTTCGGCGACATTATTCAACAGGAGACCAAACAGTTAGAACGCGCCGGTGCGGTCAATGAGGAGGCGAATGAGAGCGAGTTAAAAAAACTGGCGGAAGGTTTGCCGGTGATTAAAATCGTGGACACCCTGCTTCTGCACGCGATTCTTCAACAGGCCTCGGATATTCACGCCGAACCGTATGAAAAAGAACTGGTCATCCGTTATCGGATTGACGGTGTGTTGCATGACGCGATGGTTTTGCCTAAAGCGGTCGCCTCGGGCTTGACGGCCCGAATAAAAATTCTGGCCAATCTGCGCTTAGACGAAAAACGTCTGCCGCAAGACGGCCGTTTTAAAATTGAAACGGCCGGTCAAAATGTTTCTTTCCGCGTTTCCATCTTGCCGACTTATTACGGCGAAAAAATCGTGATGCGTTTATTGCCGGACACGATCAAGGGTTTCACTCTGGAACAACTCGGTTTTCACGGTTGGGGACGGGAACGGATTCAGGAGGGGATTCGCGGCAAGACCGGCATTATTTTAGTCACCGGCCCGACCGGTTCCGGCAAAACGACGACCCTCTATACGATTCTTGATTTGTTAAACAAACCGGACGTTAACATTTCTACGATTGAAGATCCGATTGAATATCAAATTCCGCGCATCAATCAAACGCAAGTCAAACCGGAAATCGGTTTCACTTTCGCGAACGGTCTGCGCTCGCTCGTCCGGCAAGATCCGGACATTGTGATGGTGGGAGAAATTCGCGATAAAGAAACAGCCGGTTTGGCGATTAACGCCGCGCTCACCGGCCATCTCGTCTTGTCAACTTTGCATACCAATTCAGCCGCCGCGACAATTCCACGCCTGCTGGATATGGGGGTTGAGCCGTTTTTGGTGGTTTCCACGATGCGCTTGATTATCAGCCAACGTTTGGTGCGGCAATTTCACTCGGTTCGCCAGAGTTATAATTTATCGGACGCCGAATTAAAGGAGTTGAAAAATCGGGTCGATCTCAACCGGATTATGGCCGTGTTGAAAGAAGAAAAAGTGCTTAAGGGCGACGAGAGTTGGCAAAAAATCGCTTTTTATCGTCCGCAACCGTCGCCGGAAAGCTCGGATGGTTATGCTCGGCGCATCGGCATCCATGAAGTAATGGCGGTCTCAACAACGCTTAAAGATATGGTGATGAAAGGCGAAACCGCCGCGCGCTTGGAAGAACAAGCTAA
>JBBUAW010000016.1:0-13037 GCA_038058475.1 Patescibacteria group bacterium | reverse complement strand
CGTTTTGCTTTGGCGCGCGAATTGCGCGCCGAAGAATTGATGGTTCTGTCCGCCCAACCGGCCGAAGCGCCGACCGGCGCGCGCTGGCAGCGCTGGCTTAGTTTCGGCAGCGTCAAGATGCGGGACAAAATTATGTTCGCCGGCAATTTAAGCGCGATGATCGGCGCCGGCTTATCGCTCGCGCGGGCGCTCGCGGTGATGGAGCGGCAAGCCGCCTCAAAAAAATTCCGCCAAGTTATTTTCGGCTTGAGCGAACAGATTAAAACCGGAAAAAGTTTGAACGCGGCGCTCGCCTCATTCCCGGAAGTTTTTCCGCCAGTCTTTATCTCCATGGTCGCCGCCGGCGAGGAGTCCGGCAAATTGCCGCAGGCGCTGACGGTTGTCGCCGAGCAATTGACGAAGAGCTACGACCTGCGGCGAAAGGTCCGCGGCGCGATGATCTATCCGGCGATCATCGTCGGCGTAATTATCATTATTGGCATTTTGATGATGATTTTTCTCGTTCCTAATTTGACCGCGATTTTTAAAGAATTAAACGCCGAGTTGCCACTATCCACTAAAATCGTGATTGCGGTCAGTGATTTTTTGGCCAATCATACCTTAATTTTCTTGCTCGGTCTGTTAATTTTCATTTCCGGAATCGTCATCTATTTCCGCTCCGCGCGCGGCCGACTCACTATTTCCTGGTTGACACTTCATCTGCCGCTCATTAAGCCGATTGCCAAAGAAGTTTCCAGCGCGGCGACAATGCGCACCCTGGCGTCGCTCGTTTCGGCCGGCGTCGGCATGGTGGAATCGCTCGCGATTACTAAACAAGTGGTTCAGAATCATTACTATCAAACGATCATCGGTCAGGCCGCCGCCGCGGTGGAAAAAGGTGAGTCGCTCGCGGCGGCGTTTAAGAAACGGGAAGATTTATATCCGCCGCTCGTCGGCGAGATGATTGAGGTCGGCGAGGAGACCGGCAAATTGTCGGAAATGCTTTTGAAGGGCGCGCTGTTTTACGAAGAAGAAATCAATCAGGCGACGAAAAATTTATCCACGGTCATTGAACCGGTGTTGATGATTTTTATCGGTCTGGCTGTCGGCTTCTTCGCCGTTTCAATGATCGGGCCGATTTATTCTTTAAGCGAAGCGCTATGAAAGAGGGCTTCACTCTACTGGAAACATTAATTGCTCTGGCCATCATTGTGTTGGTCGCCGGCATAATTCTCTGGCCCTACGCCCGTTTCCGCGACGAAAAATTATTGGACGGCGCCGCCGAAGATATTATTTCGCTTCTAGACGAAGCGCGGACACGCACCCTTTCTTCCGACGGCGCGCTGGCCTATGGCGTTTCTTTCGCCAGTGATAGAATAACTTTGTTGCCGGACAATCGGGAAGTGATTTTATCCGGCCGTTTGGTTATTTCCAACATTAATTTGGCCGGCGGCGGAACCACGGTAATGTTCAAACGTTTGACCGGCGCGACCGACACCGGCGGGACCGTGACCGTTAATTTGGTTTCGGACAGCAATCGGCGGCGGGTCATTACGATTAGCGCCACCGGCGCGGCCGGCAGTGCCGGCTTGGGACTGATACCGACCGAATCATAAAATGAATTTAAAATTGACAACTGACGCGCGGAAAATTTCTTGGGGCTTTACGATGTTGGAGATATTGATTGGCGCGAGCATTATTACCGCCTCGTTCCTCGGCGTCTTGACGGTGTTTGACCGTTTAACCAAAGCGAGCCGCCAAATGACAGCTTTGACACAGGCCGGTTTCCTTTTGGAAGAAGGGCTGGAGGTGGCTAGAATTTGGCGCGATAATGGTTGGGTTAATTTAGGCAATTGGCCGGCCGGCACGACGTATTATTTAACCTGGAATGGCAGTCGGTGGGCGACGAGCACAATTAATGTTTTCCTTGACGGTAAATTTGAACGCAAAATTAGTTTAGCCAATGTGAGTCGCGATAATTCAACGAAAGACATTATTCCGCCGGCCGGCGGAGGCGGCACACTTGATGTTAATACCGAATTATTAACGGTGACGGTGGCTTGGCCGTCCGGCGGCGCCACCACTACCAAAACAATGTCGGCCTACTTCACTAATCTTTTCAACTGATATGACTTTACCAAACACCAACCGCCGGCGGCCGACTAATCAAGGTTACACTCTGCTGGAGGCGATTATTTATCTGGCCGTTTTGACCGTCTTGGCCATGGTGTTCATCTCTTTGCTTTTTTCCATGACCCAAACTTACACCGAATTCCGTCTAACCCGCGCCATTGCCAGTTCTGCTTTGCTCGGCTTGGAACGGCTGACGCGGGAGATTAAACAAGCGACCAGTCTTGATTTAGTAACCAGTAATTTGGGCGCGCATCCCGGCCGATTGGTTTTGAATACCACCACCGCCGACGGGACGCCGACAACCATTGATTTTTATTTATCGGCCGGTTCGCTGATGGTGAAAGAGGGAAGTAACGCCGCCGCTTCCACCACCGCCGCGCTGGTTACAGTGGACAATTTAATCTTCCAGTCAATTAATGCCGCCGAATCAGTGGCCGTAAAAATTGAATTAACTTTAAGCGCGAGTCGCGGTCAACTTTCACGCGCGGAAAAATTTTACGCCACGGCGGTTCTCCGCGGCTCTTACTAATATGTCTTTCCCTAAAAGCTATAACCTAAAAACTAACACTTACTCCAGCGGCCAAGCCGTCATTGCCTCGGTCATATTTCTGGTCCTCTTGTCCGTGGTGATTATCGCCGGTTTTGCCACCCCCTTAACCCGCCAGCTCAAGTCCGCGCGCGCGGCGACCGACTCGCGCCAAAGTTATTACGCGGCAGAATCGGGCGTGGAAGATGTGGCTTACCGGATTAAAAATAATTTAACCTACTCAACTGACTATAATTTCACTTTGAACGGCGCCGTCGCCGATATTAATGTGGCCACAGCTGGCAACACCCGAACTGTTAACGCGAGCGGCGATCAAAATAATCATTGGCGGCTGATTGAAGGCAAATTGATAATGTCAAATGTTAATCCCCAATTCTTTTACGGCGCCCAAGTCGGCGAAGGCGGGGTGGAAATGGGCAACGGCAGTCAAATCAAAGGCGTGGGTGGGACAGTGGGTCATCTTTACTCCAATGGTCCCGTTGTCGGTTTTGGCAGCGGTCTGGAATCAACCGTTACCGGTGATGTGATTGTGGCCACCGGTGTGACGTTAGCCGGACAATCTACGGCTTGCGTCGCCGATCAGATTGCGGGAAAAACCGACCCGCAGATTGATTTTACCCAAAGTTTTAAAGCCGAGGATTCTAAACCGTTGGCAAAGATTAGTTTATATCTCAAACAGGTCGGTTCACCGACAACCAATCGGACGGTTTATATCACCGCCGATAATAACGGTTCACCGTCAACGACCAGTCTCGGTAGCGGCACCTTATTTGCCAGTCAAGTTACCGGCAGTTACGGCTGGATTGATGTCACGATGGATAATCCTCCCACCCTCGTTCAAAATAACACCTATTGGATTATCCTTGATACCAGCCAAAGTAATAGTAAATATTGGGTCTGGTGTCGGGATCAGAATAACGGTTACGGCAACGGCGTGGCCAAGTATAAACAAGATTGGAATACGGCCGGCAGTTGGACTGGCATCACCGGCGACTTGGCTTTTAAAACTTATTTAGGCACCGGTTTTAGCACCTTGGATAAGATGATGGTTTACGGTAGCGTCAAAGCCAATGCCATTATCAACAGTAAAATTTGCGGTAACGCTTATTATCAAAATATTGATGCCGGTTCAACAAGTTTTTTAAACAATCCAACTAATCCGTGTCCAACGCCGTGGACCAACGGCACCGGCACTGGCGATCAAGCGGATCCGCCCGTCGCCCCACTCCCCATTTCTCAAGCTAATATTGACCAATGGAAAACCGATGCTGCGGCGGGCGGCACTTGCCTTCAACCGCAATGCGATATTTCCGGCAACTTGAATGTGGACGCCGATCTGAGTGTCGGCCCGAAAAAAATCTTAGGCAATCTCAACTTCACCGCCAACGGCAAAACTCTGACTATTACCGGCACCACTTATGTAGTCGGCAATGTAGACATCAGTAATAACGCCAAAATTATTTGTGATAGCGGTTACGGTTCAAATTCCTGTGTCATTGTCACGGATGGACAAATCATCGTCGGCAACAGCGCGCAATTCCAGGGGTCGGGTCAAACCGGCAGTTATATTTTATTGTTGACCACTAAAATCGGCGATGCGACGATTGAATTGAATAATAATGCTTTGGGGGCGATTATGTACGCCGCCAACGGCGAAGTGGAATTGGAAAATAATGTCAACGCCACGGAAGTGGTGGGATACAAACTGGAATTAGAAAACGGCGCGACGATCACTTACGAACAGGGTTTGCTGAATTCCGTCTTTTCTTCCGGCCCGGGAATTTCTTTCGTGATTGACGGATGGCGAGAAGTGCAATAATTATGAAAAAACTGATCATCGCCAACTGGAAAATGAATCCGGATACGCCGCGCGAAGCACGCCGGCTGTTCGGCAAAGTGAAGCGCACGGCCAGCCGTTTGTCTCGAGCGCTGACGATCGTTTGCCCGCCGGCAGTGTTTTTACCCTTGCTTCAGCCCGGAAAAAATTTAGCGCTCGGCGGGCAGGATATTTTCAGCGAAACTCGCGGCGCTCTCGCCCGACCGGACGGCCGTCTAGGCGGACACACTGGATCAATCTCCGCGGCGCAGATTAAATATGCCGGCGCGGAATACGTGATTCTCGGACATTCCGAGCGAAGAGGTTTGGGCGAATCCGACGAATTGATTAATAAAAAAATTAAACTGGCGCTGGCGGTCGGTCTGCGCGTTATCTTATGCGTCGGCGAAACGACCCGCGATGAGCGTGGCGATTATTTGAGGATCATTCGGGAAATGTTGGAACGCGATTTGGCGCGCGTCGCGCGCGCCGAGCTAAAATCTTTGGTAATCGCTTACGAACCAGTCTGGGCCATTGGCGGCGAAACCCAAACCTCTGACACCCCAGAAGATTTTCTGGAACAATCTTTGTTTATCAGAAAAATTTTAGCCGCGCGCTTTGGCCAATCGGCGGCCTTGGCCGTGCCGGTACTTTACGGCGGTTCAGTCGCGCCGGCCAACGCCGCCGATTTTTTGACTCGCGGCGAAGCAGCGGGCTT
Source organism: Patescibacteria group bacterium (assembly GCA_038058475.1). GTDB lineage: Bacteria > Patescibacteriota > Minisyncoccia > Phycocordibacterales > JACOZG01 > JACOZG01. The sequence goes on along the minus strand of JBBUAW010000016.1, from coordinate 7,844 downwards.
GTTGGTGGGGCACGAATCGCTCCGCGCCGATCATTTTAATGAAATTTTGCGTTTGGCCAACCGGCCAGTTTGAAAATGGAGAATTTCAATTTGCCGCTTTTGAGCGACTTACCAACGGAAGAATTAACCGGTCGCCAGGTCATTCTGCGGTTGGATCTTAATGTGCCGATCACCGCCGGAAAAGTCCGCGATGATTTCCGGCTGAAAAAAATCTTGCCGACGATTAATTACCTGCGGCAAGCCGGCGCGCGAGTGATGGCGATCAGTCATCTCGGACGAGAGGAAGAGAGTCTGCAACCGGTAGCCGATTATTTTAAAAATTTTTTTCCGACCGAATTCATTCCGACCCGGGCCGTTGCCGCCGAACTGGTTGCCGCCGCGCCCGCCAACACCGTTTTGCTTTTGGAAAACTTGCGCCGCGAAACAGGGGAGGAGACTAACGATCCGAATTTTGCCGGCGAATTGGCCAAACTTGGCGACCTGTTCGTCAACGAAGCGTTTGCCTCATCGCATCGCGCGCACGCCTCAATTGTCGGCTTACCTCACCATTTGCCGAGTTTTGCCGGTTTTGTTTTTGCCGACGAGATTAAAAATTTAAGTCGGGTGTTTCAACCGGCGCGGCCGTTCACAGTGATTTTGGGCGGCGCGAAATTTGAAACTAAATTGCCGGTAGTAAAAAAATTGATTAGTCTGGCCGATCAACTTTTTATTTATGGGGCGCTCGCCCACGCCTTTTTTAAGGAACTTGGTTACGAGCTCGGCGAGTCGTTGGTGGACCATAATACCGCGCCGGCCCGGCCATTTCTTTATCATCCCAAAATTATTTTACCGGTGGATGTGCGCGTTAAAAATGGCGAGCAGGTATTCATCAAAAGACCCGAACACTTAATCCCGACGGATAATATTCTTGATGTCGGGCTCGTTTCCATTGAAAAATTATTGCCGGTCATCGCCGAGTCTCGCTTTATTTTATGGAACGGTCCACTGGGTAATTTTGAACAAGGATTCAAAGGTTCAACGGAGACGGCCGCTAAGTTTATTTCCGGCAGTAACGCCACGACCATTGTCGGCGGTGGCGACACCATCGCCGCCATCCGCGTGCTTAATTTGCTGGATCAATTTGATTTCGTTTCCACCGGCGGCGGCGCAATGCTTGATTTCATCGCCAACGGCACCTTGCCGGGGATTGAGGCCTTGCTATTGACAAAAACATAATCTAGGTATATAATGCAGGACAGAGAATTGGTAGTAGGCGATTTTTATGGCTTAAACATTGGGTGTTTTCGCTAAAAATCACCAGGACCTTAACAGAGGAGTTTAGTATGTTAAAGACAGCAGGACTGATCGTTCGTACGCGCGTTGAGTTTGTTGGCCGAACGGAAGACGGGAAGATTTTTTTCATCGGCCGGTCCAATTGCGGGACGCCCACGCTATTTCATCAGGATTATTACTTTCATCCGGTGTTGGATGGGGACAGTATCATCCCCGCCGGGAATGATGAAATTGTGCCAGGGATTCCCGATGATCTTTCAGATATCGGCATCGGTACGATACTGCGCGGCGTCTGTGAGCACGGTCCGAAAGGACCGCGAGCGGTGTGGTGGTGCTTCGCAAGTGACTATGTCGCCTGCGAGGAGGAGCTCGCCCATAATCTTCGGATAGCGGAGGAAGAGCGCCGCTTGGTCGCGTTTGAACGCGCCGCCGCCAATCCGCGAACTGTCGATGAGGCGTTAGAGTTTGGCTGGGTAGTTGTTCCCGGCGGCAACGGCCGCCAACGAATTTTGGAACGACAGTTCGCCGGCGAACCGCGGCCGCGGCGGATCACCCGCCATTTACCGTCACAGCAGGCCCCTGTACTGCGCCGCCGTCAGCTTTCTCTCGCCTCTTGACGAGAGAAAACCCAAACACGGCATTTGATTGAGGATTTTAATCCTTAAATCGGATGCCGTGTTTTTAATTTTTTTAATCTCTTACAAAACTAACGACCGCACAGATTGTAAGAAATTTTTTTACTCAATACCCTACCTTAAGATTTCAGATTAGCGCGGATTTTCTTGGCATTGTCCTTAAAATCATTTTTATCACCTGATGTTTGATTAGGGCGAGAATCAGGAAAGACCCAAATGTGCGCGTGTTCAATTTCATCGCCCATAATTCTGGACCAGATCGCCGGCTGGCCAAAAGCTTTTTGTTGGGCCAGCGCCATTTTCTTCACGACTTCAAAATACTCGCCACCGTTTGGCACTTGCCAAACCCAGCGATAATGCTTTTTCGGAATCACTTGGCAATGTCCGGGCGAGCGGGGATTGATGTCCAAAAAGGCCAGAAAATTTTCATCTTCATACACAATCTCGGCCGGAATTTCCTTTTTCACAATTTGGCAAAAGATACATTCTGCTCCGCTCATAGTTTTAGTATAAACTAGTATAAACCAAATTAGAACCCCGCGCGCTTCATAAAATTCGCGCGGAAGTGTTAAACTTGAGACGTGAAGAGAGATAAATCCGCCGGCCGGCGGAAAGGCCAAAGTATTTTGGAGGTGATAATCGCATTGGCGATTTTTGCCTTAATCGCCGCCGCGATGGTGTCATTAATGCTCGGCAGTTTTACCTCCTTAATCAAAAGCGACGAATATCTGACGGCGGCGGCGTTGGCCGACGAAGGACTGGAGGCTGTCCGTTCTGTCCGCGATGGCGCCTGGAACGAACTGATCTACGATCAAAGCGCCGTGTCCAACACCACCGGCGAATGGAAACTCGGGGACGAGGGAACGACCGAGACGATCGGGGCGTTCACGCGCACGATTACTTTCACACCGGTCGGCGCCCCCGTTGATCTCTACGGTAAAAATGTAAAATCAAAAATTGATTGGGTCACGACGCCCGGCGGCGCGGCGAGCGTTACGCGCGAAACCCGCTTGACCAATTGGGACTCGCGCGATTGGTTGCAGACCGATTGGTCTGGCGGCGCCGGTCAAAACAATTGGTCCGACCCGTCTCGTTACACCAGCGATGATGGCAAGATTGACGCTTTATCCATTGGTCAATTGAAACTAAAAGAATTGCCCGCTATTTGGTCGTTATTCACGGACACCGGCAACCAAACCTGGAACGATATTTGGCTGTTTTCGCCGGACGACGGTTTTGTGGTCGGCGCCGGTGGCCAAATCCGACGTTTCAACGGTTCAACTTGGAGTAACATTAATTCCGGCACCATCCAAAACCTGAATGCCATTTATTGTTTATCCGCTAGTAATTGTTTTGCCGTCGGCGGCAGTGGCGTCATCACTCGTTGGAACGGAATGATTTGGTCTGTGCCACCAGGATGGGACACCGGTAATCAAACCTGGAATGATGTTTGGATTTTTTCTGCCACTAACGCCTTGGTGGTGGGGGCCAGTGGTCAAACCGGCCGATTAAACGGCAGTACTTGGACCACCATCCAAGTCGGCACAACCAACTGGAATGGTCTTTATTGTTTGGCCGTCAACGATTGTTACGCGCCGGGCGCCGCCGGCCGCATCGGCCGCTGGAACGGTTCGGTTTGGTCGGTGCCGGCCCGTTGGGACACCGGCAGTCAGACCTGGAATGACATTTGGATGTTTTCACCAAACGACGGTTTGGTCGTCGGCGCCGGCGGCAATACTCAACGTTGGAACGGCAACAATTGGAGCACGATTCCCGGCGGCAGTGGCACCACCCAAAACTTGAACGCCATTTATTGTTTATCCGCCAGTAATTGCACCGCCGTCGGTGCCAGCGGCGTGATCATTCGCTGGAATGGCACGGCTTGGTCGCTTTATTCCCCGCCACCAACCAGTCAAAATTTATTTACCGTTTTTTTCTTGACTCCGAATGACGGCTGGGCGGCCGGCGCCAGCGGTAATATTTTACGTTTCGCCGGCGGCGGCTTTGAAACTGCCGGTTCGTTAATTTCTTCGGTTTTTGATCTGACGGATCCGTCGCCGGTGCAAATTATTGAATGGGATGAAGCGATTCCAGTTTGTCTTCCGGCTTCCGCTTGCAATATCAAATTTCAAATTCGCGTGGCTGATAATCCGGCGATGACCGGCGCCGTTTGGTCGCCGGATTTTACCGTCAGCGCCGGCGAGTTAATCCCGATAATTTATAATGGTAAACGTTATGTCCAGTACCAAGTTTTTCTTAACGGCGACGGTGCGAGTACGCCGGTGCTTAATGAAGCCCGGATTAATTATAAATAGATGATTAAACTAAAAGCTAAAACCTATAAGCTAAAAACTATCCGAGGTTTTACCTTGATTGAACTTCTAATTTATCTCGCGCTAGTGAGCGCGGTGGTCACCACTTTAATTTTGTGGGTGCTTAATTTATCCGGCGTGCGCAATAAAAATTATGCGGCCGCGGCAGTGGCAGCGAACCGGCAGTTTATCGCCTCGGTCATTACCCGCGAAATTAAGCAAGCCGATGTCGTCATTGCGCCGGCCGCCGGCGCGACGAGCGCCACCCTTGAACTTAAACGCCCGGGCGCTCTGCCAGATGTTATTTTTGATGTTACCAACGGCACTTTGTATTTGACCGTGGTCGGCAATCCGCCGGTCGCCGTTTCCGGTCGCCAAGTGGAAATTGTGAATTTAGAATTCAAAAATTTAACCGGTTCGGGCGACGATCGAGAAAATATTTGGTCGCAGGCAATTATCCGTTACCGGAATCCGGCCTCAAAGGAGTTTGAATACGAACGTCCATTAACCTTCACAACAAGTAACCGACTATGAAGCAACAACATGGTTTTATGGCGCTGGTGATCGTGGTGATTATCGCCGCTGCGGCGTTGGTGATGTCGCTCAACTCTTCCTTGCTTGGATTGGGGGCGCTGGACATTGGTTACTTGGCTGACAAAGGGAATCAAACGACGACGGCGGCCGAAGGTTGCGCCGAGGAAGCGCTCCGCCAATTGCGCGTTAATCCCGCTTACCTCGGCGTGCCGAGTCCCGGACTCCTGCTTGGCGGCAGCTCGTGTATAATAGAAGTGTTGAATTTGGGCGGTAATGACCGACAAATAAATATTACGGCCACCGCCGGCGAATTCACCAAAAGATTAACTATCATAATTACTCTAGGCAGTCGATTTTTAACCATCAATAGCTGGCAAGAAATTTAAATTCAATGTCTTTTTTCAAACACCTTAGTTTTTTTCAATCAATGTCCGTCGGTTTAGATATTGCCGATCGGAGTATTGAAGCGGCGGCGCTCGTCCGCCGCCGCGGTCAAATTAAAATTCTCGCCCTCGGCCGCCAATCCTTGCCGCCGGGCGTGGTAGAACGGGGGCTGATTAAAGATCAAGCCAAACTCGCCAGCGCCGTTCGCTCGGTTTTAAATCTAGCCAAACCTCAGTCAATTTTGCCGCGCCGGATTTTTTTCGGTTTACCGGAAGCGCAGGTTTATCTGCATTCATTCACTTTATCCAATCAAGCGATTAATAATAATTCTCGGACCGACCGTAATCTTGACACCCTGATGATTGAAGAAGCTAGAAAGAATGTGCCGCTGGAAGCCGCGGATTTGCTGATCACCTATAAAACTACCGGTATCAACGCCGCCAGCGCCACGGAATCGGCCGGTACCACCTATCTTTTAGCCGCCACCAGCCGGCGAGTGCTTGGCGACTGGCAGGGCTTTTTCCGGTCGCTCGGTTTGGCAGCGGAATTTGATTTGGAAATGCCAGCGCTGTTTCGTGGTTTGGGTGCGGTGCCGGAGGCGCCGGTCGCGGTCGTAGACTTTGGCGCTGTGGCTACCAATGTGGCGATTTTTGACCGTCGCGGCTTAAATTATTCGCGCACGCTCACTTGTGGAACCGATGCTTTAACCGCCAGTTTGGTTAAAAATTTGAAAATTACGCCAGCCGAAGCCGAAAAACAAAAACAAGAGATCGGGCTGATGGATCCCGACAGTCAGATCTTTACAGTTCTCTTGAAAGAATTAGCGCCGTTGCGCGACGAATTGAAAATCACTCTTGATTATTGCGAACGCGCACTGGAACAAAAAATTGAAATGATTTATTTAGCCGGTGGCGGCAGCCAATTGCGCGGCTTGGCCGATTATTTGAAATCCAGTTTGGAAATAACGGCGGTCGTCGCGCGGTCAATTTTTCTCAATCAGCCGCTGGTTTATCTTGAAGCGCTCGGTTTGGCCCTGAAAGGTTTTGCCCCATTGCGCGAACGCGCGGCGCTGGCCTTCAAACTGACACCGGGCGGATTAGGCCCAACTACCGGCGAGCGGTGGCATCGGAATTATAAATTATTAAGTTTAATGGTGATTTTACTCATCGGCGCGGCGGCCTTGTTCGGCGTCAACCGTTATCAACAGACGAGGGAAACGGCGCGCGCGGCCGCGCGCCGCGCGGCGATTGAATCTTTGCCGATCATCTCGCCGGAAATTATTTTCGCGCCGGCGACCACCACGGAAACAGTCGCCGCCTCAACGACCATTATCACCGTTGCCAAAACGCCGCTCGGCTGGTTGAATGTGCGCTCGGGGCCGGGCATTAGTTTTTCTATCGTCGGCAAAGTCCAGCCGGGCGAGGATTATCCACTATTGGAAGAAAAAGGGGAGTGGTATAAAATAGAACTCGGTTGGGTCAATAAAAAGTATATTATTAAAAATTAAATTATTTATTATGAAAAAGGGTTTTACGCTCATTGAGTTGCTGATTGTGATTGCCATTATTGCCATTTTGGCCGGCGTGGTTTTTGTGTCGCTGGATCCGCTTAAACGTTTCCAATCGGCGCGCAATGCCGCGCGCTGGACGGATGTAACGGCCGTTCTCTCGGCGGTTAAGGTGGATCAAGTGGATAATGGGGGAGGTTACCTGTCGGCCATTGCTGGTTTGACCACCGGCCTGAATTATATGATTAGCGCTAATAATACCGGCGCCGCCGCGCCAGTTACTGGTTGTAACACCAATTGCTCTGCCGTGACGGCAGTGGACCGATGCGTTCTCTTGGAAGATGGCTTTGTCGGTTTGGCTAAAGAGGGTTATTTGGCCAACATCCCAATCAGTCCCGACAATCCATCTATTCCGACCGCTTGGGATGCCGCTCATTCCGGTTATTATATTTCTCGTGACGACGCCAAACAAGGAGCGATTACTGTCGGCGCCTGTTCCGCCGAGGGTGGAGAAACAATCAGCGTTAGTCGCTAGTTGATGCTCTATACCAGAAAAGGTGATGGGGGGACGACAAAAACCCTCCACTATGATCGGCGCCTCTCAAAAAGTTCGCTGATCGCCGAAGCGCTCGGCGCGGTGGATGAATTAAATTCCCTGCTTGGTCTTATAAAAACTCAAGCTCCAAAATCAGCTGGAGAGTTGGCTCAAGTCCAGCAAAACCTGTTTATTATTCAAGCGGAACTCGCTGGCGCGCCCGGCCAAACCATCGCTCAAGAGAAAGTGGCGGCACTAGAGAAAACGATTGACGAAATTGAACGCGAACTGCCGCCGATCAAATCCTTTTTTATCCCGGGCGGCACGGCCCCCGGCGCCTGGTATGATTTCGCGCGCGCGGTGGCCCGCCGCGCCGAGCGCCGCGTAGTGGCGGCGCGGGAAGAAAAACTGATTTTACTTGGCGGCGCCACCTTGGTTTATCTCAACCGTCTCTCGTCGTTGCTCTACGCGCTGGCTAGACTCACCAACCACAAAGCTGGTATAAAAGAAGAATCGCCAAGTTATAAATAGGATAGATGGTGCCTGTAGTTTAGTGGTAGAACTCCGCCCTGTGGAGGCGGTCGCGAGAGTTCGATTCTCTCCAGGCACCCCTCATTTTGTTTCTCGAACATAATCGTGTTAGAATCCATCTCGGATAAATCCTT
>JBBUAW010000015.1:0-1082 GCA_038058475.1 Patescibacteria group bacterium | reverse complement strand
CCGCGAAAATTATTGCCCCATAAAGAATCGCGGGGTTGCCCCAAACTTGACTGAATAGCCAGCCGAGCGCGATGACGACAAGAAAAAAAGCGGTCATTAAAAACCAGGTTTTGCGGATATTGGCGGCTTGGTGAGTGTAAAGAGTGGCGGGCATAGCTTATTTTAAAATAACACTTTTTACCGTGCCGCGCAAAATTTGACACGAGGATTGAAATATGCTAGTTTCAAAACGGTCACCAGCCGGCGGCGGTTGTGTAAAACAACGGAAAGTTCTTTAATTTTATCCCACTGTAAGTGGGAGAGAAGGAGACAGAGATGAAGATATCATTGTCAAAAAGGAAACGGGCGATTGGATCGAATATGTGTCTTGTTTTAATTCTTGCACTATTCCTTACTTTTGTACTTCTTGGCGGAATTTTTATCCACGAGAAAGACCAGCAGCAGGTGAAGAAAGAATCCAAATCTCTTCCCAACCCGATGAGTATCAGCGACCCAAATTCCGGAACAACGGAGACGTTGGAGGAGGAAGGAAAATTTAAGGAAGTTGAGCGCGCGGCGCAGGCCGCGCGCGCGGTGGCGCAGAAGCTCGCGCCCGAAAATCCGCCGCGTTTCTGGCAAGCGGAAAGGGTCATCTTCCACACCGACTCGGTTTGGGTGGTGTTGAAGGAAGAAAACCAGAACTTGCCGCCGGGCCAGGGTTCAGCGCCAACGGTCGGACTCGTGATTCACAAGAGCCATGAGTATTACAGTGATTGTCTGGAGTTCGCCGGTACCGTCGCAGCAAGAGACGACAAACAACTGACTACGCGTCTATTTTATGTCGGTCTCGCCGACAACGCCCACCCGGACTCGCCGGCGGCCTATCTGTTTCTACTTTCTGACTCCCCGCCTCCGCCGTGAGGAGGAAAAGCGAGTCCGAGTCAATGTGGACTACTACCGCCCCGAGCAAAATCAAGGGGCGGTTTTTTCTTTTTAAATCAAAAAATTACATATGTGATAGTGGAATATCAGTCTTTAACTCGCCCCTCCACCACCGCCACCACCCCCGCCACCGGCGGAACCGCCGCCGCCCGAGGCGCCAC
>JBBUAW010000014.1:1304-2832 GCA_038058475.1 Patescibacteria group bacterium | reverse complement strand
CGGCTCGGCCACGCCGAAGGCGTTGATGCGCCTTTCAATCACGCCGCGAAGCGAAATCATCGCCTCTTTAATGTCCTTCGCCGATGTTAATTGGCTTGTATCCGCTTCATAAACCAGATGACTGCCACCGCGAAGATCGAGTCCCAAGTGAAAGGGTCGGTAGGCCGAAAAATCAAACCACGCCAACCCGGCTGTTAACAAAAGCATTATTACCATCAACCATCGCCGATAGGTCATAATTTGATGGTCGTATTATATACCTAGACTTGCCAGGATTACAAACTCTGCTATACTCTCTAGATCGTGGAAATTCTAAAATTAATTATGCCGTGGTGGCAAATCATTTTGGCGGTGGCGATTACCGCGGCGGTTTTATTACAAAAGAGTGAAGCCGGTCTGGGCAGCGCCTTTGGCGGCGATTCCAGTGCGGTGCACACCAAACGGGGCGTGGAGAAAGGGTTGTTTGTAACAACCATCGTTTTCGCAGCTCTTTTTATCATTTCCTCTATTGTCGCGTTGATCATTCGCGTGATTTAAACAATCCAAAGTGCCAGTTGCGTCTTCATTATTTACTGCCCAAGTGGCCGCGGCGATTAAAAATTTAGATCGCCGCCGAAAATTTTGGATCGTGATTTTAACAGCGATCTTTCTTTTGGCGGTGGCTGGTTTTATTTGGCAGGCCAATGTTGCTTCATTGATTGAGTTGCCCGCGAACGGCGGCGAATTAAAAGAGGGAGTGATCGGCCCGCCGCGGTTCGTCAATCCACTTTTAGCCGTGAGCAATTCCGATCGCGATCTGACCGCCTTGATTTATTCCGGGCTATTGCGCTCGGATGAGACTGGCAGCTTGCGACCGGATCTGGCTGAACGTTATGTCGTTTCCGCCGATGGCAAAGAATATCGCTTTTTCTTAAAACCTAATTTGGTTTGGCATGACGGCAAAGCGGTAATCGCCGATGATGTTTTGTTTACGATTGAGAGCGCCAAAAATCCGAGTCTAAAAAGTCCGCGGCGGGCGGCTTGGGAAGGAGTTGAGGTGACTAAAATTAACGACCAAGAAATCCGGTTTACCTTAAAGCAACCTTACGCCCTGTTTTTGGAAAATGCGACTTTGGGTATTTTGCCGGCGCATCTCTGGCGCAATCTGACGGCAGAAAATTTTCCCTTCAGTAATTTCAATCTAGAGGCGGTTGGCACTGGGCCGTATCAAATTAAAAATATTGGGCGCGACCGCAATAATCTCCCGCTAATTTATAATCTTGTTGCTTTTAAGAATTTTGCGCTCAGCGAAGTTAAACTCAAAAGATTGACGATCAATTTTTATCCTAATGAAGACGAACTTTGGACCGCCTATCAAAAAGGTTCAATTGACAGTTTGAGTGCTGTTTCTCCGGCGCGAGTTAAAGAAACCACTAATGACGATTCCATTTTGGTGGCGACACCTTTGGCGCGCATTTTTGCCGTTTTTTTCAATCAAAATCGAAGTAAAATTTTCGCTCAAACAGAAGTGCGCGAAGCGCTTAATGAT
>JBBUAW010000014.1:0-1204 GCA_038058475.1 Patescibacteria group bacterium | reverse complement strand
CTGCCGGAATTGAAAGTCGCCGCCGAGATTTTAAAAAATACCTGGGAACGATTTGGGGCGGCAGTTGAAGTTAAAATTTTTGAAGCCGGCGCTCTCAATCAAAATGTTATCCGGCCGCGCGAGTATGAAGCGTTGCTTTTTGGCGAGGTCGTTAGTCGACCGGCTGATTTATATTCTTTCTGGCATTCCAGCCAGCGGCTTGATCCGGGACTTAATGTTGCCCTTTACACCAACGCAAAAGTTGATAAACTTTTGGAAAAAGAAGACTACGTTGCCGCCGCCGAAGAAATTATCGCCGAGACGCCGGCCATTTTTCTTTATTCACCGGATTTTCTTTATCTATTACCAAAAACGGTTAACGGGGTAGTTTTCAACTTAATCAATACGCCAGCCGATCGTTTTCTTAACATTAATCATTGGTTTATTAAGACTGAAAAAATATGGCCCATTTTCCGTTAAAATTCAACCGCCGACCGCCACTTAGAAATCATCCGATCGTCGCGGGCGAGCCAAAAAAACTGCCGCCGCTGGCGGCGAACAATATCCGCATTATCACTTTGGGCGGGGTGGAGGAAATCGGCAAAAATTGCACGGCGATTGAAATCGGTCAGGATATCATTGTGATTGATATCGGTTTGGCTTTCCCGACCGACCAGACGCCGGGCGTGGATTACATCATTCCCGATATTACTTATCTGGAGGAAAATAAAGCGCGCGTGCGCGGTGTGATCATCACGCACGGCCACCTTGACCACACCGGCGGCATTCCTTATGTGATGTCGCGAATCGGCAATCCGCCGTTGTACACGCGCAACCTGACTTCCTTGTTCATTAAAAAACGAATGGACGAATTTCCCCATCTGCCGGCGCTTAATATGATCGTGGTGGAAAACGAAACTAAATTGAAATTAGGTGAACAAACTATTCGCTTTTTTGGTGTGACTCATACGATTCCCGATTCTTTCGGCGTAATAATTGAAACGCCTTATGGTTTGATCGTCAATCCCGGCGATTTCAAATTGGATTTGGAAAAAGTTGACGGCCAACCGACGGCGGAAGAGGAAGAACGTTACCGGATTTTTGATCAGGAAAAAACCTTGCTTCTGCTGTCTGATTCCACCAATATTGAGAATCCGGGATTTTCTATTCCCGAACGCGAAACCCATAAAAATATTGAGCAGATTATTAAAAATATCAAAGGCCG
>JBBUAW010000013.1:33643-38577 GCA_038058475.1 Patescibacteria group bacterium | reverse complement strand
AAGCCGGTGGCGATGTATATCGTGATGCATAATATCTGGAACGCGATTCGGCGGAATTTGAAAAAACGTTTGTTGGTGGTGGATGAGGCCTGGTGGATGATGAAAGAAAAAGACACGGCTTCGTTCCTTTTTTCGCTCGTCAAGCGCGGCCGGAAATATTATCTCGGCGTGGCGACCATCACCCAGGATGTCGGTGATTTTCTACGTTCGCCCTATGGCCTGCCGATTATCACCAACTCGTCGCTCCAGCTTTTATTGAAACAATCGCCGGCGTCAATTGATTTGGTTCAAAAAACTTTTCAGCTGACCAACGAAGAAAAATACCTTTTGTTGGAATCCAGCGTCGGCGAGGGAATATTTTTTGCCGGCTTGAAACATATCGCCATTAAAGTTATTGCTTCCTACACCGAGGACCAAATTATCACTTCCGACCCGTCGCAACTTCTATCCATCAAGAAAGCCAAAGAAGATTTGGCGGCAGGAATAGGGAGTGAAGAAATTAAATCATGATTGGTTTGAGTGGAATCCATTATCGAATTGGCACGATTGAAAGCGGTTTAATGATTGCTGTCGCGGTGATTTATGATGTGATTCAAATCGCTCTCACCTGGCTGCTCGGCTGGATTGGTATTGGTTTCATCGGCAGCTGGTTGATGACGATTTGGGCCACGATGACCTTTGGTCTCTGGTTCACCTTGAAGGGGGCGAGTATAATGAGCGGTAAGCGCGCGGCCACTTTGGGAATCGGCACCTTGATTGAAGCGATTCCGTTGTTAAATTCTCTGCCGGGTTGGACGGTGTCCACGATTGTTAGTTTGTCGGTCACGCGCGCGGAAGATATTTTGGCTAGTTCATCATCGCCGATTGCTGGCACCGTCTCAAAAATGATAAAAAACGGCTAAATTATGAATAAAATTTTAGTCATATTTTTAATCTTACTCGCTCCTGCTTTAGCTGACGCTCAAACCGGATCAATACCGAGTGTTGATTTGGTGTGGGAAGCGAGAACTTACACCCCGCCTGATTATCAAGGCCGAAGCTTGGTGACGCCGGAAAGTTTGGTGAGGGTGGTGGCTCTGACGGAGACGAAAAATCTGACTTTTTATTGGCGCAAAGACGGCACGGAGATTAAAAGCGCCAGTGGTGCCAGCCGAGATGTTTTTACTTACCGCGCCGGTAATACCATCGGCAGTTCTAATTTGATTGAAATGGTCGCGACTCAAACGGACGGCGCCGTCGCCGCGCGCGCGGCCGCGCGGATTCCGGTCGGCGCGCCGAAAATTGTTTTTTATGAAGTTAAAGACGGTCAAATTAACTACCGCCGCGCGTTGAAAAATTTCAACTTAATGACTGATCAGGCCAAAATTGTCGCCGAGCCGTTTTATTTTTCTACCCCTGATTGGCTCAACCGCCGCCTATCGTTTAATTGGATGGCCAACGGACAAAAAATCGCCGCCGCGACCGAAGACCCGCGTTTTCTGACCTTAATCACTAAAGCCGATACGGCCGGCGAAACAATGTTAGATCTAAAAATCACCAATTCAGAACACCTGTTTCAAACGGCGGCGGTTAAATTATCAGTCAATTTCGGCCAAACCAGTTTTGGTTTTTAATTATGGAAAAATTTTTTCTAATTGCTCGAGGGGCTGAGCCGGGAGTAGTAGAATTATTAGAACCGTTGCCTAATGTTAATCAATCGGCTTCCCAAATCCGAGTTGGTAGTTTGACTGAATATTTATCTTTTATTTTCCCGTTGGCGATCGGCTTGGCCGCCACGCTCGCAGTTTTGATGATTGTGATCGGTGGTGTCCAAATTATTTTCAGCGGCGGTTCGTCTGGAAAAATAGCGGAAGGGAAAAAACGGATTACCGAAGCGATTTGGGGTTTAATTTTGGCTCTGGCCGCCTATTTAATTCTTTACACCATTAATCCAGATTTAATTAGTTTGAAATTTATTGCTTCATGAATAAACAACTACTAATTGTTTTGATTTTGATTTTAATCGTCCTATTGGTCGGCGGGGGATTATGGTGGTGGTTGACACAAACAACTAAAACTACCCCGCCGCCAATCATTGATCCTAGTCAATCTTTTCCGGTGCCGCCGCGGCTAGTGGTACCACCCCCAACGATTCCACCTACCGGATCAAATACTCCTACTACCACCATCACTAATTCACCTCCACCAAACGTCGGGCAACCCAATTCCCGACTGACCACCTTAAGCGAACGCGCGGTTGCTGGCGCCATAATCATTTCTGATAAGGTTATTTTTCTTGAACGCGAAACCGGTTTAATTGTTGAATTGAATTTAGTCAACCGAGAAAAGAAGGAAATCGCGCGTGTGCCGTTAGGTCCAGCGGCTGGCGGGCAGATTAACGAGGCGATTTTAATTTCTCAGCCGGCAAAACTTTCAATTTGGTTTTCCACCGGCGCCGGCGCCGAGAAAAATTATTTTCGCGGCAGTTTAGCTCTGTCTTCCACTAGTGAAAATTTTATCTTGCCGGAAATTACCCCCGAACCGTTGGAGCAAAATATCAAAACCTTAATTCTTTCTCCGGACCGAGACCGGATTTTCACCTTGATTCAAGTCGGGGAAGAAATAATTGGCAAAGTTTTGGATTTAAAAACCAATAAAAGTCGCTTGGTTTTTGAGTCTAAATTCAATGATTGGCTCGCGGTTTGGCCGGAAAAAAATCAGATTATTTTGACTACCAAACCAACCAGTCAAGGAGCCGGGGCGGTTTATTCATTAAGTCTGCGCAATGATAAATTAGAAAGGATTATTGGGGGGCTAAATGGTTTGTTAACTCTAACCAGCCCGGACGGTCAAAAAATTCTTTATTCGCGAAGTGCCGCCTTTGGTTTGGAATTGGGTTTGTATGATCGGCAGAAAAATACCAATCGAGTATTAATAATCTCCACCCTACCGGAAAAATGCGTCTGGTCGGAAGACTCATTGATTGTCTATTGCGCGAGCCCAAGAATTTTACCGCCAGCGACTTACCCTGACGATTGGCTGACTGGGGAAGTAATTCTTGATGATTTATTGTGGGAAATAAATGTCGCCACTGGTTTAAATCATTTAATTTGGTCGGCGGAACCCGGGTTGGGTGATGCGATTAAATTACAAGTCGCCAACCAGAGAAACAAATTTATTTTCACTGACCGATTGACGAATCGTCTTTATTTGATTGATGAATTAATTCCTTAGTCTCTCGACGAACCACTAATTCGTGGCCAATCGTAAAGAGGTTGCTGGTCAACCAATATAAACTGATTGCCGCAGGCAAGGTAGAAGCGGCAAAAACAACAAAAACCGGCAAGGTATAGCGCATTTGTGATTGTAAATTACGGGCAAAATCTTGAGGGGAATTGGTTTTATTGGGAGTAATAGATTGATTTTTAGCCGGCATGGATAGTTGAAGTTGAATAAATTGGGATATCCCGACCAATAAAGAGAGGGGAAAGAAGGATTTAGTCAAATCTATCAATCCAAACCAAATTAAAGAAATTGACTCGGGTGAAGGGGTAAAGGAATATAAAAATTCTGAATGGAGGGTGGCGCCACTGCGAAAAGCCATAAATAAGGCCAAGACAATCGGGATTTGCACCAAAATCGTCCAGAAAGTGGTTAGCGGATTTACCCCATGAGTCCGATATAATTCCATAATTTTCCGCGCCTGTTCGTTCCGATCATGTTGGTGGAGTTTTTTTACGGCAGTTAATTGGGGTTCTAGAATTTTTAATTTCTTCTGAATTTTTAGAGTTTTGTGTTGGAGTGGTAATAAAATAATTTTAACCAAAAGAGTTAGAACAATAATCGCGCCGCCAAAACTATGGCCGGGTAGAAAAACACTCAGGGTAATTAATAAATTATAGAGGGGATTGAAAAAAATTTGACGAAAAAGACTAGAGATCATGATTGGAGATTATTAATAAAAAGATTAGCGCGATAAAAAATGTCTTTTATGTTATCGGACAATTGTTTAAAGGACAAAGTTTTAATTGTTGGTTTAAGGTATAAAAGGCAATAATAATTATTTTTTATTTTGTCTTTAAACTTACTAATTATCGCGCGACTGCGTCGCTTCCAGAGATTTCGTTCAACGGCTTTAGTTGAGACTTTGCCGCTCACTATCACCGAAAATTTGGCTTGAAAGATGGTTTTTTGTTTCCCAATACCAATATTCGGTGGAGACCAAACCCTTAAAGACAAAACCGGTGAATGCCAAACTGCTCCTTGTTTTAAAATAACCGGAAAGGCGGCCTTAACCACCCGTCGCGCGCGCGGTAACATTGAATTAATTTAAACGGCTAACCGACGGCGCTGTTTCCGGCGCCGTCGGTTAATTACCGCTCGGCCATTAGCTGATCGTTGACGGACTAAAAAACCATGGGTTTTGGCGCGCTTGCGTTTTTTTGGTTGGTAGGTTTGCGACACCTTATTAGTGTATCTTAAGATTAAATATTTTTCAATCTATATAATTAATGAATTAGGTTATCCACAGCAATTCACCGGTTATAAACATATTCGTCAAAGTTGAGTATCTTGAAGTGGACATCTATAATGTCGGTAATGTTGATGCTTGACCATAAAAAACTTTGGGAGACTGTTTTGGTTGATATTGAAGTAGGTTTATCTCAAGCGACTTTTGGCACTTGGTTTAAAAATACCAATATTGTCAAACTGGAAGATAAGATTGTTTATTTAAATGTTCCTAATCCTTTCGTTAAAGAATGGTTACTTAACAAATACCATAAATCAATTTTAAAATCCCTCCGGCAGATTCAGCCGGAAATTTTAGGAGTGGAATATGTGATTGGCAAGACGGAGAGTTTGGAAAAAAATAAAAAAACCGAGATCTACAACCAGCCGCCGGATTGGGCTAATCAACAAATACCCATGACTGAAATTTATATCAATAAAGAGGA
>JBBUAW010000013.1:0-33543 GCA_038058475.1 Patescibacteria group bacterium | reverse complement strand
CGGATTGGGCTAATCAACAAATACCCATGACTGAAATTTATATCAATAAAGAGGATAATCTTAATCCGAAATATACTTTTGATTTGTTTATTATTGCGGCTTTTAATGAATTGGCCCACGCCGCCTCTCAAGCAATTATCAAAAAACCAGGGATTCTTTATAACCCCTTATTGATTTATGGCGGCACTGGTTTAGGTAAAACCCATTTGATTCAGGCGGTGGGTAATTGTTTCAAAAATACCCAGAGTGATAAAAAAATTTATTATATTACTTCGGAAAAATTTATGTTGGATTATGTTAATTCAGTTCAAAATAATCGTGGTAATTTGTTTAAGGAAAAATATCGTAAATATGATGTTTTAATTATGGATGACGTCCAATTTCTTTCTAATAAAGAAAAAACCCAAGAAGAATTATTCCATTTATTTAATAATTTCTATGAAAATAACAAGCAAATTATTTTCTCTTCCGACCGTCCCCCAAAACAAATCAATAATCTTGAAGAGCGCCTTCGCTCACGACTTGAAGGGGGAATGGTTGTTGACATTAATAAACCTGATTTTGAGTCTAGGTTAGCGATTCTTAAACATAAAGCGAAATTAAATAATCTTTTACTTTCCGAGGAGATTTTAGAATATATGGCGTTGGCGATTCAAGATAATATTCGGGAATTAGAAGGAGCTTTAAACTCCCTAGCTTGCCAGTTTTATCTTAAAAAAAGGCCATTATCAATGATTGAAGTAAAAAATTTAATAAAAAACAATATTAAACCAGTTAAAAATATCTCCATTAAGGATATTATTTCAATTGTGGCTAATTTTTATCAAATTGAAGAGGGTCGGCTTTATGAAAAAACAAGAAAAAAAGAAGTGGTTAAACCGCGCCAGGTGTTAATGTATCTTTTACGGGAAGATTTCAATACTTCTTATCCGTATATTGGCCAAAAATTAGGTGGCCGCGACCACACCACTGTTATCCACGCCTACGATAAAATCAAAAATGATTTAGTGAATAATGAGTTATTAAATCAAGAGTTGAGTCAAATTAGAAATTTATTACATTAAATTAACCCATAATTATCAACAGGTTATTTATTTTTATAAATCAAATAATTACTTAATTTATATGATTAAAAACACTTATCCCCATAATCCAAATGATTAATAATTCTAATTATCTTTTATTAATAAATATTTAAATTTAATTATTTATGTATCTTGAATGCGCCTTGGAAAAAATTAAAAAAGCCATAATAACAACCGAACAGGTAACTGGTAAAAATCTTTCTTTACCAATTTTAGCTAATATTATATTGGAAATTAAAGATCGTTTATTAAAAATAAAATCAACCAATCTTGATTTGGGGTTAGAAATCAATCTTCCTTGTAAAATTATTGATGGGAATAATCTTATTATTGCTCTAAATGGTGTTTTGTTGAATAATTTTTTTAATAACCTTATCTCAACCATTAATAAAATTAAAATTGAATTTTTGGGGGGTAATTTAAAAATTTCTTCCCCTCAACACACCACCACCATCAAAGGTTTACCAGTTGAAGATTTTCCAATTATTCCAACTCCCAATAAACCCAACTCTTTTTTTATTCACTCCAAAGAATTATTAAAAAACTTAAAAGAAGTCTGGTATAGTGCTTCTTTTTCAACTATGAAGCCGGAAATTTCCAGTGTTTGTTTTTACCAACAAGTTGATAGTTTGGTTTTAGTGGCGACTGATTCTTTTCGGTTGGCGGAAAAAATAATTAGTGTCGGGAAAAATAAATTAGCGGTTAATAGTTTGATTATTCCCTTGAAGAATATTATTAAGATAATGAAAATTATTGATTTTCTGGATGAGGATTTAGAGATTAAATATGATCAACATCAAATTTCTTTTACCGCCCAAGATTTTTATTTAACCTCTAGATTGATTGATGGGGTTTATCCTGATTATCGCCAAATTATCTCCTCTCGTTGGGAGACAGAAATCACTGTTTCTCGTCAGGAATTATTAAATCTCCTGAAATTATCCAATGTTTTCGCTGATAAATTTAATCAAGTTGATTTTTCGGTCACCAATGATAAATTAGAAATAAAAACCATCAATGAAAATGGGGATAATTTGGTTTGGCTAACTCCCATAATGATTAATGGTGCGCCAGTGGCGGTTAGTTTAAATTTAAAATATCTTCTTGATGGCCTACAAGCGATTGAATGGGAGCAGGTTCTAATTCGGTTTAATGGCGGCAATAAACCAATTATGATTACTGGGGTAGGTGACACCTCGTTCACTTATTTAATTATGCCGATCCGGCGGTAAACTAGCGGTAAACATATTAGGTGTGTTAAAATCTAAATTAAATAATGTCCAAAACAACAACCAAACAAAAACCTTTTCACCAATCATCACGCCGCGACCAAATACACTATGGTCCTTATAGTTAAAATCATTATGAAAAAACACCTTCTCGTTACTCTTGTAATTTTATTTTCCCCACTTTTTTCCTTCGCTCTCACACCAACTCTCGCTTCTCCCCCCATCACCGACTCTATCTTATCAGCCACGGTCACCCACATCACTAACTTAAATACTCAAACCAAAACCCTCACGACTAAATTTAAGGTGGCTAATACCAAAACACTCAGCACGATTTTAGAAGACCGAAAACGAGAATGGTTGAAACTAGCTGCCGACAAACCAAATCTAGCCCTAACTTTGACTTTATCAACAGAAACAAAAAATAAATTACCACCCGAATTACAGGCCAAGGTGGAGCAACAGACTAAAATAAGCGGAAAAATTGAAGTTTGGCACATTGACGATTTTGAGCATCCGGAAAATTCTCGTTACAATTATTTTATCCAACAAAATAATAAACGGATTAATTTTTATCCCACTGAACCAATTTATCTTCGGTCGGGGGCCGAAATTACAACCACCGCTTACCTCTTAGCCGATACCGCCGTGGCCGATACCGCTCAATCAAACAATTTTAATGTAACTGCCGACGCGCCACCAATTGAGGCGACAGGGGATCAAAAAACCCTTATTCTTCTTATCAACTTTCTTGACTCCAGCCCGCCGCCGAAAACTCCGGCAGAAATTTACGACCTAACCTTCAATGGCCAATTCCAAAGGTTTTATCAGGAACAATCTTATAATAAAATTTCTTTTTCGGGAGATGTTATGGGTTGGTACACTCTGCCGAGGAATCAGTCAATTAACGACCCCTGTGGAGGGCCCTCCAATAACGAAATTAATCAGTTGGTTCTTAATAATAATATTGACCTGTCCCAATACGGACGTTTGGTTATAGCAATTAATACACCTTGTGCTGGTGGTTATGGCACAATAGGGAAAAATCCTTTCCAGGTTGGTGATGAAAATTTTAATCTTTCCGTTGCTTGGGTTATGGCTGATAGTAGTATATTTTCCACACCATGGGCGCCCGGTTACCCTTTTCCATTGACATATTGGGATTTTACTTTGGTTCATGAGATGGGGCATAATCTTGGTGTTTTACATGCTAATGGTTGGAATTGTGGAGAGAATGTCTTGCGGGGAGATTGTCGGCATGAGGAATATGGCAACTACTTTGATGCTATGGGGTTTGGATTCTACTCCCTTCAATTCAATTCCTTTTATAAAGAGTTATTGGGTTGGATTCAACCAGGTGAAACTATCCAAATTAGCAGCTCCGGACAATATACACTTAATCCAGTTGAATTATCTAGTACTGCTGGTAATTTGTCCAAAAAGCTAGCCAAAATCCAGTCGCCCTACTCCACCTCAACCACACTTTATTTAGAGTATCGTCGGGGGATTGGGTTTGATGGAAAGTTAAATGATCCGACTCTGTCTTCCAATCAGCAAGGATTATTTGTCAATAACATTATTGACTATACTTTTTCGCGCTTATTAGATATGAGGCCAACAACTTTATGGTGGGGTGACGATATTTTTATGGTCACTTACAATTCTATAGCCAGTGCATTTTCTGACATCGGGACTGGAATAAGCATCGGCCCGATCCTTTCAGCTGGGACATCGTCAATTACCTTTAATGTAGGGATAACAGAACCGCAATGTGTAAGAAGTAATCCAACGATTGAATATTTCGATGACCGCTCTGTCCAAGCCATTGTTCCTGGTGGAAGAACTAGTGCTAGTGGTGGAGTTTCTTTTGGTTATCGTAATAGAGATTCAAGCGGTTGTGGGGGCTCAAATTTTAAAGTCGTAACCAATATCCCAACAACTTGGCTGCCAACGATTTGGCCAGAAGATGATATATTCATTTCTCCAGATGATACCTCCTATCAAAATGTTCTCATTAATTTCATTGTCCCAGTCAACACACCATTAGATAACTATTCCTTCACTGTTGATGTTATTAATCTGAACACTAATTACAAAACCTCCAAAACTTTCCAAGTTAAGATAGTTAATCCGCCAATTATATCCAGCATTACCCCACCATCTGGACCGATTGGAACAGTTGCTGTTATTTCTACCTCTAATTTATATGTTTTTAACTCGGTAATTTTCATTGACCCAACAACGGAAAATTATTTTTATGGTGGCATAGTAACTGGCGACAGAACAATTAATCTCACTATCCCCGAATATATCAATTTCAAGGGGTCTCCTTGTGATTATGGATGTTCACTATTACTGACCCCTCCTGGAATATATAAAATCTCTGTGTTTGCAAATGGGGCCCAAAGCGAACCTATTGATTTTGAGGTGACTTCCACAACCACTCCCTCCTTCGCCATCCTCACCCCCAATGGGGGCGAAACCTTGCGCATCAGTGAGTCGTTTAATATCAGTTGGTCGTCTAACAACATTCCCATTAACAATCCAGTACAATTAAGCTTTAGACCGGTCGGCGGTATCGGCAGTGTCGCTATTATGTCTTACAATTCCGGCAATTATTCCTATACTTTCTCCCCCACCACCTTTCAGGGTTTGGGCGCGCTGAATACCGGTCTTTACCATCTCACCATCAACGCGACCGTCAACGGCCAAACTTTTTCCGACACTTCGGACAATCCTTTTACTATCACTCTAAGTGTTGACCAGTGCCTTAACATAAGTGGTATTCAAACTACAATTCCTGCCGGCTATATCCGCGGCGGCACTGTCAATTGTGTGATTTCAACCGATAGTGGAGGGACAACACCCGGTGGAAGCACCCCACTTCCACCCAAGATGTTCAAGGATAATATTGTTCCCAATCAAATTGATATCTTTGACAATCCGCCGAGCGCGAACATTTTCCGCGGCCTGCAGAAATTATTCAGACTCGTTTTTTGATTTTTGGAGAAGTGATGAAAATTCACTATGGCCGATTGGTTAAAAAATAAACTGACTGGCTTTCGGAATCTGGAGGCCGAACAGGTGGCAACCCGGGATATTATTTTGGACACGATTTTTAAATACGCCGGCGTCCGGGTGCCGCCGGGGGCGCTGAGTTGGCGCGGTCGCGCCGTTTGTTTGAAGGTTAAACCGCTGGAAAAAAGCGAAATTATCCTGAAACAAAAACTAATTTTTCAAGACTGGCGAAAATATTTAGGGAAAAAAGCTCCTGATCGGATAATTTAATTATCCTTAACAATAAATTCGGTTTTAATAGAAGTTTGGTTTTGGACGCTATCATAAACCACCACTCTTAATTCGTTAGTCTCTTTAATTAACCCATCAAATTCTTGGGGAGTGAAAGTGTAAGTAAATGGCGGTCGATCGCGCGAGCCGAGCAAGGTGTTGTTAAGGAAAAAATCAGCTCGGGTCGGCGGGAAACCCGGCCGATTATTTACCAGCGGGGTAATAATTTGGAGATTAATAGTGATATTATCAATTGTTCGATAAATCGCCCGTGGCGCCGGAGAAATAAAAGATACTTGCGGCGACAGTTCTGGTTTGTGAATATCATCCAATTCTATTGGGATCATCTGTTCGGTTTCATCAACTAATCCGTTTTGCGCCGCCCAAGCGCGAACCGGAACTTCCCATAAGGGGAATTGGGGGTCGTTTTGACGATTAAGCCAATAAAGAATAGAGTGAACTTGTTTAATCACTTTTTCTTGTTTAAGATCGGTTGGGGTGTAATCAGTTGCCAATTTGCCTGAAATTTTATCAATAAAATAACTTCTTCCCCCTTGCCAAACACCTCGATAAACTAGCGGCAATTCCGTGGTGGTTGGCTCTGGTTTGATAAATTCTTCGGCGGGTAATTTTTTAAAGGCTTGATCAAAAATTTGGCGCCACATCGGCGTCACAATCAAACCGGCAATTTTTTTCTCCATCGGCGAATTATCATTATTGCCGACCCAGGCGCCAAGCGCCAAATTAGGCGTATAACCGATAATCCAAGCGTCGCGATAATCGTTCGTTGTGCCGGTTTTTACCGCCACCTGGCGATTGGAAAAATAAAGCAAGGAATGGGGGGTGAAGGTTGGCACCCGCGCCGCGTCATCGGAAAGAATATCAGAAATCAACCGCGCCGATTGAGCCGGCAGGGCGCGTTGGCCGCGTGCGATAAACTGTTCCAAAACTTGATTTTGATTATTTTCAATTTTTAAAATTCTTTCGGGGGAGTTAATAATTCCATCATTGGCGAAACCCCCATAAGCATTGGTCAATTCCAATAAAGAAACTTCGCCACCACCCAAGACTAAAGTTAAACCATAACGGCTGGGATCATTTAAACTTTTAATCCCCATTCGTTGAGCTGTTTCAATCGCCTGGTTCAGGCCGACCAAATAAAGAACTTTAAGCGCCGGAATATTGATTGATTGTGCCAACGCTTGGCGCAAAGAGAGCGGACCGCGATAGCGCTCATCGTAATTTACCGGCGTATAACAACGACTAGGGTCGGATTCACAATTAGTATCAAATTGGGTCGGCAAATCAAAAATCATTGTCTCGGGGGTGTAACCTTGGTTGAAAGCGGTGGCATAAACAAATGGTTTGAACGCTGAACCTGGTTGGCGGTGGGCAAGAGTGACATTAAAATTTCCCTCGTCAGCCGTATTGAAATAATCGCGCGAACCAACCATCGCCAACACCTGCCCGGTTTTCGGATCGAGCGCTACTACCCCGGCGTTTTTGGCGTTGAAATTTTTTTCGTTCGCCGCGGCATAAGTGGTCACCGCGCTCTCGGCGGCTTGTTGTAGTTCCCAATCTAGAGTCGTCGTCACCTTCAACCCCTGACGCCGAATAGTTTCGCGCCCGTACTTATTATCCAAATAATCCAGCACCCACATCACAAAATGTGGGGCCTTGATATTGGTGGAAGTTGACGGTTGGAAAACTACCGTCGCCGCTTTCGCCGAATCATATTCGTTTTGATTGATAAACCCGAGTTGGCGCATTCGTTCTAAAATTAAATTTTTTCTCGTTTCCAATTCGGCGCGATGGCTGCCGTAAGGGGAATAATAAGTCGGCGCTTTGGGCATGGCGGCCAAATAAGCTGCCTCGGCCAAAGTGACCGCGCTTGCTGAGTGATTAAAAAAAGATTGGCTGGCTTCTTCTGCGCCATACAAATAACCGCCGTAGGGCGCCTCATTCAAATACCAACCCAAAATTTCTTCTTTACTCATGACGCGCTCTAATTTCAGCGCCAGAAAAATTTCCTTAATTTTACGGGTAATCTTCCGATCTTGGGTTAAGAGAGAATTTTTGATCAATTGTTGAGTGATTGTTGAACCACCTTGTTTGATAGTACCGGCGCCCAAATTGACAAACAACGCTCTGAACATCGCGCCGATTTTAACGCCGCGATGTTCATAAAATTGATCATCCTCAATCGCCACCGTAGCATTTTTCAAATCTTTGGAAATTTCGGCCGCCGGAATCAACCGCCGGCGAATATCATCCGAAGCGTTGTATAAAAGAATTTTTCCCGTCCGGTCGTAAATTTTTGTTGACTCGGTAATTAGCCGGTTATCAAGCGACTGGAAGTCCGGCAGTTTTAAATTAATCAACCATAAAATTAAGCCGCCGGCGACTAATAGGCCGATAGTGAAAATTATTAAAATCAGTTTTTTAATCATATTTCCTATCCTATCATTTCTGGTCTTAAACTGTAAGTCGTGTTAAATTTAAACAATGAGCATTGAAGAAATTTTTAATCGCGGCATCGTCACAGAAATTTTACCTTCTCGCGAAGCGCTCTTTGAGTTTCTGCAGTCGGGAAAAAGATTGAAAATCTATCTCGGCGCCGATCCCACCTCCAGTTCGCTCCATCTGAGTCACGCCAAAAATTATTGGTTTTTGGAAGACTTGCGGCAATTGGGGCACGAAGTAATTGTCTTGATTGGTGATTTTACCGCGCGCATTGGCGACCCATCGGATCGCCAAGCGACCCGCCCGCCGCTGACCCCGGAGCAAATTAAGACCAATGTTGAGAATTGGTTAAACCAGTTAAAATTACTACTAGATTTCTCCGACCCCAAAAATCCGCCGCGCCTATTATATAACAGCGCTTGGTTAGATCACTTAACCTTAAAAGAAATAATTTATCTCACCGCCAATTTTACTGTCCAACAGATGTTGGAGCGCGATATGTTCGTTAAACGTTTGACTGACCATACCCCCATCCATCTCCATGAATTTTTATACCCAGTACTTCAGGGTTACGATAGTGTGGCGATGGAAGTAAACGCGGAACTTTGCGGCACCGATCAAATTTTTAATGCTTTGACCGGCCGCACTCTTTTAAAACGGCTGAAAAACCAAGAAAAATTTATCATCGCGCTTAATTTAATGGCTAATCCTAAAACCGGCGAATTGATGTCAAAGAGTCGCCAGACAGGGGTTTTTCTGTCTTCGCCGCCCAATGAAATGTACGGCGCGATTATGGCTGAACCAGACGAAATGATTGAACCTCTCTTCCTTAATTGCACCCGCCTACCTCTCGCCGATAAAGAAAAATTAATGGCGCGCGGGCCGCGCGCCGCCAAGGCCGCCGTCGCGCTGGAAATCGTGAAAAAAATTTACGGCGCGGCGCTGGCCAACGGGGCCGAAGCAGCTTTCAACCAAACCTTTCGCGCCGGCGGCGTTCCGGAAGATATTCTAGAAATCAATCTGCCCCCCGGCGCGAAGCTGGCTGAAGTTTTGATTGCGGCCGGCATCGTTGATTCCAAAAGCGACTGGCGGCGATTGATTGACGAAGGAGCGATCCGCAATGAAGCGGACCAAAAAATCACCGATCCCAACTTTTTGCCGACCACCACCGAAGTGTTAAAAATCGGCAAACATCGGTTCGTAAAAATCAACATCAGTTAAAACAAAAAATCCCTCGATGATCATCGAGGGATTTTTTGTTTAGTTCATTCAAACAATCAAAACTCCAGACTTAAATCTCCTCCGTCTTTTCTCCAGGTTCGTCCTCCCCATCAAGATCTTCGTCGGGTACGACACCAACAGGGGTGTCTTCTTCATCATCGCCGGCGGTTGGAGTCTCCTCCATAAGTTCTTCGTCCATATTATATTATTTAAACTAAAATTTATCACCGACCTTTTTAATTATCTTAACGAAACCCCTACTTTCTAACATATCGGATTTTTTTTGCAAGAATTAATGACGATAACTGTGGATAAACCCATCACCAATAGGAGAAACTAATGGCGCGCGATATAAACCAGTCAAGGCAATAGCCAAAGCGTCGGCCTCATCGTCATATTTGAATATCTGTTTTTTGTTTAAAATTTTCTGCACCATTTGTTTTATCTGTTCCTTATTCGCTCCGCCGTAACCTGCGATCGCACTCTTCACTTCCAGAGGCGTCAAATTAATCACCGGCAATTTGAGTTTTTGCGCCAAGTAAATAATTGCCCCGCGGACTTCAGCCACTGCCATCGCTGTTTTATGATTGGTTGTAAAAAAAACTTTCTCCAGCGCCAATAAATCCGGCTGCTGTTTTTTGATGATTAGTTCAATTTTCTCCACCAGATTATATAATCGTTCTTCAAAACTAAGTTGACGAGAGGTAAGAAGACAAGTGGAGAAAATAATTTTCTCCACTCCGCGCGGCATTTTTTCAATCACCGCCAACCCCAAACGATCATACCCCGGATCAATACCTAAAACTCTCATATTTTTTATTTCGGCATCTCAATCTCCAACGAAACAGTCTGGACGTCGTCATGTCCGGTGAGCGCGGCCACGAGTTCGGTTAAAGCCACGCGCGCGGCGTCAGAGACCGAACGGATTAATTTCGGCCGCCAGATTCCATTTTCTCCGACCGGCGCATCAAACGCCCAGATCGCCGCGCCCGGCGCGGCCAGAGTGGCGCCATATTTAACCAAAAGATGTTTGATTTCTTGCGCGGTACGATTTTTATTATTAGTAATTGTTTCAATAATAATCGCCACTCCCTCTGGGCCGTAGGCCTCATAGCGCGCGGTTTCTAAAGTGAGGCCGGAGGTGTCGGTGGCGGCTTTAATCGCGCGGTTAATGTTTTCATTTGGCAAATTGGCCGCTCGGGCGCGTTCAATAATTGTTTTGAGGCCGATGCTATTTTTATCACCTTTCGCTTTTTTAGCTTCCAGTTGAATGTTTTTAGTTAAAGCCGAAAATACTTTGCTTTTTTTAGCATCCACGACTTCCTTCTGCCGTTTAATTTGAGACCATTTATTATGTCCAGACATACTAATAGCATAGCGCCGATAGCTTTTAGCTTCTAGGGGTGTATAATGGGGGTATGAAAAAAGTTTTGATTATTGGTTTTTTATTTGGAACAATGATTCCGATTTATCTTGCGATGATAACGGCCAATAAATTGTTCGCTGCTCCTGGGTTGCAGCTCACATTATTTTTTATGGGGCCGAACCCAACCATTCTTGCTTCGGCTCTAATAAATGGAGTTTTTTACGCCATAATCTTTTTGATTATTTATTTTCTTGTCAGAAAATTAAGAAACAAAACTCCAACTCAGACTTATTAAAACCTAAAGCAATTTGTTTTGGTGATTCAGCGGCGGGTTAAAGTTGGGGTGTGCTAAAATAATTGCGATGAGTATGAAAATTATTTTTAGTCCACACGCTATTTTAAAAATGGAGCAAAGGGGGTTATTGCGCCAGAATATTATTGAGACCATTACTCAACCCGATTTTAATCGCCCTAGCTATGGTGCAAGAGAGGAGCGGTACAGAAAATTCGGCAGAAATTATCTAAAATGGTGATTAAAAGAGAAGACCACCAAATAATCGTTATTACTGCTCATTGGGTTGTGGTAATGAGAAATAAATAGTAAGATGTAAATATGAAAATCAATTATGATAAAACTGTAGATGCCCTGAATTTTACTTTACGTTCTGGCGTGGTGGCCAAGACTTTAGAAGTGGTACCCGAAATTCTTTTGGATTTAGATAAAAATGGCCGGCCTTTGCATTTAGAAATTATCGGTGTCAGTGAAAAAGTGGGGAGAAATAATTTCAGCAAAATTTTTATCGGCAGAAAAGCCGTCCCCTTACCAGCTTTTGTTTAGGGAACCTAAAGCAATTTGTTTTGGCGATTAACCGGCGGTTTGTGACCTAAATGTTCGTAGGCCTGATCGGTGGCGCGGCGGCCGCGCGGAGTGCGTTCCAGAAAACCAAGTTGAATCAAATATGGTTCATGCACTTCCGCGATAGTCGCCTCTTCTTCCGCCGTCGCGGCAGCTAAGGTATTCAACCCCACCGGCCCGCCGCCAAACTTTTCAATCAAAATAGAAAGGATTTTTCGATCGGCCGATGAGAGGCCGGTTTTATCCACCCCCATCAGGGTTAGGGTTTCTTCAACGATCGTTCCATCAACATCTTTTTTTTTGATTTGCGCCAGATCGCGCGCCCGTTTCAAAAATTGATTGGCAATGCGCGGGGTAAAACGGCTTCGCGCGGCGATCGCGCGCGTCGCCGCCGGATCAATCTTGACGCCTAAAATTTTAGCCGACCGGCGGATAATCTCTTCAATTTCTTTTTCGGTGTAAAATTCTAAACGAAAAGTTCCACCAGAGAAACGGGAACGGAGCGGCGACGACAAAAGGGCAATGCGCGTTGTGGCGGCGATTAAAGTGAATGGCGGCAGGTCTAGTTGGAGGACTCGCGCGCCCGGGCCTTTGCCGATCACGATGTTCAATTTACCAGATTCCATCGCCGGATAAAGCACCTCCTCAATCATTTTGTTTAAACGATGAATCTCGTCAATAAAAAGTATATCACCGGGCGACAAATTGGTAATAACGGAAGCCAAATCGCCAACTCTCTCAATCGCCGGCCCGGAAGTGACTTTAATTTGAGCTTTCATTTCTTTGGCGATCAAATGGGCCAAAGTTGTCTTGCCTAAACCGGGCGGACCGTAAAATAGCAGATGTTCCGGCGGATGTTGCCGTTCACTGGCCGCTTGGAGTAAAATCTTCAGGTTCTGTTTAATGTTAGCCTGGCCGATATATTCCTCCCAGCGCGTTGGCCGGAGCGATTGATCGAGGGTCCAATCATTAATTGGTTCGTTTTCTAAATTATTTTGTATTCTTGACTTATTTTTCATTTTATGCTAGCCTTCAATCGAGGCTATAAACCTCTAAGCAACTAAACTTTCGGGTTTAAACGGGTGTTAGTCAAAGGACATTCTGGTTTCTCGCTTCGGCGGTTTACTGGGGTTATCCTTATCCTGACGCCTCACTTGAAGCTTTTTAAGCCTCAAGGATTGCTTAGAGGTTTATGGCCTCGATTTGTCAAAGAGCCTCGGCGGACAAATCGACCACTCGTTCCAGTTCGGAAAAAGCCGTAGTGCCGTTAATCACTTTTAATAAACCATCCTCTCGCAGGTCCAATAAACCCTCATTGTCGGCCAGCCGCTTAATTTCCCGTTCGCTCGGATTTTTCAACAACAACTCGGCGATGGCGGCATTCATCACCACGGCTTCAAAAATGCCAATCCGGCCGCGGAAACCGGTCTGGTGGCAGTGCGGACAGCCTTTGGGCCGATAAAGGGTGGCCGGAGTTTCCAGCGCCTGACTCGGTCGTTTTCGTTTCAGAGTTTTAAAGATATCAACGATAATATTTTTTTCCTGATCGGTCGGTGAATAACTCTCACGACAATTTAGGCAAAGCCGGCGAACTAATCTTTGGGCGAGCGCGATGTTTAGGGCGGCCTCGATAATTTTTGGATTGACTTCCAAATCAACAAGCCGCGGAATGGTCCCGGCGGCATTGTTGGTGTGTAAAGTAGATAAAACCAGATGGCCGGTCAAAGAAGCGTTAATGGCGATTTTGGCCGTTTCCGGATCGCGAATTTCTCCAACCATCAAAATGTCCGGATCTTGCCTCAAGGCCGACCGGAGGCCGGTCAGAAAAGTATATTTTTTGCTTAAATTAACTTGAGTCTGATTAACGCCGCGCAAATGGTATTCAATCGGGTCTTCAATCGTGATGATTTTTGTTTCTTTGGTATTCAAAATCCGAAGAATGGCGTAGAGGGTAGTGGTTTTTCCCGAACCAGTCGGGCCGGTCAAAAGAATTAAACCGTTCGGTTTAGTGACCTGTTGTTTTAAGGTCTCAAATAATTTCGGTTCCACGCCGAGGTCGGCAAATTCAATCGCTAAAGTTTCTGGATTCAAAATCCGCAGAACAATTGACTCACCATAGGCGCCGGGCAAAATCGCCGTCCGGATTTCAATTTCAGCCTGGCCTAATTTCAAACTAAAACGTCCGTCCTGCGCGGCGCTTTTGATGTTTAATTTAAGACCGGAAACAAGTTTAATGCGCGCCAGCAACGGGCGGTGAATTTTCTGATCAAAAAAAGCAAAGTCGTTGAGCACGCCGTCCAGCCGGTAACGCAAACGTACTCTCTCCGCCTCCGGTTCCAGATGAATGTCGGAAGCTTTGACAAGAATCGCGCCAGCCAGAATCGCTTCCAGTAAATTCGTTACGCCGCCCTCTTTGAGAATCAATTTTGCTTCTTCATCCAACCGCGCGCGAATACCGTCGGCATCTTTAATTTCCTGCAGAAAAATATTAATGGTGTCGTTGGCAATATCAATAATCCCAGTTTTTGCCGCCGCCGAGAGGGAAATTTCCTGATACCGTCCCAGCGCCCGATTCAAACTAGCCTCGGATCCGAGATAGGCGGCGACGATCAAGTTTTTATCTTGCAATTCGCCAATAATTTTTTGAGTAACAGGATTATTCGGCGACAAAATAATCACCGAAAGGTTTTTCCCGCTAATTTTAAAAGAGGCGATTTTGCCGGCGCGCGCCTCGGTTTCCGGAATTAAATGAAGGGCATCAGTGTTGATCGGCAGTTTAGAGAGATCAACATAAGGCAGATTGTATTTTTGGGCGAAGATTTGAGCGAGTTCCTCGGCTTCCTTCAGATGAAGTTCATCAAGCCGCTTAGTCTGTTTGTCTTCTTTAAACACCAAAGCCATTTACTCTATTCCTAGCACAGCCGACTGCGGTCGCCTAGATTGACCTGGTGATAACTCTGTTCGCTAAAGATTTTAGGGATAAAAAGCTTCTTGGCCGGTACTCTTGTATGACCAGCCCCCCGTCCAAATTATTCTCTCTTGCTATTATGCACCAGATCGCTAAGCCAAAATATCCAACACAACCAGTGCCCATTGTTTCCTCCTTATTCTTAGAGTTAATGACCAAAAACACCAATCCCATTTCTTGCATATCGGCGCTTGACAGTCAAGGGGAGAAGCGATATTCTAGGATTATGAGTAAACTTAATCTTAAAAGTGTAATTTGGAATGAAGGCAAGCACTATGTGGCTCAATGTTTGAATGTAGATGTTTCGAGTTTCGGTAAAAGTAAAAGAGAAGCTCTTGCTAATCTTAATGAAGCAGTCTCTCTTTATTTCGAAGACGAGAAGTTGCAAAATGTCGCCAAGGTCAATCGGGTAGAAGTTGTCCCGTTTGCCTTGCGGTATGCCTAAGCGATATTCTTCGGATGAAATTATTAAAGTTTTATCTAGACGCGGTTTCGTTTTTGTTTCACAAAAAGGTAGCCACACAAAATTCAAAAATATTGGCGGTTCACTCGTCGTTATTGTTCCAGTCAATCGTCGGGAGATTCCAGTTGGCACTTTCCGCTCGATTGTCAGGCAGTCAAAATTAGACGCGACTGATTTTGAGCGGTAACTCCTCGCTAAAGATTTTAGGGATAAAAACCCCGCATCACACCAGATGCGGGGCAAGACGAAAGTTCGTCTGGTTACGTACGACTTACCTCTTTGAGTCCGAGCGTCCGGAGGAGTTTGATTCGAGTTCTTTTGTGTTTTGGATTTCTGAATTCGTATTCCTTCGCGGCATTAGCGATTCGTCTTTTGTTGTTTAAATCAAGAAACTTGAATTGACTCGCCCCCTCACTCCGAGCGACCGCATCGACAGGATTAAAACCATCTTTATAGTACAAGGGGTGATGCAATCTAATTTGGCCCGATAGTTTGCCCATCATAACTATCCACCCCTTGCCCTCCCTTCCTGGGAGGCTTGCCAGTTTTTGCCAAAATTCTTTCATCCCTATCTTCTTCTTGGCCCGACTCGACTTTTGCCGCGCTCGCGTGTGTATAGGTGTCATTACGGCACCTCCTTTCTGGCTCTACAACTAACATATTGTGTTAAGATAATCAAATGGAAAGAGTGAGTAAAAACTTGGCGGAAACGGAAGTAATCGCGTGGGATTTTCTAACTCATTTGACGGTTAAGGTTGAGACTAATCAAAGGGCAACGGTTGTCGGCTTGCACGGCGATTTGGGCGCCGGAAAAACTACTTTTGTGCAAGCGATCGGCCGCGCGCTCGGCATTAAAGATCGAATAACGAGCCCGACTTTCGTCCTAATTAAAAATTACGCCATACCGCAAATTGGCAAGGCGAGTCCTCGCCAATGGAAAAAATTGGTTCACATTGACTGTTATCGTTTGGAAAAACCGGAAGAACTTGGAAAATTAAGTTGGTCGGAATTAATCGCCGATCAATCCAATTTGATTTTGATTGAGTGGCCGGAACGGGTTGAGAAAATTTTACCAGCCGAGACGATTAAGATTAATTTTGAAATTTTAGGCGAGACCGAACGGAAAATTGTTTATAACTAAAAGTAAAATAAAAAACACCCCGAGAAATTATCGAGGTGTTTTAATTCCGCGCCCAGAACAACGGATATCAATATCAGTGGCGTTCTGAATAATGAAGTCCAGTGGCCTCGTTCGCCTTTTTCATACGTTCGGTGAGTTGGTTAGACACGCCCATATCATCATGATAGAGACCATACTTTTTTCTCAATTCCACACACCTCGTTCTCCATACTATTAAAATACTCTCAAGCGCTCCATCCGGAATATCCGTCGTCTTGATGAGACCCGCCAGACACGACATCTGATTTGGTTCCGCGGTTTTAATCGCGACCATAACCGTTTTATAGAACGGTTGAAATTCCTGCGTACCCATTGCTTTCTCCCTTGTCAAAGGTCTAAATTTGTCATTTCCGACACTATTTTAACCTTATCACGAAGTAGGCGATATAGTCAAATTTAACTATCATCCTGAACGAAAAATAATCTATGATTAAAAAATAAACAGTCAGAGAGATTGCAAATTGGATTTTGCATTTTATTGTAGTACAATCAAATCGATGAAATATCCTATCCTCTTACACAAAAGCGAATATGGTTATAGCGCCTCGGCGCCGAGTCTACCGGGTTGTCATAGTCAAGGTAAGAATGAACGCGAAGCCATAGTTAATATTAAGGACGCCATTCGTGTTTATTTGGCGATAGAACGACAAGAACTCGGCGCGACGAAATGGCGTGAAGTAGAAGTTGCTTTCGCCTAATGCTTTTTACTGATCTTTCTTCAACACGAGTAATCAGAATATTGCAAAAAGTCGGTTTCTGGTTGGACCCTTCACGCGGGGCCAAACATATCGGTATGAGTAACGGCCGACGTAAATTAACAATTCCGCGAAGTGGCCGTTTAAATCCGTACACTCTCAAGGGGATTATTCGTGATGCTGGACTAACGGATAAAGAATTCAAAGAGTTACTCTAAAATATGACTGTGGTCAAAGTTCAAACCCAAACTCTTGTTCTCCTTGACGTTCACGCGATTTTGCATCGGGCTTATCACGCCTTGCCGGATTTCACCACTAAAACCGGCGCGCCGACCGGCGGCTTGTACGGCCTGACGGCGACCTTAATCAAATTGATCGGTGATTTAAAACCAGATTATTTCGCGGCCTGTTATGACCTGCCGGCGCCGACCTTTCGCAAGGTCGCCTATGAACAATATAAAGCCGGGCGCAAACCGACGGAAACAAACCTGGTCAGTCAGATTGAACGCTCGCGCGAACTTTTTTCCGCGCTGAACATTCCCGTTTACGAACAAGCCGGCTTTGAAGCCGATGATCTGATCGGCACGATTGCCGAACAAGCCAAAAAACAAAAAAATTTAAAAATTGTGATTGCCTCCGGCGATCTTGATACTTTGCAGTTGGTTGATGACGATCAAGTGCTCGTCTACACTTTTAAAAAAGGATTGAACGACACAATTATTTACAATGAAGCCGCGGTCAGAACCCGTTTTAATTTTGGGCCGGAACGATTGCCG
The DNA here is from genome assembly GCA_038058475.1 of Patescibacteria group bacterium. Classification (GTDB taxonomy): domain Bacteria; phylum Patescibacteriota; class Minisyncoccia; order Phycocordibacterales; family JACOZG01; genus JACOZG01. Next base: position 15,953 of record JBBUAW010000013.1, on the reverse strand, counting down.
GACTGGAAAGGTTTGCGCGGCGATCCGTCGGATAACATCATCGGCATTGTTGGCATCGGTGAGAAAACCGCGACGGCTTTGATCGTAAATTTCGGATTATTGGAAAAAATGTATGCCCGGTTGAAAAAAAATCCGGCCGATTTTCAAGCGGCGGGAATCAAAGACCGAATGATTAAATTATTACTGGCCGGCGAGGAAGAAGCGCTTTTTTCCAAAACCTTGGCGACGATTCGGCGCGATGTGCCGTTGGATTTTTCGTTACCCCGCGGGCCGTGGCGAGCCGGACTAAAAAAAGAGGTTATGGAAGCATTATTTGACCAATGGGAATTTAAAACCTTAAAAAACCGGTTTAATGATTTGTTTTATTCTCAAACCCAAAGAGAGTCCTCACCACTTGATATTAGTCCCGCGCCGCGCGAGTTACAGATCGCCGCCTGGCTATTGAATTCTGAACGGTCCAGTCCTGATTGGCTGGAAATCCGGCGACTGACCGGCCAAATCGACGAACCGGCGGTCCGCGCCTGGCTCGCGGCCGCTCTGGCCCGGGAAAATTTGACGCGCATCTACGAAGAAATTGAATTGCCGCTTCTGCCGATTTTAACCGCGGCAAAAACTCGGGGAATTTTACTTGACTTGCCTTATCTCCAATCGTTAGCCACCACGATCCGTCAAGAACTGCAGACTTTAGAGAAAAAGATTTGCGCCGCGGCCGGTCGCGAATTTAATCTAAATTCGCCGAAACAATTAGGGCAAGTGTTGTTTGATGAACTTCATTTATCACTCAAAGGGTTGCGTAAAACCGCTGGCGGCGGGCGCTCCACGCGCGAATCCGAATTACTCAAATTAAAAGATACTTACCCGATTATCGCTGATATTTTAGCTTATCGCGAACGACAAAAATTACTATCCACTTATCTTGATGCTTTACCGAAATTAGCCGATGCCGGCGGTGTTATTCATACCACTTTTGACCAAACCGGCACAGCGACCGGTCGGTTTTCCAGTCGCGATCCTAATTTACAAAACATTCCCGGCTTCGCCGGGTTGGGCAAGCTGGTGCGGCGAGCCTTCGTGGCTCGTCCCGGTCATCGTTTGGTCGCGCTCGATTATTCGCAAATTGAAATGCGGGTGCTGGCCGTGCTGTCGGGTGATGCTAGTTTGTTAAATTTTTTCAAAAACGAGATGGATATTCATACCGGCGTGGCGGCCCGAGTGTTCGGCGTCGCCGCCGACGCCGTGACGAAAGAAATGCGCCGCCAGGCCAAAGTAATCAACTTCGGCATTATTTACGGGATGGGCCTTAACGCTCTGCGCGCGAGTTTAAACACCACGCGCGCCGAAGCGGCCGACTTTCACCGGCGCTACTTTGAAACCTTCCCTAAAATTCGCGCTTACTTTGACTATTTGAAAACGGCGGCCAGAAAATTAGGTTATACAACAACCTACTTCGGCCGCCGGCGTTATTTGCCGCTGCTTAATTCGCCTTTGCCGTTCATTCGCGCCGAAGCCGAACGGATGGCGCTAAATGCGCCCCTGCAGGGCACCGCGGCCGACCTCATCAAACTGGCGATGATTAAAGCCGATAAAGATTTAGAAAAAAATAATTGGCGCGCGGACGCGCATTTACTCTTAACCGTCCACGATGAGTTGATTTACGAAATTGAAGAATCAAAAATTGCCGCGATCGTCCCGATTTTAATTCAAGCGATGGAGCAGGTGGTTGATTGGCCGATTCCCTTGTCAGTTAAAGTTGCCACCGGCCCCAATTGGGGGGAATTAGCTTAACAATCTCGTCCCCCCAATGTCTTATAATTTCCAGAGGCTCGCCAATTGGCGGGCCTTTTTTATCAGTCAACTGAATTTCTGTGTTACAATCCCGCTATGGTGTACTCTCGCAAACCAAGATTGTTCAATCCCGAATCAACCGAACCGTTCAAAATCAGTCGGTCTAAAATTGAATTGTTTCTCCGTTGCCCGTTGTGTTTTTATCTTGATCGCCGGCTCGGCGTGGCCGAGCCGGCTGGTTACCCCTTCAGTTTGAATGCCGCCGTGGACCATCTCTTGAAAAAGGAATTTGACTTCCACCGAGCGAAAGGCGAAGCGCATCCGTTAATGAAGCAATATGGTTTGAAGGCGGTGCCGTTTGCCCATGCGGATCTAGATCGGTGGCGGGAAAATTTTACCGGCGTGCAATACTTGCATCCCCCAACCAACCTGCTGATTACCGGCGCAGTGGACGATGTTTGGATTAACGACGACAAAGAATTACATGTGGTTGATTACAAGGCGACGAGTAAAGACGAAGAAGTGTCGCTGGACGCCGACTGGCAGCGCAGTTACAAAAATCAGATGGAAATTTACCAGTGGTTATTGCGGAAAAATAATTTTAAAGTTTCTCCCATTGGTTATTTCGTCTACGTTAACGGCCGCCGCGACCGCGCGGCTTTCGGCGGCCGGCTGGAATTTAACATCAAATTAATTCCTTATCGCGGCGAAACTGATTGGCTTGAACCAAAACTCGCGGCCATTAAAAAATGTTTACTGCCAGCCGCGCCGCCGCCGGCCGGTCCGGACTGTGACTTTTGCCGTTATCGGCGGGCGGCGGGCCAAGCGCTTAACCCCCCTAATCCCCCAACCGGTCAAGTTGCTTTATGGTGAGAAAACTTTTATGCTTAAGGTCTAGTTGAGTTTTTAAATTATTTTTTATGAAAAAATTATTTGGATTAATCGTCATCGTGATTGTGGGAATAGGATTATATCAAATTTTTCGCCAACCGCCGGATGGTAAAGTTGCCCCGTCGCCACTGATCGTAAGGCTTCAGGCCGTCAACGGTTCCAACCTCGCTGGCCAGGCGAAAATTGAAGAAAATGACGGTCAGGCTCGCGTGCTGATTGAGCTCACTGGCGCCCCGCGCGAAGTTTCCCAGCCGGCATTCTTGCAACGGGGGACCTGTTCAGCTTTGGGTGAATCCATTTACACCTTGAGTCTGGTTATTGATGGCGCTTCGGAAACGACTTTAACGGTGGCGCTGGCGGCGATTACTGATAATTTGCCGCTGGCGGTGAGTATTTATAAATCGGCCACACTAAATGACAATGTGGCTTGCGGTGAAATTACCACTGATGATTGATTCCTCGCTTCTTGGTCCGATGTTTGTTCGACTTATCCTGGCAGCGATCTTTGGCGCGCTGTTGGGACTGGAACGGACGATTGCCGGCAAACATGCCGGTCTTCGGACCTACGCTCTCGTCAGTTTGGGTTCTGCGCTTTTCATCATTATTTCCGAATTGGTGATTAAAAATTATTCAGCCACACCGCCGATCGCGCTTGACCCGTTGCGGATCGCGTCGCAAGTGGTGATGGGCATCGGCTTTCTCGGCGCCGGCCTGATTATTTTCAAGGAATCAAAAATCAGCGGCTTGACGACGGCCGCCGGTCTGTGGGTCGCCGCCGGCATCGGCGTGGCGACCGGTTTCGGTTTAATTGCGTTGGCCGGTTTCGCGACCGTTCTCGCTCTGATTATTTTTACCTTATTCTGGTTGTTTGAAAAGCGGTTCAAAATTTGGCCGCATGAAAACTAGCACTTTCATTTCTTGGAATGTAAACGGTCTCCGAGCCGTTATGAAAAACGGCTTCGGTGATTTTTTGAAAAAATATCAGCCCGATGTTTTAGGTCTGCAAGAAATTAAAATCAGCGATGAAAGTCGGCTTCAAGCGGAATTCAATTTTGCCGATTATTGCGAATATTGGCATTCGGCCCGGCGGCCCGGGTATAGCGGCACGGCCGTTTTGTCTAAGATTGAACCGTTAACTGTCAGTCGGGGATTTGGCACGGCTGAAGACGAAGAGGGGCGCATTCAAACTCTGGAGTTTGAAAAATATTATTTTCTCAATTGTTATTTTCCCAATGCCAATCATGAACTTTCCCGTTTGGGTTTCAAAGAAGAATTTAATCGGCAATTTCTGGAATATATTAAACGACTAGAACACACGAAACCGGTGATTGTCGGCGGTGATTTTAATGTGGCCCACCAAGAGATTGATCTGGCGCGGCCAAAAGAAAATATCGGCAATCCCGGTTTTACGGCTGAAGAACGCGCCTGGGCCGATCGTTTTGTTAAACACGGCTTGGTGGACACTTTTCGTCAATTACATCCAACAACCATCCAATATTCTTGGTGGAGTTATCGCTCATTAGCGCGAGAACGCAATATCGGCTGGCGGATTGATTATTTTTTTATCAGTCAAAGTTTACTGGATCGCGTGCGCGATTCTTTCATTCTGCCGGAAGTTTTCGGATCGGATCATTGCCCGATCGGTCTAACTTTAGAATTATGATCTATTTAATTTATGGCGCAGAAAGCTCGGCGGTGAAAGCGGCGGCCGACGCGCTCCTCGCGACTCAACTCAAAAAATATCCCAAACTGACAATTTTTCGATTTTCGGCCGATGATTATTCGCGCGAGCGGCTGGAAGAAATCTGCCTAGGTCAGACGTTGTGGGCGGAAAAATTCGCCGTCGTGTTAGTTAAATTTTTAGGCGCGGAAGAAAAAATTTTAACCGGCCGGTTGGCCGCGCTGAACCAGTCGCCGAATCTTTATTTGTTGTTGGAGGCTGAACTTAAAACGGAAATTTTAGCTGAAGTCGCGGCGGCCGGCGGGCGAGTGCGGGAAATCAAACAATCGGCCGAGCGAGTCAATCGTCAATCGGCCGCCGGTTTTAATCCTTTCGCCTTGGCCGATGCGCTGGGCGAGCGGAATCGTCAGCGCGCCTGGATTTTGTTCCAGATGGCGCTCGCCCACGGGCTCGCGCCGGAAGAAATTTTCTGGAAATTGGTTTGGAAAATCAAAACACTTTTGCTCGTGCAAACAGCTAAAGATTCAGCCGCGCTCGGTTTGAAACCGTTTGTTTTGCAGCAGGCGCGACGGCACAGCCGCAATTTCAAATTAGAAGAATTAAAAAAACTTTCGGCGCGGCTGGTCGCGCTCTGGCATGACCATCATCGCGGCTTATTGGATTTTGAATTAGGCCTGGAACGGTTGGTGTTGGAGTTGTGATTTTCGGATTTTTAGTTTATTGTTTTTGAATCATTACCGCCCGTAGCTCAGTTGGTAGAGCAGCTGCCTTTTAAGCAGACGGTCGCAGGTCCGATTCCTGCCGGGCGGATTTATCTACAACGGCCAATCAAGAGACAAAGACCCCGGGCCGAGGAAAAGCAGCGCCGCGGCAATGGCTAATTTGAGCAAAAGCCGGTCATTGGCTTCAGGTTGCGGTCGTGACCAAAGTTCATAAATAGAAATAATAACTCCGATTAAAGCCGCGGCTTGGGTTAAGAGGCCAAACAGAAACAAGACGCCAATCAGGGTTTTGATTAACGCCATAATTTTTTTGGCCGTCCGGCCGGCATAAGCTTCATGCAGAAAAGCCAGGCCGAGGGCGGCGCGAAGAATGATCGGCGCCACCATCCACCAACTAAGCAGAGTTGGAAAGATGCTTAACATTTGATTATCATACATTTAATAATTATAACATAATGAAAAATAGTCCAAAAATTTGTCTCCTTCTCCATAATATCAGAAGCGCCCACAATGTCGGCGCGATTTTCCGCACGGCCGAAGCGGCCGGTGTTGAAAAAATTTATCTCATTGGCTACACGCCGCCACCAATTGACCGTTTCGGCCGCGCTTCTCGCGCCATCGCCAAAACCGCGCTCGGCGCGGAAAAATTTATTGAATGGGAAAGATATTCCAGAGCCAGTCTTCTTTTCTGGAAGCTAAAAGCTAAAAACTATAAACTCATCGCCCTTGAGCAATCGCCAGATTCTATTGATTATCGCCAGGTAAAAATTACCGGTCCGACCGCAATTATCGTCGGCAATGAAGTTCGCGGTTTACCCAGATCAATTTTAAATAAAGGCGAGGTTATTGCTGAAATCCCGATGGGCGGCAAGAAAGAATCATTAAATGTCAGTGTGGCCACTGGAATTTTTTTATTTCAATTACTAAACTAGGCTGATTTTTATCTCTGACACCGCGGGCAAAAATGCGTCCCGCGGCCGGCGAGTTTAGCAGTTAAAAAGATTGGCTATTTTTTTATTAATTTGTTGAGAATGTTTTTGTTTGAGAACACCAAGTTGGCCGACGATAATTTTTGTCTCAATAGTGGCTAATTTACCCAAACGAATTCGCGAACTTACCTTAAAGCCAGTCGCGGAAAAATCCGCGTCGCTGTCCAAAATATCAAAATCGCTCGGCCATTTTTTATCATCCAGACGAGAAGAAATCATTGCCACAATGGCGTCATGACCAACGACCACTAACACCAGTGCCGGCCGCACCTTATCGCCACTAAGGTCGGTGAAAGGAAAGGGGACAAGAATAATATCATTTGATTTTGGCATAGCGGCGCCGAATATCTTTAATTGAATAAAGTTCTGGTTCGTCTGTTAAAAAATCGAAACTGCCGCTATCGGACGCAAATTGCGTCCAAGAATCAAGAGGGGAATTAAAATTAGCGGGATACTTGATTAATAGAGCTTCAATTTGCCGCCGCCGGCCAATTCCCACAACCTGCCGGTTTCGGCTGACTTCTTCCACTAATTGACCTAAGTATTTACGCGCCTCAGTGGTGCTGATGACTTTCATGATTATCTATCAATTGTACTTTTTGTACACCCCTTGTCAATTTAATAGTCTGTATTCGTCCAGTTATTTTTATCTCTGACACCGCGGGCAAAAATGCGTCCCGCGGCCGGCGAGTTTGATCTTGGTAATCGGAGTGCGGCAAATTTTGCACGGCCGGCCGCCGCGGCCGTAGACTTTCAAGTGGGGGACGAAGCCGCCGCGCGAGCCGTCGCTCCGCCGGTAATCGCGCGCCGAGGTGCCACCTTTGGCAATGGCTAATTTAAGAATTTTTTTGACTGCCCAATGAAGTTTTTTAATTTCCGATGATTGTAGAGTTTTTAACCGTCGCGCCGGCCGCAAGCGCGCCGCAAAGCAACTTTCGTCAACATAGATATTGCCCAAGCCGGCAATTAAAGTCTGGTCAAGCAGAATTTGTTTTAACTGGCGATCGGGATAACATTGGAAAATCGTCGCAAGGGTTTTTAAATTAAACTGGGGGGATAACGGTTCCCGCCCAAAGCGGGCAAGCCACGCCTCCTTAGTTTCCGATGACCACAATTTTAACCAACCGAATTTTCGCAGATCGTTGAAATATAATTTACTCCCGTCATTGAGGGTGAAAATGGCGCGAGTGTGTTGGAAGAGATTGGGTTGTGGGTGCCCCCCAGTGATTAAAGATTCGACCTTGGAGGGTTTTAAGGTCGAATCTTGGGGTTTATAAACTAATTGCCCCGTCATCTTGAGATGGATGCCGAGATGGTTGTCTCCTAACTCAATCAAAAGCACTTTCGCTCGCCGCTCCACTTGCCTAATCTTCTGCCCAACGATCTGTTTAAGGAATTGTTTGGGTGAGAGGGGCTTAATTGTCCCAGGCCAGAGAATCTCACCCGATTCAATTCTTTGCCCGACCAACACCCGTTCTAGTTCACGGCGAATCGTCTCGACCTCCGGTAATTCAGGCATAGTGTTAATCATCATAACCCAAGCCATTTTTTTGACTACTTGACTTTCTCACTCCAATCTGCTAGACTATCTGAAATGGTTCAAGGGGGACGTTCTCCGGACCATGGGAACCAAGGTCTTTGACAAGAAAGGGTACTGTCATGACGACTACTTACGTTGTCCCGGACGGAACGAAAAGAAAACCAACGGCCGAAGAATGGGCCACTCTGTTGGAAAACCGGATTCCGGAATTGATCCGTCGAGCCAGAGAGGGGAATTATGACCCCACCGGGCTCAACCTTACAATGCAGAAGGTGGTTGAAGGAACGATGATTGATGATGGCCAGACCATCACCGTCGCGGAGCCAAAACGGAAATCCGTTCTTCGCCGGATCAAATCTGGTCTCACGATCCCCGCCACGAACGGTCACGGTCTTCTCTCGGAAGCCAAAGGAACTTTCCCCGGCTGGATCGATCCCAATCTGACGAGGTATGGTTGTAACGTCCGTGGCGAAGCCAGACTAGAAACCAAGGTCGACGTCCACGAGCTTGTTGAGAACGCCACTTTCCGTCAGATGTTCGAAGGTCAGGGAATTGATCTCGGGGCGTTCTGTTTGAGTCAAGACCAGATCGAACAGTTTGTCCTCAATAATCGAGACCACCTGCCCCAGGGTTGCTCTACCATCTTTCTGTTCAAGGTGGAAGACAGTTTCTTCGTGGCGCCCGTGTACTGGAGCGACGATCGCAGGCTGAAGGTGGGCGTCTACCTCTTCTCGTACGCCTACGTCTGGAATGCCGACCTTCATTATCGCGTGGTGCTACCGCAACTGGCCCTTAAGCCCTAGTCTGCCATTGGCGGATGACTCTTTGTCTCTTGATCCCTCGGACTCTAAAAAAGTTCGGGGGATTTTTGTATAATGTTCAAGCTATCATGCGAAGTGTGGCGGTGACGAATTGGCTGTTTAGCTAAACGGGCTTCCACACCATGATCGTATGAAGATGAATTTGAGAATTTTGGCGCGACATTTTGGAAAACACAACCGATCAGTCCCCGGCTCAACTCGCGCCGCAATGTTTCCACTTCCGGCAGTTCAGGCATTTTTTTTCAATTCTTCCCGCACCACCGTGGCATCGTCCCAGGGAATTTTTGTCCCGCGCGGGCCCATAATGAACGGGTCGGTGCCTTTGCCGGTGATGATCACCAATTCGCCGTCTTTGGCTTCTAAAAACGCCTGCCGGATCGCCGCGCGCCGGTCAATAATTGTTTGGAAAGGTTTGCGGCCGAGGCCGCGAGCCAGATCGCGGATGATGGCCGTCGGATCTTCATCGTACGGATCTTCGTTAGTCAAAATAATCCGCCAGCAGTGGTCGCTGGCGATTTTCCCTAACACCGGCCGTTTCCACTTGTCGCGGCCGCCGCCGGCCGCGCCCAAGACGCAGATTTTTTGCCGCGCGGCAAAAGTTTCATAAACTTGTTTGAGCGAATCAGGCGTGTGGGCGTAATCTACGATCACCGTGAAATCCGGCTGGCGCGGATTGATGGCTTGCGCCTCAATCCGTTCCAGCCGGCCGCGAACGCCGCGAAAATTTTCCAAGGTCGTTTTGATAATTTCCGGCGGCGCGCCGCGCGCGGCGGCGAAAGTCGCCGCCGCCAAGATGTTGTAAAGATTAAATCGGCCGGCGAGCGGGGAGCGAATTTTCAAATTGCGGAAGGTTAATTCCAAACCAATTTCGCTCACCGACCACGGCGCGCCGTCGCGCGCGCGATAAGTGATTTTTTCCACCCCCGCCGAACCAGCCGCTTGCAAAAAATGTTTGGCTTCGCGATCGTCGGCGTTGACGATAATCGTTTTAGCAGTTTTGCGGGAGCGCGCCAGCTGTTTGGCAATTTCCAACTTCGCCGCCAAATAATTGGCATAGGAACCATGCGACTCAAGATGTTCGGGCGCGAGGTTGGTAAAAATCAGCGCGTCCAGTTCAATAAACCGGTGGCGGAATTGTTTGGCGCCCTCGGAGGTCATTTCCACCAGCGCGTAATCGCAACGCGCGCGGACGGCCGCGCGCAAAAATTGTTGCAGGCGCGCGCGGCCCGGCATAGTCATTTTCAATTGGTTCATTTCCGATTGCTCGCCGATTTTAAACCGGAGCGTGGAGGCGATCGCCGTGCGTTTGCCGTCAGCTTCCAAAAGCGCGCTGATTAATTCCAAAGTCGTGGTTTTCCCTTTGGTGCCGGTAATGCCGAGAACAAAAATTTCCCGAGAGGGAAAACGATACCAGACGGCCGCGGTCGCGGCCCAGAGATAATGATAAAAAAGACGAAGCCGGTTCATAAAATTAATGATGAGAAAGAATTCGCAGGGCCGCTTTGATCAAATTATTTACGCCGTGGCCGACTGTCGCCGCCGAATCCGCGGCGGCTTTTCTGGTCGCCGTTCGCGCTTCGGCTAAAGTGTAACCCAGCGATTTCAACGCCTCTATCGCCTCGGCTTCATTGTCCAAATTTTCTTTATTTAAATTACCGGTGTCGGTTTGTCCGGTCGCCGGCATCAATTTATCTTTCAGAGCGAGGACAATTTTCTCGGCGCTTTTTTTGCCGATGCCGGAAACGCGAGTCAGATAAGCGGTGTCTTCGGCGGTGATGGCTTTTTGTAAAACTTCCGGCGCGGCCAGTGAGAGAATCGCCAGCGCGCTTTTCGGGCCGATGCCGGGCACGGTTAACAGCAGTTGGAAATAATTTAATTCCACCGCCGTTTCAAAACCAAATAAATCCAGCGCGTCTTCGCGCACGGCCAGGTGGGTGTGGAGAGTCAGCGGCTGATTAAGTTTAATTTTGATTAAAGCGTCGGTCGTCAACGCCACCAGATAACCGACGCCGTGAACATCCAGCGTGATTGTCCGATTATTTTTCCCCGCCACCATTCCTTGCAATCGCCCAATCATAATGGTAATTATCTTATGCTAATAGCGCTTATTTGCCAAATTCAAATCCAAATGCTAGTCTGATCTGAAATATCTAAATTATGCCCATCACCAAATCAGCCAAAAAAGCTCTGCGCGTTTCCCGCCGCCGGCGGGTGTTTAATTTGCGTCGTCAGACGGCGCGGCGCGAGGTGATCAAAAAAATGAAAAAACTGATCGCCGCCGGCCAAATCAAAGAAGCAGCCAAACTTTTGCCGGCGGCTTATCAGGCGATTGATAAAGCCAAAAAGCGGGGAGTGATTAAAGCCAACGCCGCGAGCCGCCAAAAATCGCAATTAGCCAAAGCTTTAGCCAAAAGTTAAATTTATTCTTTCGGCGCCTTTTCTAATTTCACATTAATTTCTTTTTCTTGTCCGCGATGCCAGATTTTCAACCGAATTGTCTGACCGACGGTTTTTTGTCTGATAATGGCCGCCAGTGATTTTCCCAATTCCAGTTTAACATCGTCCACCGCTAAAATAATGTCATTTTCTACGAGACCGGCTTTGTCGGCCGGTGAACCCGGGATGATTGCCAGGTCTTCCGCTGTTTCGCCGCGCTGAATCAACGCGCCGTAATCCACTATCAGATTGTTTTTCTTTTTCAAACTTTCAGTAATCTGAACATAACGAACACCGAGGTAAGGCCGGACGATCTCGCCGTGTTTTTGGACTGAATCAACAATACTTTTTACTGTGTTTGCCGCCAACGCAAAGCCGATATTTTCCGCCCCCCGTTCCACCGCGACATTAATACCAATCACTTGACCTTTAATATCCAACAACGGCCCGCCGGAATTGCCCGGATTGATGGCCGCATCGGTTTGAATTACCCCCTCCAATTGTTCCGATTTGCCAAAAGCGTCGCCGGCCGTGATGGATCGGGATAGTCCGGAAACCACGCCGACCGACACCGAGTTGCGGAACTCTGCCAAGGCGTTGCCGATGGCGATAACCGTCTGCCCGGGCTTCAGGATATCGGAATTGCCGAACTGGAGATATTTGAAATTTTTTCCGTCCACTTTCAACACGGCTACATCCAATGCTGTATCTTTAGCCAATACCTCTGCGTCATACTTTTTGCCATCATTGGTCAGAATCGTATAATCAGCTTTATCATCGTCCACCACATGACGATTGGTCACCACCAGCCCGTCCGCCGAGATGAAAAAACCGGAACCGCCGCCGACCTCCCGTTTCTCCGTGCCATTCTGCCGTTGTCGGGGGATTCGCAGATCAAAACCATTACCGAAAAAATCATTGAAAAAACCGTCACCAAACGGATCATTTTCGTGATAACGTTCAATAATCGGCACATCCTTGGTGATGACGATGGACACAACCGCCGGATCGGCTTGCTCCGCCACTTGAATCACGCGCGATTCTTCCGTCGCCGAATCGCGCGTGACGGCGCCGCCAGTCTGATTGGCGCCACGCAGCGCTTCAACCGGTGCCAGCCAATCCGGCCAGCCGTTAGCGGCGAGATAGACTCCCGCTAAAGCCATAAGAATCAGTACGGTCAGCGCGCTCGTCACGAAACTCGCGATAATGGCCGTCCGATTATTTTTAATCACCGTTCTTAAGGTTCTCAAAAAATTATTCATTCTCACATTTTAAAAAGACCAATTTTTCCTGTCAAGATTTTTTTGGAAAACTTGGGGCAGAAATCAAATCCTCTCGGCAGGAATCGGACCTGCATCACGGGTTCCGCAAACCCGCATTCTATCCATTGAACTACGAGAGGGAAATTTAATTTACAAGTATTCAACCAACGCGTCAATCAAAGTCGGTTCGTGATGTTCTTCCGGCAAGTGCTCCAGTAAAAACAAGCGCACTTCTTCATGGTCAACCTCGTCGCCAAGCGGCAGATGGAGGTGAGGCATAAAGGCCTTATCCGAGCGCAGGGTAATTTTTTTTATCGGCAGATGGTCGTGAACCCAGAATGAACGCAGGGTTTTGAAGGGATAAAGCAAATGTCTAACTTGAACGCCCTGGCGGCCGATGGCGACAGTGATTTTATCCGGCCGTTTGCCGCCGTGGAGAATGAGAGCGAAAGTCGCCAGCAGAAGCAGGATTGCCAGCAGGAAATTTTTCATCAGAATGGCGACGAGAATCAGCATCGCGCCGCCAAGGCCAATAGCCCAGAACCAATTTGGACTCTTTTCGTAGTGTTCGTACTCCAGTGTTTCCCAAGTGAATTGCATAACTCTATTTTACACCAATTAACAACTTTTGGGCAATGAGAAAAACGTTTTTCTGGTTTGGCCAGAGCTCGCGGATTTTTTGTCTCATCTCCCGATGTTGCGGATAGCCATTATCTAATTTCCCGCCCATAAGGTCAGGAAATTCCAGATTAATAATCTCCGTTAAAGATTCTTTTATGTCGTTATACACCAATTTTGAAAATCCCTCGTCCAATAATTTTTTACCAAAAGCCTGCCAGGTATAAAAATGCCAAAGCTCGTGCATAATTGTGTGGTTTGAAAATTCCGAGCCGATTTTGACGAAAAAATAGTTTTCCTTAATGCTGTAAGTACAACGCTCATTATGAGTTAAATAAGCCGTGATTGTTGGCAGGGGATAAGAAATACCAAATATTTTTTCTACGCGCTCAATAAAAATCGATTCAACTGTTTTCCATCTTTCTTCGACAGCGACAATTTCTTTATTTGCGTCAAAACCATTCGTTTTATCATACTCCTCTATGAAAGTTTCGACTTTTTGCGCTTCAAAATTATCGCCGTATTTTTCAGTAAATAAATTTTGAAATTTCGTCGGTTTTTTACTATTTACCGCTTTCATTCCATTGATGATGTTTTCCACATCTTTGTCTATGTTGTAGGAAAAAATTATTTTCATTTGATTGAGTAAAAACGGTGTCTGTTTGAAAATATCCGAACGGAACTGGCTGGGCTCGGCGGGCGGAATTCCCCCCACACCCCCCTTCCGCCCGCCGCGCTTTGAACCGGAGCGGAAAGGACGATTTCAAGTTTTAATTTAAAATAAAGCGTTGCGAGCTATCCTATAGCCCTTTATTAATTGTAGACTTGCCGTACGTAATATAATTCCATTCATCAGGAAAATATTTAGCCACCCAACTTACTACATTTAAATATGGTTCGTAGTCTGATTGTGTTTGACCTTTTTTCACAACAAGAATATAAGCCATGTTAAAATCTTTTTGAGAATTCAAGTATGAAGGCACTCGTTCACCATATTTAGCTATAAGATCTTTGATTTGAATAGTTTTAAAAGTACCAGGAACACTATTAAATTCTTTATTCGCTGGATCATTTGGAACAACAATTTGTAAATCGGGTACTTCAGAAGCTGAAATTAAGCCCATCATATATAAAGAAAAATTTGAAAAGCCAGCATGAGTGATATTTTTAACGCTCACAGTTCCATCCCCATTATCTTTCCATGGCCATCCCTGCATTACATCTCCCCACTGTATACCATCCCTTATAAATCCATTACTTACCCATTTAGAATAATGTATACCGTCAGAGATACCCTCATCCTTACCAATGTATGCTAGCCATTGATGGCCGGTTTCATGATCCATTAGAAAAAGATTATTTTTTATCTCTGCTTCGACAGTATTATATTTAGGACTGTAAGTATCATCTACAAAACTAATGCCCACTAACTTACTAGGTAAATCTGCTATATCTACAGATGACATTGTTGGAATTCTACCAATCCCATTAATACTATTTCTTAATCCCATATGATACTCAACAGTATTGGGATCATGAAATGAAGTAAATAAAGTTAGAAGATCATAGGTATCTTTTTTATCTTGATTTAAATTATAAAACTTTTTAGCTACTTCAAGCGGCTGCACTTGACCTTGCGGGGTAATGAGAGTTCCATCGTCATGAATAACAAAAATATTTTTAAATGCAGTTAAAGAATTATTTATTAAGGGTGTTTCAGTGCTAATAGGCGTTGGAGATTTAGTAATTGGTGTTTGAGTCGGGGTGGGGGTCGCAGTAGGAACAAGAGGTAAGGTCTTAGGTGCCGGAGTTGTAACAAATGGAAGCGATGGGGTTTGGTGATTCAAGACAAAATAACTTCCTATGCCAGCGAGTACGATGACAACAAGAATGAGTATTATACTATTTGCAAATCCCCTTTGATTATTCATAGTTCAAGTATATCGCTATTTTAATAATTCCTCAATTAAAACACCGAGGGCTTTCGCAATTTTTGCCACCACAAGAAATCTAAATCATTCTCCCTTAGATAGCAATTCGTCAAGTTCGAAAAGGAATATTCCGGCCAGTAAGGATGCCGCTAATTCAGAATAGCCATTTTCCATAAAATTCTTTTGATACACCGTCCAAGTGACCCCATCAAACTTTTTGCCAGACGAAAAATCTTTTGGCCGATTTTCTGATGATAATACGGAAATAATCTCCTCGGTAGTATTTGTTGTCTTCTCAACGATACTATTTACCTCGCTAATTTTTTTCGTTTGATGAAGTTTGAAAATATCAAACAGCATTGATTTGGCATCACCAGAAAAACCTAAAAATAACGTAAGTGCCGCCCTCCCCCGATTTTTCTTAGAACCAACGATTGCGGCGGCTATCATTCCACCGATAAACCACAAGACAACAAGACCGATTACTATGTAGAGAAATATTTTCATAAAAATTATTTTAAGGTTAGATTATTAAAATATTTCAAGAAAACCCGCTTCTGGCCTTGACTTCATTTCCTAACTGGCGGAGGGTAGAGGAGTCGAACCTCTAAGGGCTTGCGCCCGCCGCTTTTCAAGAGCGGTGCCATACCATTAGGCGAACCCTCCAGTTTAATTTATGATATTTTTTCTGATGAGTCGGAGGCTGGAGAGGATGTCGCGCGCCGGGAAATGACGAAAAAGAGATAAATAATTTCCAGAATCCCCAAAGTATTTAAAATCAGGAGCGCGATAAACCAATTGCGTTCACGCCGGCCGCCGGCTTGCCACAACGCCAATCCTTTCCAAATCAAAGACCAGACAATCAACCCCGCCGCCAGAAACGGATGAGCATTGACGAAATTTTGCAGCACCTGAATCTCCATATCAAATAACCATAGCAATTATGCTAACATCTGTCTATGCGACGATTGGGTGTTGATTATGGTCGTAAACGAGTCGGACTCGCGCTCACCGACGCGCGCGGCGACTTTGCTTATCCGTTGGTCGTGTTGCCGAATGACGGCAAATTACTCGGCCGGTTGAAGACAATCTGCGTGACGGAAGCCGTCGGTGAAATCGTACTCGGTGAATCATTAAATTTTCGCCGTCGGCAAAATCCGATTATGCGGGCCGTTCTAAAATTTAAACGCCAACTAGAAAATTCCCTTGGTTTACCGGTGATGTTTGAAGATGAAACGTTGACCACCAAAGAAGCTGGTCGTTTTTCTAACCACGAT
>JBBUAW010000012.1:0-16195 GCA_038058475.1 Patescibacteria group bacterium | reverse complement strand
AGTACGCATGCATGGGGTGCATGTAGACCGGGTTCAATTCCCGGCAGCCCGACCAACCAAGACATTTTGAAAATTTGATTTTTCGCTGTCGTTACAGTAGTATTTAGATTGGAATTTTAGGCAAGTTTTCAGGAGATAAAAATGAATCAGTCTTTATTCTGCCTATTTGGCTATTTGTTCGGCTTAGGTGTTATCTTGACAGTTTTGACACCGTCAAATTCCAGTTTCCCCAAGCGCGCGTTGGAAAGTATGGCCAATCTGAAGTTAGAGGCTGTCTTGCCGCCGCGCGACGAAGTCGTGCGGGCGGCCGAGGACAAAACGAGTTAAGTCAATGAACAGGCCGAACCGATCTTGTTCCACCTCGCCCCGATGTCCATCGGGGCGGTTTTTTTATTTATCCCGCCGGTTTAATTTGCTAGAATCAGGCCATGGAAATTCTCTTGCGCCTACTGATTATCATTGTCGCTCTAAGTGGTTTTTTAGCGGCTTTTTACATTTGGCGACAAAAGCGCCGGTCGGAAAAATTGATTTGCCCGCTCAATTCCGATTGCGAAGTGGTGGTTCATAGCCGCTATTCCACTCTTTTCGGTCTGCCGTTGGAATGGCTGGGATTTGCTTATTATCTTTCAGTGATCGTCAGTCAGACACTTAATTTTTTTTTACCCGTTCAACTCGCCGTCGTTCAGCCGCTGATTTTGTGGCTGACGGTTGCAGCCTTTCTTTTCTCGCTCTATTTGATTTATATCCAAATAATCAAATTGCGCGAATGGTGCGCTTGGTGTTTGCTTTCGGCTATCTTTTGCACCATAATCTTTTTGGCTTCAATCGCGATTTATAGTTAATAAAACAGCGGACATAGTATAGTGGTAGTACGGCTGCCTTCCAAGCAGCAGATGCGAGTTCGATCCTCGCTGTCCGCATTGTTTGCGTCGCGTCGGGAGTTCCCCGCCCGTACCGAACGTGTTTCGGTACGTTCGGTACGGGGATTCTCCCTACTCGCAAGCGCTTGTTTCTAAACGATAATTTGTTACTATGACCCGATGACCAGACTGGCCAACGGTCATTTGCGGACTTGGATTGAGATTGACCAACGGGCGCTTGCCCGTAATTATCATTCTTTCCGAAAATTAATCGGCGCGGGAGTGAAGATAATGGCGGTGGCGAAATCAAACGCTTACGGCCACGGCCTCGTGCCTTATGCCAAACTTTTAATTGAACTTGGGGCGGACTGGCTCGGCGTGGATTCAATTGTTGAAGCGCAAACTTTGCGCGCGACCGGAGTAACGGCGCCGATTCTCGTCCTTGGTTACACTCGGCCGGATAATTTTGCCGCCGCGGCCCTGGCCGGAATTAGTTTAACTATTTCTACTTTTGAATCGTTGACAATCTTAAGACATTTTTCCTCGGATCAACCACTCAAATTACATTTAAAAGTTGATACCGGTATGCATCGGCAAGGTTTTCTCCTCGCTGAATTTCCGAAATTTTTACATCTGCTGAAAAAGTTTCAGCCGGCCGTGGTGGTGGAAGGCATTTACAGTCATCTCGCGGCGGCCTCCGACCCGCGGCTGAAATCATCGGTTAGAAGTCAGATTAAAGAATTTGAAAAATTTCTCACCCTCGCTGAGGCCGATGGTTTTCCCCAATCATCCCTCCTTAAACATCTCGCGGCGACCGGCGGCACACTGTCATATCCCGAGGCTCGTTATGATTTAGTGCGAATCGGGCTCGGACTTCTTGGTTTATACCCCGATCAATTAAAATCAAAAATTAAATTGCAACCGGCGCTGGTTTGGAAAACGATTATTAGTGAAATTAAAACTCTATCGGCCGATGATCGGGTTGGCTATGATTTGACGGAAAAAGTCCGACGGGGAACGCAGCTTGCCGTCTGCCCGATCGGTTACTGGCACGGCTATCCGCGACTTTTATCAAGTGTCGGCCGCGTGCGAATTAAAAATCAATTTGCCAAAATTATCGGCCGCGTTTCTATGGATATGATTATCGTTGATGTGACAAAAATTAAAAATCTTGCCCGCCGAAGAAACGGATTGAACATTGGCGATGAAGTGATTTTGCTTGAAGGAAAAAGCGGCCCGACCGCCGAAGAAATAGCGCGCCTCGCGCAAACCAATAGTTACGAAATCATCACCCGCCTCAACCCGCTCATTCAAAGGTTTTATGTCTGATTTTTAAAAAATAAAAAGCCGTCCCGATGTCCGCCTTCGCCGGTTGGCGAATGGCGGAATCGGGACGGCTAAGTCTTCTTTTGTCTCCTGATTCTGGTTTTCGGCAATATCTCGTTCGCGACCATTCCCATTCCGGTTGAACCAAGACCGTTGCCGCCGCGCGCGGTCGGCGAGAGTTCAGATAGGGAATTGACCATTACGAATTGGGGAATGAAAGTTGGCGTGAACAAGATTTGAGCAATTTTCATTCCAGCGGTAATTGTCATTGTCTGCCGGCTGATGTTTCTGATGTGCACAGCCGCTTCGCCGCGAAAATCAGCATCAATAAAACTCGGCGAATTAACAACTTCCCATAATGGTAATGGTTGTGTTTTGGTCGTTTGACCACTTCGGGCGATCATCAGACAACCCATATAAGGGGGCATTTCAAATACACAACCGATACCGACCAAGATTGACCTTCCTGGTTTTAGTTGATAGCTGGCGCCGGTTCCGTCGCTTCCCATCAACTCCCATAACGGCAAACGTAGATTTCCGTTATTGGGGTCGCGCCTGGTCTCATCCTGAATGACGCGGGCGAAAACATCAAAACCATTTGCTCCGTTAGAACCCTGTTCAGGCATCCTTCCGCCCGGCAAAACATGAATCTTGATTTTCGGGCTTAAAACTTCCGTCAAATATTGTTCCAAACCAGTCGCCATTTGTCACCCCCTTCGGATATTCAAAGACCAAAAACAAAAACACCATCTCAACTTCCTGCGCTAATACTAGACACGGCCGAAAAGATGTCAAGAAAAACCCGCCCCACCGGTTGCTGGAACGGATTTTTCTAATTTCTTACTCTCGATTATTTAACAGCGTCTTTAAGCGCTTTAGCCGCCCGGAATTTTGGTATCTTCATCGCGGCGACCTGAATGGACTCGCCGGTGCAGATCTCATTTTGGTGACGGAAAAACCGGCCACGAGGGCCGGCGATGTAACTATATTTCTAGTATACCGCCCCCGACCCCGCCGTCAAGTGCCAGCCCTTTGTATCTCCGCTTTTATATCGTCAAGTAAGATGTGCCAAGACAGTCTGATTTCCCAAGAACAACCCCGTTTGTAAGCCAAGAACTTGATTTTCTTTTTGTTGGCCAATACTCGCTGTTTTGTCCGCATAAAATCGCTGTCGCCACTGACCAAATAAACAATATCAAGTTTTGAGAGATCGTGGATAATTTCATCGTGCATTTCAACATCAAAATTGCATTTATTCTTGATTTCTCCATTTTTGGTTTTAATTTTCTTGAGCGGTTTAGTGATAATCGCGTAGCCGATTTTATTTAAATATGAATTAAAGGTTTGATTAAGGGATCTAGCTGGTTCCCAAGATGGTTTACCGATAAAATATTTAGCCACAACAACCTCGCTTTCTTTATTAATCCAGATGAGAAGTTTTTTATAATCAACCATCCAATCATTTCGGCGTCCTTGGTAGAAAAGATTTGCTCCGTCAACATATAGACCGACCTTCGGTTTTTGCTTCATGATTTCAATATTAGCACAAAAAGAAAACCCCCTGATCCGCCAACCGGCGAACAGGAGGTTTTCTCGTGGTAGGTCGTCGAGTAGAGTTATTTTACTGCATCCTTCAACGCCTTAGCCGCGCGGAATTTCGGTACCTTCATCGCGGCGACCTGAATGGACTCGCCGGTGCGCGGGTTGCGCGCGGTGCGGGCCGCCCGTTGCTTGGTGGAGAAAATGCCCAGGCCGGCGATCGAGACCTCGTCGCCTTTTTTCAAACTGTTGACGATTGACTCAATGAAAGTGTCAACCGCCTGTTCGGCCTGAACCTTGGTTCCGCCGATTTTCTCGTGTACAGCGTCAATAAGTGATTGTTTATTCATAAAATTACCTTGACGTGGTTTTTAATCGTCGACCAAATTATTATTTCTGACCCCGCCATTATACCGTTAAGCCATTTTTTACGCAACTGTCTGTTCAGTTAACACCTTGGGGTGACAGGTGTTAACCGGACATTTTTTACTTTACCGTGCGTACTCAAAAAAGCCCCGCAATTGCCGATTGGCAAAAGCGGGGCTTGCGTTCACTGTCGTGGGCATCCTAACCGATACCACGACCACGGACAAGATTAACAGGATGCCAGCTAATGCACTAAAGCGGCGATACCATCGCCAACCGCTCTCTTCGTTTTCGGCGATGGTGGCGGCGACGACGGCGGCGACGATGGCGGCGACGGTGGGGAATGCTACCCTCGGTCGTCTTTTCGCCATCAGATTACCGGCGGCGAGGAGAGCCAACGCCGAACCGACTAAAAGGACAAAAGGATTATCAAACCTCTCAATCCCTACCGTCGCCTCTGCTCCGGTCGCCGGCCGCAATACGATCACCGTCCCATCTCTGGTCACCACAGTTTTAACCTTGCTCTGCTCCTCCCAGGTCCAGAAGCCGATTAGCCGGGACTTCACCACCTCCTTTTCTACGGCGACAAACTCCAGCTTCTCGGTGATCAATCGTCCGATCGCCTCGGGATACCGCTGGGCTTCGGCCGTTGCCGTCAGTCCGGTGTTCCTCCAGTTCACGGCGTTCAGCTGAAAACTGATTCGCCCGGCCTCGTCTTGAAGAACCCTAGCTTCTTCGGCCAGGACCGATCCGGCCGCCAGCCCACACCAAACCATAATAACAACAACGAACTTCTTCATCTCAGACCTCCCGCCCCAATTCAGGGGCCTAAAACAGGGTTTTTATTTGAAACTACTCTAGTTGCATCCTAGCATTAAAAGAGATTTTTTGTCAATCAAAAAGCGATTGTGATTTTTTAATTAAGATTTATAAATTTCATCCCGGCGGCCAATGTTGTACACGATAATTATTTTTAATTTATGATCTGGTTGATAGATAATCCGCCAATCGCCAACACGCAGTTTGTAATAATCTTTCCAGGTATTATTTAGTGACACAGCCGTCGTCAACGAAAAATTCACCGTCAACCAATGCAACTTTTCGGCCACCCGCTGACGAATTTGCACATCCAAACGTTTCAGATCTTTTTCGGCTTGAAAAGTGAATTTAATTTGCCAATCGTCGGACGGTGGCATCAACCGGTTAATTTAATGATGTGAAAATAGTTCTAAAATCCTTTAACTTTCCCAGCCCTCTTTCCTTTATTGATCGTTTAAGTTTTTTTTCAAAGCTCGGTTTTAATGCCATTATTGTTTCGGGGTCAATAAAAATCCCGCGCAAAACGCGATAAACCGTCTTTTCAACCATCATCTCAATTTTTTGTTCTTGAAATTTAGTCGCCATAGTTTTTCAATCTACCACGAGATATGCTCCTTAGCAAATTTCTACCGCGCGTATTCAATGACGCGCGACTCGCGGATAACGGTGATTTTAATTTCCCCGGGGTATTTCAGTTCCTGCTCAATGCGTAGAGCGATGGTTCGGGCAAGTTGTTTGGCTTCCAAATCGCCAATTTCCTGGGGTTTGACGAACACCCGAATCTCGCGCCCGGCTTGAATGGCGTATGATTTTTCAATTCCCGGGAAAGAATTGGCAATATCTTCAAGGTCGCGCAAACGCCGCAGATAATTTTCAATACTATCGCGCCGCGCGCCCGGCCGCGCGCCGGAGATGGCGTCGGCGGTCTGGACAATGATTGATTCTAATGTTTCGTACGGATACTGGCCGTGATGTGCCTGCATCGCCTTGATGATTTTTTGATCCACGCCGAATTTTTCCAAAATCCGCTTGCCGATGTCCACATGAGTGCCGGAGACTTCGTGGTCAATCGCTTTGCCGATGTCGTGCAATAGGGCGCCGGTGCGCGCCACTGGCGAATCGGCGCCCAGTTCTTCGGCAATCATACCGGCCAGGTGAGCCATTTCCACCGAATGCTGAAGCACATTTTGGCCGTAACTGGTGCGGAAATGCAGCCGGCCTAAAATCGTAATAATGCGCGGGTCCAAATTAAACACATTGGCTTCGTAAGCCGCCTGCTCGCCCTTTTCTTTGATAATTTTGGAAACATTTTCTTTGGCTTTGGCCATCATTTCCTCAATTTTTGCCGGATGAATGCGGCCGTCCAAAATTAAATTTTCCAGCGCCACTTTCGCGATCTGCCGGCGAATGGGGTCAAAAGAGGAAAGGGTAATGGCGCCCGGCGTATCGTCAATAATCACTTCCACGCCGGTGGCTTTCTCAAACGCCCGGATGTTGCGGCCCTCCTTGCCGATGATTTTACCTTTTACGTCGTCGGAAGGAATTTCCACCACCGACGAAGTGATTTCCGCGACCGCCGAATTAGCCAGCCGTTGGATCGTGGTCGTTAAAATTTCCCGGGCGCGGGCTTCAAACTTTTCTTCGCCGGCCAATTCCAATTTATGCAGATGAACCAGCAAATCTTCCTCATGATTTTTGGTCAGAGCCTGAATGATTTCCTGCCGCGCTTCGGCCGCCGTCAGTTTGGCGATCCGTTCCAATTCGGCTGTTTTCAGCCGGTCCGTCTCGCGGAGTTTATTTTCCATTTTGCCTATCTCCTCCGAACGATTTTTCAGAGTTTTCAATTCCTGATTGAGATTAGACTGTCGTTCGTCCAGCGCCTCTTCTTTTTTCAAAAGCCACTCGCTTTTCTTCCGGTTTTCTTTCTCGGCGGCCTGTTCTTTCTCTTTGATTTCTCTCAATAATTCCTCGGCCTGTTTGTCGGCCCGGCTGACGATTTTTTGGGCCTGATCTTTCGCCTCCAGCATCGTCCTTTTAACCTCAATTTCAATTGACCCCTTTTGCCCGAGGGTAATCAGCCAACGGAGAAAATAGCCCAAAACTACGCCACCCAAGCCGCTGGTGGCCAGCAAGAGCAATAAAGTTTTAATTGCCACGACTAAAGGTTATCGCTGTCGTTTAAATCCAATGATAGACGCGTAATTTTTTAAGATTTGACTCAAGCGATAGAAATTAAAATTACTAATTAAAGACACGCCCCATCCTAGCAAATCATTACGGGGATTGTAAAGTTTTAACTCTTCGTCCTAATGATCTCATCCACTAAACCGTATTTGACGGCTTCCTCGGCCGAAATATAATAATCACGGTCGGAGTCTTTTTCAATCTGCGATAATGACTTGCCGGTATTTTTGGCGAGCAATTTGTTCAATTTCTCTTTAATTTTCAAAATCTGCCGCGCGGTGATGGCAATGTCCGTGGCTTGGCCTTCCGTCCCGCCGAGCGGCTGGTGAATCATCATTTCGGCGTTCGGCAACGCAAAGCGCTTGCCTTTTTTGCCGGCCGACAGAATAATCGCGCCGCCGGAGGCGGCGAGACCGACGCAGATCGTGGAGACATCCGGTTTAACATAATTCATCGTATCCAGAATCGCCATCGTGGAAGTTACTTGCCCGCCCGGCGAGTTGATATAAAGCGTGATGTCTTTTTTCAGATTTTCCGATTCTAGAAATAAAAGTTGGGCGATAACGATATTGGCGACATTATCGTCAATCGCGCCACCCAAAAAGATAATCCGGTCCTTTAATAATCGCGAATAGATGTCATAAGCCCGTTCGCCGAACGGGGATTTCTCAATTACGGTTGGTATAAGCATCATCGGTTATATTACTTGACGCGGCCGGTAAATGTCAATAGTATCTAATCCAGAAAGGAGGTGATGACGATGCGATTATTTCGGGATTTAAACGAGAGCGACCGTCAACACCATTTGGCCGTGGCCGGCCAAATGTCACCGGGAAATGTTTATTTTTTTGATCCGCCGGTTTGGGCGGTGCCGAACGAGCGTCGGCTCAAGGGCTCGCCGGACGAAGGGGTGCCGATCCTTTTTACTTACGCGCAATTCGTGCGCTTTCGGTGTCGGCCGAGTATTTTTCAGGATTGTGTTTTTTCGGTTCAAGCGGGCCAAGAACCATATACCGGCCGGTTTGAGTTTACGGTGTCTCTGCTCTTTACCCGGGAGATGACTGCGCCGCAACCGATCTAACGAGCTCCACTAGCACATTGAATTGTGATGAGTGGGGCTTTTTATTTAATCGCCTCCAGCCGTCGGAAAACTTCCTCGTTGGTTAGACGGTGAATAATATAAGAGCGCGCCTGATCAGAAGTGATTTTAGGATAAATCGCCAAAAGTTGTTTGATTTCTTTATCAACCGCCGCGGCGTCCGGTGTCACTTTTTCCTGAACGGCGATCGCCTCCAAAATTAAACCCGATTTCACCCGTTTAATCGCTGATTCCCGCCAAGCGGTTTTGAGTTCCGCCTCGGTTTTTTTCAGATGAGCCAAATAATCTTCAAACCGGCCGCCGAGATTCACAATGTTCGTTTTCATCTCCGCTAGCATCTTATCAAGCTCGGTTTCAATCAGAATGGCCGGCACGGTGACGGTGGTGCGAGAAATTAATTCGTCAAGAATTTTCAGCCGATATTTGTCTTTTTCATTTTGCGTTTTTTCTCGGAGCAAATAATCCTTCACTTGTTCGCGCGTCGGCGCCGGTGGCCGGTTGGCCGCTTCGTTGGATTGATTTTTGGCGGATTGTGCCAATAACTCGTCAATTTCTTTTTCTTCCACCGTTACCGCCGCGCGCGGCGCGGCGTTCAACGGTTTAAGCAGAGTTTGATAATCGGGCAAAGAAAAACTCGGATAAACTGCCGTCGTAATTTTAAAACCCAAGGGATTACCGGCGGCCAGTTTGGTAATTTGAATTTCCGGCCGGCCGATCGCGTCAATTTTTTCGTCCTTTAAAATTATCGGATAGATCTCCCGCAAAGCCGATTCCGCCATCGTCGCCAGAATTTTTTCCTCGCCCAACCGCTCGCGCAAAACCGCCTCGGGAATATGTCCGGGGCGGAAGCCATCGATTTTGGCCGATTGATTAAGCGCCGCCAGCGCCGGCGCGCGGAAACTCTCAAACTTTTCGGCTGGCACTTCGCCGATGATGACAACAGTTGAATCAGGGCCAGTCTGAATTTGAGTCGTCAAGAATTAGGATTAAACTTTTAACTAAATTATGGCGTCGTGGTGGCTTGAATATCCTGATCTAATGTTTGGAAATCATTATCCAAACTTTGGGCGTCCGCTTCCAGATCAGTCAAGTCGGGAACATTGGCGGCGGCGTTGAGATCGCCATCGCGGCCGGCGGGACTGTCGGTCGGCGGCGGCGTTTGGTCTGTTTTTCGTGAAGTTAAAATATAAAAGCCGCCCAGAATAATCAACAGAATAATAATAATGATACCAAGCACCGGACCCTTGGAAGATTTTTCGGCATTATCGGCGATGGGGAACTGATTCATTTGTTCTTCTCCGTTCATAGCATTAGTGATTTAAATTTATTAATTAAATTAATCGGAACTTGGCGGCGGTGAAGTCGGCGGCGGCATATCCGTCGGCGGAGTAGTCGGAACCGCCGGCCGCGGATAAGCACTCCTCATTAAACGAATGGCTTCAACGACTTTCTGATGGGCGGCGCGGATATTGGCGGTCAAATCGCGCATTGTTTGGCGAAAAGCGGCCACGGTTGCCGTCTTATCGGCGGCGGTTGTCGCCTTGGTAATCTCGGCGTCAATCGCCGCTAATTTCTGCCGGCCGGCTTCAATCGCGGCGGCGGCTTCCGTCAACTTTTGATTAACGGCCACTGTGTCAAACTTCGGTTCGGCGAATTGAATTACCCGTTCGGTCACGCGCGTTCGCAGATTGTCAACGCGCTCAAGATTGGCCGTCAATCGCGTCTTGACTTTCTCCCCCAAATTTTGGATTTTGTTTTTATTATTGACGTTAGCTTGAGCATTAACCGTCAAACTCAACCCGCCAAAAAGCAAAAAAGCCACCAAACCACTGACTAAAAAAGATTGTTTTTTCATCATCTTTCTAATTTAACGTTAATAATTTTATTAATAATGGCCTATTCTAACTCTACCGGTGATCATTTGGCAAATTTCGCCCGATAAAGTTCCAAGCCGCGGCGGAAAACTTTTTCCGCCGCCGGCCGTCCCTCAAAACCGGTTACTTGCACCTCTTTATTTTGCAGTTTTTTATAAGTGGAAAAGAAATGCCCGATTTCTTTAACCGTATGCGGATTAAGATCTTTCAAATCATTGACTGATTGCCACCGCGGGTCATCCACCGGCACGGCGATAATTTTATCATCAGACTCGCCGTCATCAATCATTTTCATTAAAGCGACCGGCCGGACACGAATAAGCGTCCCCGACAAAAGCGGGTGAGTGGTCAAAATAATCACATCAACCGGATCATCATCTTCCCATAAAGTTTGCGGCACGAAACCATAATCAAAAGGGAATTCTTGAGCGCTATAAAGAACCCGGTCCAGCGCAATCAGACCGGTGGCTTTATCTAGCTCATATTTATTTTTTGACCCCTTGGGAATTTCAACGATCACATTAATCTTTCCCACTTCGCCCGGCTCAAGGTCATGCCAAAAATTAGTCATTAGTGGATTGTATCAAGTCCTCGCCGTTCTCGGAAAGGCTGGCCGCATTTTTCTCTTCGCCGGTCGATTCGACCGGCGTCTCCTCAACCAACGCCGGTGTTTTAATATCAATCCGCCAACCGGTCAATTTGGCCGCCAACCGCACGTTCTGGCCTTTTTTCCCGACGGCCAGTGAAAATTGATCCGGCTCCACCTCCGCGATCGCCTCGCGATTTTCTTCGTTAAGAATCAAATTGGTAATCTTGGCCGGCGACAGGGCGTGTTCAATAAAATTTTTCGGATTTTCCGACCATTGAATAATGTCAATTTTTTCGCCGCCGAGCTCGTTAATGACCGTATTGACGCGAATGCCACGCTGGCCGACGCAAGCGCCGACCGGATCAATGTTTGTCTGGGAAGAGGCGACGGCGATTTTCGCCCGAGAACCCGGCTCGCGGGCAATAGCCTTGAATTCCACCAATTTGTTGGCAATTTCCGGCGCTTCCAATTCAAACAATTTTTCAATAAATTTCGGATGGGCCCGCGAAAGACGGAGATTAATCCCCCGCGGCGTTTCTTCCACGGCCGCCAGATAGGCCCGGACGCGCTCACCCTGTTGGTAATGTTCGCCCGGGATCTGTTCTTCATAGGGCAAGAGGCCGACCGTTCGTTTGAGATCAATGAAAACATTGCCCCGTTCCAATCTCTGGACTTTGCCGGACAAAATCGTGCCGACGCGATCGGCGTATTCGGCCAGCACCGATACTTTTTCCGCCTCGCGCAATCGCTGGATGATCACTTGCTTGGCGGTTTGGGCCGCGATCCGGCCATAATCTTCCTTGGTTTCCAGTGGGAAAATTAATTCATCACCCGACTTGATATCTTTCTTGATTTTCTGGGCGTCCGCCAACATCAGGTGTTGATCTTCATTGAATTTTACTTTAGGCGGCAAGGGTTCCCCGGACTCGGATTTTAAGGCGGGTCCTTCTCCGGCAGGACTCGCCTGGCCATTCTTTTCTTCACTCTCCAGCATCGTTTCATCCACGGCAATTTTCACCTGGTAAAAATCAACCTTGCCGGTGTTTAGATCAAATTTCGCGCGCACCATCTGGCCTTTCTTGCCGTAATCCTTTTTATAAGCCGCGACCAAAGCGTCCTCAATGGCGCCAATAATTTTATCTTGGGTGATGCCGCGCTCTTCCTCCAATTGCTCCAGGGCCGAGCGCAGGGTTTTTAGATCCATCATAATTTTAAGTTTTTAATAAAGTCTAAAATGTACTGGCAATATTGATGGTAATCGCGCAGGCAATCAGCGATAGAATCGTAAATCTTGCGATAATCCACCTGATCATACTCATGTGCCAAAATATTTCTCGTGCCCACACTTTTGCTGACTTCCTGAACAAATTCTGGCGGGTAGATTTTTAGATCTGCTAATCGCTGAAAAGTTTCCCGATAATCCTTCGGTGGAACCGTTTCTTTTGTTGCCAAAGCATTAATCAAATGGTTGTTAATGTCCAGCGCGCGAGTAATAATCCTCTCCAGCATTCTTTCCACGGCCGCTTGTTTAACATAATCAGCGGCAATCTGATCAAAAGTAAGATCTTTAAACGACTCCAAATGGGCCAATTCGTTCTGAATTAAACCGATTTTTCTTTGCACTAATTCTTTTCTGATCATAAATTTAAGCTAAAGATTCAGCGAAAAGTTTCTGCCGGCGATCAACAATAATGGCTTCAAGCCTCAACAAATCCGCCGCGCCTTGGTATTCACGAATGATAAAACCGCGAAAATTCTCATAGTCATCAAGATTACCGGCCAGCAATTGACCCTGAATCGCAATTTGATAACGGAGAAGAATGTCTTCATTACGGAGATCGGTTAAATCTATCTTATCTTCTCGTTGTTTGAAAATAACGCTCAAGCCGGCGAGAATTTTGATGTAACGGTCAAGATTGTCGGCCAACGGCGTCGCCTCGTGGCCAAAGACGGCCAAATCATAATCACTTTGATCCGTTGTCCGACCGGCAACCTGCGATCCGAAAAGCACAATGAAACGCAGACCGAATTTGCCGGCCAATTTTCTAATTTCCTGATCTTGTTTCTCGTCTAATTCCATCATCGTAATAGTGTAAAGCGTAAAGCTAAAAATTCAAAATATAATCAAGGGCGGTAAGTTAATAAAAATCCGCCGGCGGGGCGGATTATCAGTTATCAACATTATCAACAGTTTGACGCCCGCCGATTAACACCACCCATGCTATCATAGGTACTAGCTGAAAGCCAGAAGCTAAAAGCTGGAAGCTGCCAAAACAAATATGAATGATTTAAATGACATCGCCGTGCCGTTAGCTGATCAAGATCACCATTGGTCAAAAAATAAAACCGTCGTCGCGCTGGTGATCGTCGTTGTTTTAATTGTGGCCGGTTTGATTTATATCGGCCGAAGATACGGCGCGCCGATTGAACCGCCGGCGACGCCGGTGGGCGAATTGACCGAGGCCCAGAAAGCGGAAATTCTGAAATCTCTGAAATCCAATCCCGTTACGCCCCTGACCGACGCCCAGAAAGCGGAAATTATAAAATCGCTCACTTCGTCCACGCCACCACCACCCTTAACCGACGCCCAGAAAGCGGAAATTCTGAAATCACTGAAACAATCAAAATAACAATCTGATTATGGAAATCATTATTAATTTTCTCAGCGATGCGGGTAAGATTATTTTTGGTTCAGCCGTGGTCGGGTTCTTTATCCCAAGTTTGGCGGGGCGGGTATCGTTTGCCACATTTGTCATCGGTAGTTTGGCCACCATTATTTTTCTATGGCTCGCCGTGGTATTATTAAATCTGAAGAAGAAAAAAATATGAATCTCATTAATATGTATACCAGCACAATCATTTTGGCTCTGATCCTATTTTTTATCGGTCTAAAATTAGGTAATAAAAAGCTATGAGTGATACCGCTTCATATATTATTTTTGGGATAGTTTTGGTCATCGCTTTCGCCGTGGCTTATTATTATGGCCGAGATTGAAAAGCGGAAATTTTAAGGTCGTTAGGAAAGTAAATTAAGTAAGAAAGCAAATTATTTTTTAATCAGAATTAATTTTATGAAAAAAACAATAACTTTATCCATCTTGGTTACAATACTCTCTCTGATTTTGATTAGTGGTCAAACACAAATTGTCCTGGCGCTCGACTCATTTGGAGTTGGACCAACTCTGTCAACCACTGGTTCTCTTAGTAGTCCCACCAGTGCCACCGCCGGTTCAACCTATAATTTTAAATGGTCGCATCCCAACAATAGTTATTACACGCAATGTTTTACCAATAATTTGTGGCGGGTCGGATTAGTACTGGCCAATTCCGTTACTTCCAATACTGTTGATGTTCCCTTGGTCTACACTGGCTCTATCACCACTGCCCAATCCACAACTTTTCCAAAGGAAGGAATGGTAAATATTCCCGGTGGAGTTTATGGAGCTATGCCAGATGAATATAAAACCAAAGTCTCGTGTTCAATTCCATCTATGGGCGGCGGCGGTTTAGGTTATAGTGAGAATACTATCACTGTGTCAAATTCACTATATAAACCATTCAAGTTCGGTACCAATACAACACCAGCTACTTTTCCCGTCATTTGGACGAAAGGTTACGCCCTGGGAGGATTAATAAACTTCACCTACAGGGATTTAATGACAGACGCGGCAATCACAGTTGACCTAATTAAGCAACCTCTCACTAGCCCCACTTACAGTCGATCATTTTCAGCCACTGTTCCGCCGGCGCCGTTTATTACAGCAAATTTCTCTAAAGAGGAAATTGATAGAGTCTCTACTGGAACTTACAATGTTCGCCTTTCGGCAACGGCGATAAATGGTCAAACTTACACTCTAATTTCTGGTGATATAAATATTGTAGAACAAACGGCGACCACTTACACTCTCACCACAAACACCGTCGGCGCGGGCTCTGGCACAATCAGCCGAAGCGTTGATGGTGTGGCTAATTCCGGCCCCTACGCTCCCGGCACCGTTATTACACTCACCGCCAATCCGTCGGCGGATTCTACCTTTCTTCTTTGGCTTTTGAACGGTGCTTTTGTTACCTTTGGCAATCCGACAACTGTAACAATGGATTCAAGCAAAACAATAACGGCAAGTTTTAATTTAAAAAGTAATCAAGGACCTGATCTCATCATTTCCGCTCCGACCACTCTGACGGTCAATCCGACTTCAATCCTAGCTGGTGGGACTGTCACTCTACCCGCTTTGACAGTCAAAAATCAGGGCAATACCGATGCCGGCCCCTTCTTTCTCGGTTTTTATCTTTCCTCTGACTCCATCATTACCTCTGGCGATACTTCGCTAGATCACTCCTACTTCAATGGTTTAGCGGGTCTCGCTTCTTTTCCGATGGGCAGTCCAATTATCACTATCCCAGCCGCCACGCCAGCCGGTAGGTACTATATTGGTCTTTTGGCTGACGAATATGGCACCGTTACCGAGTTTGATGAAAACAATAACTATAAAAGTACGGTTTTGACCGTAACCGACACTACCCAACCGCTGGTGTCCACCAAATTCAGAACTGGTGACCAAGTAAAGACTACTGGGGGTCGAGTTCGTGCCACTCCCTATGGCAGTAGTCTTGGCACTCAACCGGCAGACGCGCGCGGCGTTGTTGTTGCCGACCCGCAAAATGGTGTCTATAAAAGCATTGATTATTGGTGGAAGATTAATTACGCCAGTGATCCTGATGGCTGGACCGGAGAAAGTTTGTTGGATAAATATACCGATGGCCAGGGCACGACCTGTAATAATAATGGTATTTGCGGCGCGAATGAAACTGTTGCGAGTTGCCCGTCAGATTGTGTCGTTGGTGGTGCTGGATGGCAAAATCCACCAGAAGGAACGCCGCCGGGGAACTGTGATGATCATCCGGAAATTATTGGTTGCAACCCGCCGATTAATGTTTCTAACGCCATTCAACTTAAGTATGGCGGGCTAGGTATCTTGGGTCGCGCTTTGGTTGGCAATGGCACTTTCTACTCTCTGCCGGATAATTTGGCTTTTGGCGCCAATGGTCGCATTGGCGCCACTGAATATTGCGACGCAACGGGAAATAATTGTATCCCAGCCGGCACCACCGGCAGCCCGGGCGGCGGGGTAACCAAAATTCTTGCTGGCAATAATATCACGATTAGTCCAACATCTGGTGTTGGTGAGGTAACGATTAACTCAACCGGCGGCCCGGGTGGGGGAATTCCCCTTACCAGTTGTCCGGCTACTGGTCAGATAGCGAAGTGGAATGGCTTGGCATGGTATTGTGCTTCGGATGATACCGGCGGCGCTGGTCCAATTGACGAAAATACATGGCAGAGGCGAATTTCAAGCAATTGCAACGGCGAAGTCGCAGTTGGGGTTAGGGTAGATGGTTCGCTTATCTGCGAGGCAGATGACGGAGGAGCGGCCGGTGGTGTTACCAGCGTGACTGGCGAAAATGGCATTACGGTCAATCCGACAACTGGGGCCGTGAGAGTTGGATTAAACGCAACCAGTTTAACCAACTGCGGTGA
>JBBUAW010000011.1:0-10647 GCA_038058475.1 Patescibacteria group bacterium | reverse complement strand
ACCGCTGACCGGCCCGGCACGGCGTTTATGCGGATTGATAAAATGACGGCCGCGGTCAAACAAGCGAAAGCCGAAGCCGATTTCGTCATTGTTTCAATGCACGCCGGCGATGAATATAAAGTTTTGCCCAATCAGGCGCAGATTGATTTCGCGCGCGCCGCCGTAGACGCCGGCGCCGAGTTGGTGATCGGTCATCATCCTCATGTTGTGCAAACCGTGGAACGTTATCGCGGCAAAAATATTTTTTACAGTTTAGGTAATTTTGTTTTTGACCAAACCGCGCCGGCGACAAAAGAGGGTTTGGTCGCCAAAATTATTTTCACCAAAGCGGGAGTTTCCGGCTTGTCTTTCCATCCGGTGTTGATTGAAAATTTGTCCCAACCGAGATTTATAGAAACAGTGGAAGTAAGTCAGAGGGATGGTCAATAAAAAAATTGATTGCCCTTCGTTCGTGAGCCAAACAATAAATAAAACCGCGGGAAAATCTGTGATTTTCTCCGCGGTTAAGTTGTGGGCGGATAGTTTTGAATAATTGTGGCACAAGCCTCGGCTACCGCCTCGGGAATCTGGATTGGAGTGATATCGCCCTTATCGGCATAAGTGACCAGTCGGTTAACCTCATCGACTAGACGCCAGGCAAGACAATCATTTAGTTTTGTTTCGTCCCAAGAGAAAGCACTGCCGTAGGTGATGACGTGAGGAAATTGTTTCAAGAACGTTAGACGACAACGACGGAGATGGACGGGGACCGCACAGAGAATTAAACTTAAGGGTGACAGGCCAGCTTCTTTGGCCGCTCTCATTCCGAAAATGACATTCTCGAGTGTGTTAGTTGATTGCTTCTCGACGATGATCCGCGACTTTGGTACACCGTTCTTGTTTAAGACATCAACAAAGAATTCACCTTGCGTCTTAAACCCTGCTGGCAATGGCGTTTTTCTAACTCCGATATGGCCGGTCACGATCACCGAGGGCGCTAGCCCGAGGTGATAGAGATAACTCGCATGTTCCGGTGTTCGCGCCAAATTGTGGCCGAAGGCGAAAATCGCGTCTACTCTTGGCAACTTCTTTTCCGGTATGGCATCAGTGAGCCAAGTCGCAATTTCCCGAGCTTCATTTATCAGTGGATACATAAAAGACTTCCTTTCTTTGTGATGGTTTAATCATGTTTCGATCCGTTCTGTTCACATTAATCACACGACTTGTAATGCCGGTTTAATTTCCAAAGCAATATTACTCGGCAAAATTGCCAAATGATTGCCCCCACTAAATTCATGACTGCTATCCATTTTATACCCCAAAACCACTCTATTAGTCCCCAACCGAGAAGACAGAGAATAATCCACCCGATAATGGAAGCATAGGACTCGGCATCTTTAGGTTCAATCACCGCCACACTTCCTTTCTGTTTTTAATTTAAAGATCATCAGTCTGGTCTAGAACTATCATATCAATGATCTTTTAACAATGTGGTATGTCAAGGTTTAACCTTGACATCATGACATCAAGAAAAGAAATATTCGCCAAAATAATCTATCTCAACGGAATCATCACAAATATATATTTCCTGATTAGAAATTGGAGTTCCAGTGTCACCATCTAAAAGTTTGAATTTAACAGCATCAGTTTGTGGAAAATTATAAAATGGTCGCTCGATTTTTAAAGTATTTATGAAGTAATATGCGCAGCCGCTGAGAACAATTATGGCGATAATGGCTAGTACAAATTTTTTTGAGACTATTAAATTAACGATGAAGTGAATAATTGAAAATAATATCAGAATTAGACCCACATAGAATAAGGTTGGTTGAGGGCATGTTTCCCCTATGACGCGGCAGACTGTCGTAAACCCATAAAATAAAAAGGCTCCGACCAGAAAAATTATTAAATCTGCTAGGATAATTTTTAAGTTGATAGTAAATAAATCTTTTATTTTCATCTGATTAAAGTTATAAGTTTAAGTTATTGATTTCGACCTTTATGAAAAAATTTCTTTTGCCCTTCATTGATAAATCCTTTTCTTTTTCGCCCAAAAAGCCCTTTCAAATCCTAGCCGAGCGGCGCGTTTTGCGTCGCGAGGCAACTTCTTCGGCAAATCTGAAATGATGGAACACCGTGAAGGATGTGGGAACTATGTTGGAGGGAGTGTATGTGCCGGTTTTGGTGTAAAAAAACTATTATCACCAATTTCCTCTGTCTGGGAAAATGGTCACCACTGTTTTGTACCTTTTTTTAATTTGCTCCGCGGCCCACATATTAGCCCCAGAGCTTGTTCCTACAAGTAACCCGTGGTATTTTGCCAATCGCTTGGCAGTAGTGATTGCGTCGGCACTTTTGACAGTTATTACCTCGTCAATTAGATTAATATTCTTTTTCAAAATTTCAGGAATGAATCCCTCTCCGATGCCTCTAATTTTATGTAAACCCACCCTACCTCCAGATAACACTTTTGACTCGGTCGGTTCGATCACTATAATTTTAGTGTTTCGTTTGTTCCTTTTTAATGCCTGGGAAACACCAATAATTGTGCCTCCTGTTCCAGCCCCAGTCACAAAGGCATCGATTTTACCTCGTGTACTTTTTACAATTTCTTTCCCCAAACCTTCTCGATGAGCTGACACATTATCTATATTCTCGAATTGTTTTGGTAACCATACCCTCTTACTTTTTATTACCAACTTCTTATATCTTTTTATTGCTCCGATCATATTTTCTTTGGCTGGTGTGAGGATAACTTTTGCCCCCAAAGATTCCATTATTCTTTTTTTTGCACAATTTCTCGTTTTCGGCATCACGGCAATAAACTCGTAACCCTTAATCGCCGAGATCATTGCGAGGGCAATACCAGTATTCCCTGATGTCACCTCAATTATTTTCATTCCCGGTTTTAAGTCTCCCCTTTTTTCGGCTTTTTTTATCATGTACCAAACCATTCTGTCTTTGACGCTTCCCGAGGGGTTCGTTGTTTCCAGCTTAACATAAACTCCTTCGATTTTTAAAAGAGGAGTATTGCCGACGGTGTCTAAAATATTTAAATTTTTCATGCTAAATCTTTATATAAAGAAGGGCCCACAATGAATTGCAGGCCCTTTGGCGCGAGAACACATAAATCAAGACAACTCAAACTCGCCATTCTTGACGCCGTGGATGAAAGCGGACCATTCAGTTGGGGTAAACGTCACGACTGTTTTGGCCGGGTCATTGCTGTTTCTCACCGCCACAGCGATGTTCGGTCTGATTGCCACCTCCACACAACTATTGGACCACCCACACTTGCCTGACTTGCGGAACTCGTCATCACGAAAACTAACTGCTTTCATTACTATTTCTCCCAAAGACGGTTATGCAAAATTTGCCCCC
Organism: Patescibacteria group bacterium; assembly: GCA_038058475.1. Classification (GTDB taxonomy): domain Bacteria; phylum Patescibacteriota; class Minisyncoccia; order Phycocordibacterales; family JACOZG01; genus JACOZG01. Next base: position 7,287 of record JBBUAW010000011.1, on the reverse strand, counting down.
TGGAACATCCAGTTGGTCATTTGAGACTCAAATCAAAGATCTGACTAGTTTTAGTATATACTTTCGTGTAAATAGAATCAAGTATTTCTGGGAATATCGTCAAAAAACCTTATTTTAAGCCAAATTATGGAGATGCCGGGGATCGAACCCGGGTGCAGAAGGTGGGCGAAGATGAATTTACCGATGTAGTCGGTTTTAATTTTTAGACCACTGACGTCGAAGCCGACAAAATCGTCAATCGTCGATCTCTAATTAATTTCGATCAAGTATCAGAGCTCTACTTAATCTATCCCGAAGTTTATGACACCCGTTACCCCGTATCGGAAGTTGAGGGCACGGACGCCGGCTTAGGCGTAAGCGAAAGCCGGAGTGAAGGCGGCCGCAAAGGTCGCCTTCACTTTAGAGAATAAGTTAGCACTTATTCGATGTCAGCAGTTTAGCGAGCGACTGACAGCTCGACCGGCACATAATCGTTACCCGACTGTCTAGACCGATCATCCCCCTAAAACATTTTGCCTGGCAAAATGTTCGGGCGACCCGATCCGCTTTGCGGATCTAGGGTTTAGCCATAAAACACCTTGCCTGGCAAAATGTTCGGGCGACCCGATCCGCTTTGCGGATCTAGGGTTTAGCCCAAAATATCAGCCATGGCTTATTTTGCTTAAATAATCAGCCAAGACCTTTCTCTTGAATCTACTGCCCCACAAGCTTTTTAAAAATCTTTCTCGATTAAAAGCTGTGGCCTTATTTTCTATTTTCTCGCTATAGATTAAAGAGAAAGGTCTTCGATTTTTTGTTGAGTTAGCGTGTCCGGCATTATGCCTTGCTAATCGTTCGCTTAAGTCTTGAGTGCATCCAACATATAAGCGTTTATCCTTCTGACTCAACAAAATATAAACAAAATAAGCCATTCCATTTTATTCACTTTTCAAAGTCCGTCTGACTTCCCTCTCGGTTTCGCGTTTTTTGATCGTTTCCCGTTTATCGTATTTCTTTTTTCCGCGCGCGATAGCGATCTGGACTTTAATCTTACCCTTATCACTATACACGCTAATTGGGATAATTGTCAATCTTTTCTGTTGTTCAACAATTAACAATTCAGCAATTTCTTTTTTCGTCAAAAGCAGGCGGCGCGACCGGCGCGAATCGTAATCGGCCGGCGTATTTTTAGGTTGATAGGGCGCGATGTCAGCGTTAATTAAATAAACCTCGTTTCCTCGTACAATAATATGCGCGCCAGCCAAATTTATGCGGTCGGTTTTAATCGCTTTCACTTCAAAACCGAGGAGTTCAATCCCCGCTTCAAATTTTTCCATTATTTCATACCGAAAACCGGCCTGGCGATTGTGCGCAAAAGTTGGCATTGGATTGATTCTAGCACACTTCCTTTTTCACCCAATTTCTGTATATTGATGGTTATGGAATCGCCGCAAAAGAAAATCATCAACCAGTTTAGTCGCCAAATTCTGGGTACCCTGCTTATTTTAATGCTGGTGGTCGGACTTTACGCTCTGTGGAGCGAACAGGCCGTCAAAGTGCCGGATGTTCCCCTCTCGCAACTGGCGGCTGAAATTAAAGCCAATAAAGTTAAAACGATTGTCGTTGAGGGCGACAAATTACAAATTACTTACCAAGATAAGAGTTCTGGACAATCACAAAAGGAACTTGAAGCTTCCTTGACCGAAACGATGACTAATTACGGATTAACGGCCGAGGAATTAAGTTCGGTGACGATTGAGGTTAAAGAACCCGGCGGCGCCGGTTTTTGGCTCTTGAACATTCTCCCGTTTGCGCTGCCGATTTTCTTAATTTTATTTTTCGTCTGGTTGATTTCGCGGCAAGTGCGCGGCGCTAGTATGCAGGCCTTTTCTTTCGGCCAGTCCAAAGCGCGAATTATTGACCCGAACAACCAAAATCAAAAAATTACTTTCAAAGACGTGGCCGGGGTTAAAGAAGCCAAAGAAGAATTGCTGGAGATTGTTGATTTTTTGAAAAATCCGAAAAAATTTCTGGACATTGGCGCGAAAATTCCCAAGGGCGTGCTCTTGATGGGCGCGCCGGGTACCGGCAAAACGCTCTTGGCTCGAGCCGTGGCCGGCGAAGCTCACGTTCCCTTCTTTTACCTCTCCGGTTCGGAATTTGTAGAAATGTTTGTCGGTGTCGGCGCTTCGCGCGTCCGTGATTTGTTTAAATTAGCCAAGAAAGCGGCGCCGGCAATTATTTTTATTGACGAGATTGACGCCATCGGCCGCCATCGCGGTTCAGGCCTCGGCGGCGGCAACGATGAACGGGAACAAACCTTAAACCAAATTTTGGTGGAAATGGATGGCTTTGAACCGAACGAAAAATTAATCGTGATGGCCGCCACCAACCGGCCAGATGTGCTTGATCCGGCATTGCTTCGTCCGGGTCGTTTTGACCGGCGGGTGGTGTTGGATAAACCGGACATTAAAGACCGTGAGGAAATTCTGGTCATTTATGCCCGAAAGAAACCATTGGCCGAAGATGTGAATTTACGGACGATTGCTGAACGAACGCCGGGTTTTTCCGGCGCCGATCTCGCCAACATTATGAATGAGGGCGCGATTTTAGCGGCGCGGGAAAATCGCCAATTGGTCAGCCAATACGATCTTGTTCGGTCGGTGGAAAAAGTGATGCTCGGCCCGGAGCGCCGCAGTCATATTTTATCGGACAAGGAAAAACGGATTACGGCGTACCATGAGATTGGTCACGCGCTCTTGGCTTCGGTTCTGGAATATTCCGATCCGGTGCATAAAGTTTCCATTATTTCGCGCGGCCATGCCGCCGGCTATACTTTGAAATTGCCGTTTGAGGATCGTAAACTTCAATCACGGCGGGAATTTTTAGCTGATCTCACCGTGTCGCTGGGCGGCTACACGGCCGAAGAATTGGTTTTTGAAGATATTACCACCGGCGCTTCCAATGACATTGCGCTCGCGACGGCGCTCGCGCGCGATATGGTTACCAAATATGGCATGAGTGAGAAATTAGGGCCGGTGGCGCTTGAGCTCGGCAGTCAGAAATTCTGGGGCGGTTACGGCGCGCTGGCGGAAAAATATTCATCGGAGGCCGTGTCCGCGGCGGTGGACGACGAGGTCGGCAAATTGATGTCGGAAGCCCGTCAGCGCGCTAAGAAAATTTTACTGGAACGGCGCCCGGCGCTGGAAGCGTTGGCGACCGAATTGATTCGCGCGGAGACGATCGAGCGCGAAGAATTTGAAAAATTACTTATTCTCAACGGCATTCAGCCGAAACAGAAAACGGAAAAAATAGTTAGTGCGGAGCCGTCACTACCAATAGTATAATTAGAAGCGTTGCGCGTGTAGCTCAATGGTAGAGCTCTCGTCTTATACACGAGTGGTTGGGGGTCCGAGTCCCTCCACGCGCATTGGTTAGAGTCCGCCGCGGCGGACTTATACCTCGGCGGTTCCTGGTTCAATTCCAGGCGCGCCCAAAAAATTGTTGACTTTTAGTCGGCAATTATTTAATCTGGAGTTACCCAGTTCAAATTGAGAATTCGCATTAATCAATCAATCACGGCGCCGGAACTTCGTCTGATAGACGAAACCGGAAATAATTTGGGGGTTTTCCCATTAGCCGAAGCGCGCGCGAAGGCCGCCGCGGCGGCAGTTGATTTGATTGAGGTTTCGCCGGAAGCTAAACCGCCGGTGGCCAAGTTGATGAATTTCGGCAAGTTCCAGTACCTAGAAAATAAGAAGAATCGGCAAGCGCACACCAAGACGCACGCGACGGAAACCAAATCTATTCAAGTCAAGATCGGCACCGGCGATCACGATTTGGAAATCAAAGCCAATAAGGTGTCCGAATTTTTGGAAGCCGGCCATCGCGTCAAGATTGAACTTTATCTGCGCGGCCGGGCTAAATATTTTAATCATCAGTTTTTGCTCTCGCGGCTGGAACGGCTGCTCAAGTTCGTCCGCGTTAATTACCGGCTGGCCGGCGAACCGGAAAAAACAATGAAGGGAATCGGAGTGGTGATTGAACGAATCAAGTAAAAATAATTAATAATTAAATATGGCAAAAACTAACAAGGCGCTCCAGAAGCGAGTTCGCATTACCCGACATGGCAAGGTGCTTTCCCGCCAAAGCGGTCAAAATCATTTCAACGCCAAATCGCGGCGCGCCAAACAATTAAATCAGAAAAAATTGACGTCATTCACGATGGCGACTAAAACGCTGTGGCGTTATTTACCAACTAATTAATTTTTTCAATTATGCCTAGGGTCAAACGCGGGATCATCAGTTTAAAACGGAGACGGAAAGTGCTGAAACAGGCCAAAGGTTTTCGTTTTGGCCGCGGCAACAAAGAACGGCTCGCGCGTGAGTCGCTATTGCATGCCGGTGCTCACGCTTTGGCTAACCGGCGTGATAAAAAATCCGACTTTCGCCGGCTCTGGCAAATTAAAATCAATGCCGCCGTCCGGCCGCTCGGTCTCACCTATAGCCGTTTCATTGACCGGCTTAAAAAAAATAACATTGAGCTGGATCGAAAAATCTTATCTCAATTGGCCGAGCATCAGCCAACAATTTTCGCCAAGATCGTTGAGGATTTAAGTTAATGGTCGGCTTTGTCAGTTTGAATTATTTCAATTAGTCGCTGAACTAATTTTTTCGGGTCAGGATCAAAAATCACTTTGGGGTTTGGCCGATGACCTTTCTCCATTAGGTCGCGAATAATCAACGCCGTCGGCCCGCAGTCTTCAAGCACGCCGATCGGTTTACCGTCCTCAAAAGCGATCGTAAATTCATTGATGGTTCCGATGCGGCCGCAACCGATCAGGACGCCGTCCGAAGCGCGGGTCAAAAGCAGATTCCGGCCGGAATAACCGAAACCGGTGTAGACGATCAAATCCAAGTAATCAATCGGTAAGCCGAATTGTTCAACGTGTTCGCGTTCGCTGGTGGCCGGCGACAGGCCAAACGATAAACCGCCGGCTTCTTTCGCGCCCATGGCCGCCCAGAGTGGAAAGCCGGTGGTCGCGCCCGTTACCAAAACCGCCCCTTGTTCCACCACCGCGCGGCCGAGATTTTTTGCCAGGCCCATCGCGTTTTCGCCGCAGTGGCCGGTTTCGGCCGCGCCGGAAACGCAAATTTTTAATCGTGAATGTTCGTGTTTGATCATAATCATAATTAATTATTACGCCACTTATTTATAAAGGAGGATCACAAAACACGGCACCTTATAATTTTTATCGCCTTGTATTTTGTGCTTGAAAGAAAAATTAATCTCAATTGGTTTATCTAAATTTGTTTGGTTAATTATATCTCTAATTTTTTGTATTGATACGTCTTCATCAATATAAACAACGAGTAGGCGCGGGTCAGCACCGAACCTCCCTTCATCTTGATATTTATAAAGATATTCTCCAACGAGTGCCGGATTTTTGATTGCTTCTTCGCGCCAATTATTTTTAAAATGATTTTTAAATTGATTTGTAGGGCTTTTCGCCACCTTTTGGTCATAGGATATTCCATCTACAAAAAAATCCACGCCACGTCTATGATTTAATGTTGGCAAAATATTTTGGTTTTTTTCAAAAATTAACATTTCAATAAAATCATTTCTGACTGTGTTTATCTCTTTTATTCTTCGATACTTCACTGCTGCAATTTTTACTTTTTCGTCTTTTACTAATCCTGTTAATTTTTCCGAATTTATCCTCTGGACAAAACCATCAAAATCACCTTGAGAAAAAGGCCACTCGATTCTGCCCATCTTTAATGTTTCCCATTCTTTTACCAGAAAATTCATTGCGGTGTTTGCCTCTTTGCCGTTTTTATACTTCTCCGTTTCTTCAAATAAATCCCTAATAATCTTCTTACTTAATTCATATTCCCAATTATCAACAATGATTTTCCAAACATTATTAGAACCAATATCCGGCACAGACAAACCTTTGTTTTTTCCTCGATTAAGTGTTTTGAAATTAAAACCGATGACAGATTTTCTCTTATTCAGACGCGAAAGATATTCAAGAGCATTTTCCTTACTTCCTAAAATCTTTTTTGCCAAATCATCAGATAGTTTTGATTTTATGTATTCCATATAATATAATTCTACGATTTTTTGAAAACTAAAATATATTCGTGTTTAAAAATGTAAAAACCACCGACAAGTGCTCGATAACGCCACAAATGTTCTTGATTTAATTTTGCTCGATTATTCACCATATTCTTTACAAGAATGCTCTTTAATTTCAGACGCGGATCTCGTTTAAAAGTTTCCTGCATTAAATGAAAGCCAAGGGGTATCCACTCGCTGTTTGTATATTTGTCGCCGATTACAATAACCAAGTACCTGTTTCTATCTAATAGATTAGAGAAATTTTCTATCACATTACCAAATTTTGAAGTAAATTCTTCGACTGTTGGCGCATTACATAAATCCTCTTTCTTATCGCTAAATTTTATTATGTCATGATACGGGGGGTGTAAAATGATCAAATGAATGTTTTTTTGTCCAATCTTGTTGAGGGTATTTAAAACCTTACCACGAGCATCATTTGCCGTGCTGTCAGCCACAATAACTTCAGTAAAAATTGTCTTGCTATTTGAAAATTCACGATTAATATTCTGCTCTGCTGATTGCGCAACTTCCGGAATAAGTTCAATACCGATACCGTGTCGGCCCAATCTTTTTGATTCAATCAGCGTCGTGCCGTTGCCCAAAAAGGCATCTAAAACAACATCGCCTTTCTGGGTGAACCTCCGCATCATTTGGTTCGGTATTTGAGGGATGAAGTTGCCATGATAAGCATTATTGTGCGCACCAGATTTATCGCGATTACCTATTAGCCATAAACTATCGGTAAGAATATCGTCATACTCTTTCCAGTTTTGCAAGTCCAGATCATTGATCATTGCCTAGTCTAACACAAATTTTTCCGCCGGGCGCGGCACGACTGTTTCCAAGCCCAAATAATCGCGCAGACGTTGGGCCAGAAACAGCGACGCTTGCGGTTCTCCCATTGTCACATAAACCCGTTTCAAACTATCGGCGGTTTGATTAACGAAAGCCATTAGACCGTCGCGATCGCGATGCGCCGAGTAGCCGGTCAGAATAACCACCGTTGCCCGCACGACCACTGTCTCGCCTAAAATATTCACTTGTTTAACGCCTTCGCTCAAAGTCCGACCTAGACTGCCGGCTGATTGATATCCCATCAACAGCAAGGCGTTTTTTGGATCGGACAGATAATGTTTTTCATGATGCAAAATCCGGCCGCCGTTGGACATACCGGAACC
>JBBUAW010000010.1:0-80198 GCA_038058475.1 Patescibacteria group bacterium | reverse complement strand
CCACCACTTCGCCCCCGCCCCGTTACTAGCAAGGACTATCCTTGCCAGTGGCGACGTTAAAGAATTCCATATCATTCAATCAAGCGCACGACCTTCGGGTACGGCGCCTTTTCTTTTTTCACGAAAAAATTCTATAATAAATCTGATATTAAAGCCCGCCGTAAAAAATTTCGCCAGCCTAAACGAGGGCGCGGTGGAAAGCCATCCCTCGCTCCTCCTCCGCCAAAGACTGCGGACGGACACGGTAAAGCTACGACAGGGCAAGAATTCGGCGATAAAAAATAACCCCCTCCACCTAATCAAATTCACTTGTCCCGTAGTGAGCTCGGCTCTACTACTGGGATAAAACGAAAAGGAAATTTTAAACCAAAAATGGTAAAATGAGATTATGAATCAAGAAAAAGGAACTTTTGAATCACTTTGGCATACAAAATCATCGTCAGCCGCCATTGAGGAATTGCGTTCCAGCGAGCGCGGTTTGAGCAACACAGAAGCCACTCTCCGGCTGAAACAATACGGGCAAAACAAATTGCCGGAGGAAAAGGTGGACAGTATTTTTACTATTTTCTTGCGTCAATTCCAAAGTCCGCTTATTTACATCCTTGTAGCCGCCAGTGTCGTGGTGTTTGTGATTGGTGAAGTGGTTGATGGGTCAATCATTCTCGCTGTTCTTCTTTTTAATGCCATCGTTGGGACGATTCAGGAAGGTAAAGCGCAAAATACATTACTTGCTCTCAAAAAATTTGTTGAGACAAAAGCCACCGTACTTCGGGATGATAAGGAGATTATTATTTCGGACACGGAATTAGTGCCCGGAGATATTCTCATTCTTCAAGAGGGAGAAAAGATTCCGGCCGATGCACGAGTCATTATTTCCCATAATCTCAAGGCGGATGAAGCGGCTCTAACCGGAGAATCAGAGCCGGTACATAAAACCAGTGAACAAGAAACTAAGGGAGAAACGGTCGGACAATATAAAAACATAGTGTACAAAGGGACGAATATCGTCGCTGGCAATGGCCGTGCAATAGTCATTGCCACAGGATCACAAACCACTATTGGTACAATCGCAAGTGAAATTGCGCTGGTCAATACCGAGATTCCCCTCAAGGGTAACATTCGCTATCTTTCACGCCTGATCATAATTACGGTAGCCGTTATTTCTACGGTCATCTTTACTCTTGGCATCGCTGTTGGGAAACCAATCAAAGACATGTTCACGACGGTCGTTTCTTTATCGGTATCAATCGTGCCAGAGGGTCTTCCTATTGTTGTTACGCTTATTTTGGCAATGGGGGTGTGGCGGATGAGTAAACGCAACGCGCTCGTGAAAAAATTGCAGGCCGTCGAGGCTTTGGGGCAAGCCAGTATCATTGCCGTTGATAAGACCGGTACAATCACCAAAAATGAATTGGTAATCCAAAAAGTGTACCTGCCTGCCGGCGAGGCAGGTGTGGGAGAGAAGATGTTTGATATTGGTGGCGTAGGGTACGAACCAAAAGGCAATATTCGATTAGATGGTCGCGAAACTTCCGCGGTCAATCATCCGGAACTTCTACTTGCTGGAAAGATCGGTGCTTTTTGCGCCAGTGCCCGGGTCATATATTCCGATGAAGACAAACGTTTTCGAATTGCTGGAGACCCCACCGAAGCGGCCATGCTTGTGTTCTCACAAAAACTCGGTTTTCATAAAGAAGACCTAGAGCGAGAGTCTGCTGTCGTCGGGGAAATTCCTTTTGACTACCGACTCAAATATCACGCTATGCTTCACGCGATCAATGACAAGAACTTTCTGACTGTCGTCGGTGCGCCGGAAGTTATTTTGGAATTATCAGACACCATCTGGTCCGACGACAAACAGAAAACTCTCACAAATGAGGAACGGAAAAATCTCGAGTCAATTTTTTACACAATGTCACAAGAGGGATTGCGTGTTGTGGCTTTTGCCATTGATCCAAACGCAGGCAAAACACTCAAGCAGGAAAAAATACGGAATCTCTCTTTCGTCGGTTTTTACGGAATGAGAGATGCAACAAGGCCGGAGGCGACATCGGCCATAAAGAAAGCGGAAATGGCCGGAATGAAAGTGGTGATGATCACCGGCGATCACAGGATAACTGCTCAAGCGATAGCTAAAGAAATTGGTATTTGGCGTGAGGGCGACCGAGTACTCACTGGAGGAGAGATTGATGATATGTCTGATGCAGATTTAAGAGACCAACTCAAAACTGTTTCGGTATTTGCTCGAGTGAATCCGGAACATAAGATGAGAATCATCGGGGCGTATCGGGCTCGCGGAGAAATAGTGGCTATGACCGGAGACGGGGTAAATGACGCGCCTTCGCTTGTTGCAGCTGACCTTGGAGTTTCTATGGGTAAAATTGGTACTGAAGTGGCAAAAGAAGCTTCGGACATAGTCCTCTTGGACGACAACTTGGAAAGTATCGTTTCGGCTATTGAAGAAGGTCGCAGTATTTATAAAACCATCAAGAAAGTTATTTTGTATCTTTTTTCAACGAGCATGGGCGAAGTTTTTACTATCATCGGTGCGCTGGTGTTAGGTTTTCCTTTGCCAATATTAGCCGCGCAGATTATCTGGCTGAATTTCGTCACCGACGGTTTTCTTGATGTGTCACTCGCCATGGAACCCAAGGAAAGACACTTGCTTGACGGAAAATTTGAAAAGCCGAACAAATATCTCGTAGATAAATTAATGGCAAAAAGAATGGTATTTATGTCCCTAGCGATGGCTATCGGTACACTCTTTCTTTTCAAGAATTATTACGAAGCGGACTTGGCAAAAGCATGGACAATATCCCTTACCGTTCTCGCCGCATTCCAGTGGTTTAATGCTTGGAATTGTCGATCTGACAATAAGTCTATTTTCAGGATGAATCCATTTTCTAATAAATATTTAGTATGGGCAACGGTAACGGTCATCACACTTCAACTTCTCGCCATCTATACGCCGGTGATGAATATTTTCCTAAAAACCGTCCCACTTAACCTTTCTGACTGGATGGTAATCGTACCAGTAGCAATATTGATTGTTCTTGTTGAAGAAATACGAAAGGTATTTGCCAGACAAAAATTAGTACTGGCTAGTTGATCTTTTATTTTTTATTTCCACTCGCTTTTCTCCGTCGAATTATCTGCCGCTATTCGCACTTCACGCAAAGCCTCACGCGCGCGATGGTACTCTCTGGTGATAATCTCATTAACTCGCTGTGGCCGATTGACGCCTCTGATAGTGAATTTTTCGTTTTGGCCGGCGGTTTGGATTTGCAGATTACCGTAACCGATCAATGTCGCCAAAATGCCCGGGATTTCAATCGTCGTATCTTGAATCATTTCCAGCCGGAAAGTGGAAATTTTCCGGTGAAATAATCCACGTTGCTCAACAGCAATGATTCTCTGATTGGTCAGGTACCAGACATCAAGATAATAATCAGTCCAAATTAGAGCCATCACGATCCATAAAATGAGCAGCCACAGCCAATAACCAAAAAGCAAAAGCGATTGATCAAGATTCTTGATTTTCAGCGGCTCCAGAACAAATTGTTCCAACGTGTCGGCGAAAAAGAAAACAATCAATAGGGGAATGACTGCCGCCGCCAAAATAAAAAATATTTCCACCACGAAAATGAACCAATGCTTACGCGCCGTGCCGATAACGATTTCGCTTGGTTCTAGATCAATCATTGATTAAAGAAAATAGAATAAAATTCTTTCCAGTTTAAGGTATTGAGAATCAAGCCGATCAAAGTGATGGAAACAACAAAATAAATCATTTCGGCCAGAATGGTTGGTTTTGATTGCCGGCTGTAGTGTCGCCAATGAAAGAGAAAAACGACGCTGAAGATTGACCAGCCAATAATCGCAACGAAGAAAATAATCCAGGGGATGCCGGAGACCATCAATATAATTATAGCAAAAAAATCTTTTAAAACCACTGAATCGGCGTCTGACCGGTTTTTTGCAAATAGGCGTTAGTTTGACTGAAGTGACGGCAGCCGAAAAAACCGTTGGCGGCGGAAAAGGGCGACGGATGCGCCGCCTCCAGAATTAAATGCTGACGGCCGTTAATCAACCCCTTTTTATTTTTAGCGTAATTACCCCACAGGAGAAAAACAACATTTTTTTTGGTGCGGGAAATTTTCTCAATCACGGCGTCGGTAAAAGTTTCCCAGCCTTGACCTTGATGCGAGCCGGCCACACCGGCACGCACCGTCAATGTGGCGTTCAATAATAATATTCCCTGACGCGCCCATGACTCCAGATGGCCGTGGTTCGGCGGTTGACCGCCGACATCGGCGGCGATTTCTTTGTAAATATTTTGCAGCGACGGCGGGATGGCTGTCGGCGCCGGCACGGAAAAACACAAACCTTCGGCTTGGCCGGCGCCGTGATAGGGGTCTTGCCCCAGGATAACCACTTTGACCGCCTCGTAGGGACAGAGTTCAAAAGCGTTAAAAACTAATTTCGCCGGCGGAAAAATTTTAGTTGACAAATATTCCGCGCGGACAAAATCCGTCAGTGCCCGAAAGTAGGATTTCTCAAATTCCTCACCCAAAACATTTTTCCACGATTCGTTAATTTTTACCACCATAAGCCGTTTTGGACCCAGCGAGAATCGGACTCGCGCCTCGGCAATGCGAATGCCGCGTAATACCACTTTACTATGGGCCCGCCAAACCCAAAATCGGAGTGCCGGGATTTGAACCCGGAGTCACACGAACCCGAATCGTGCATGTTACCGTTACACCACACTCCGTTACTTTACCCATCCACTATAGTAGAATTTAGACCGATGGGCAATTTTTCGTTTCGCGAAATCAAAACAGACGAACGATTTGACCCGTTAACTTTGTCTATCAACACATCGTTCACCCAAGCTGAGTTTTACGGTCTTTGGCAAAAAAGTTTAAATCGAGAAGTTAAACGATTTCTAATCAGTGATAAAGACGAGCCAATCGCTTATTGCCAACTGATAAAATATCCACTCGGTCGCCGTTTAAGTTATTTTTATGCTCCCTACGGGCCGGTAATAAAAATCTTTTCGGAACAATTTTTAACATACCTTCGCTCTGAATTGTTAAAAATTGCCAAGAGAGAGAGAGAGAGTTGTTTTTACTAGATTGGATTTTACACCGCCGTCGTCTGACGCACGGTTATTCAAAAAGTTCTTCAAAAAATCTTTTCTTTACACCTATCACGCCGCCCATTTCCAACCGCGCGGCGAGTGGTTTTTATCTCTGACCGAATCGGAAGATAAAATTTTTGCGGCTATGCACGAGAAAACCAGATACTCAATTAAGTTGGCAAGCCGCAAGGGTATCGCCACGGAAATTGTCACTGAAAATTTCAGTGATTATTTCCCAATTTTTTATGACTTAATGACCGAAACAGCTCGCCGAAACGGCTTTCATTTGCACGAAAAAAAATATTATCAAAACATTTTTCGAAATCTCCAATCCATCCCGAAAACTTATCTGTCCGTGGCTAAATACCAAAATAAAATTCTAGTCATTGATTTGATTATCGTTTTCGGTCAAACGGCTAATTATGTTTTTGGTGGCTCCAGCAATCAACAGCGCAATTTATGCGCGTCGCATTTAGCCCAATGGGCGGCAATCTGCCAAGCCAAGAAATTGGGTTGTACTGACTATAATTTTGGCGGCATCGCTATGGGGGAGATTTACAAAAATTGGCACGGCCTGACCAGATTTAAGCAAAGATTTGGCGGCCGGCCGGTCGTTCATTCCGATTTTTATGATTTAGTGACAAAACCTTCTTGGTACTGGCTCTATAATCTAGCCAAATTTATCAAATGGGCGGCAAAGGGATTGAACCTTTGACCTTTCGCGTGTGAAGCGAACGCTCTGCCACTGAGCTAGCCGCCCGCCTAACTCGATGGACCTGCGGGGAATCGGACCCCGACCTCCTCCATGCCATGGAGATGTAATACCATTTTACTACAGGCCCGCAAACCCACTGAAGGATAGCATAAATAATTTTCATTGAAAAATTGTTTAAAACAAAAGAAAAAAGCGCCGGACCTAATAGTCGGGCGCTTGACTGGTGGTAAAAGGGTTATCAGGTTGGGATTTTTCGAGTCCATTCCCCATCGATTTTTTCGTAAATACCAAAAAGAAAGTTCAGGGCTTCATTAACTGACTCGGGCGTTTTGACGCCTTCACCCCAACCGAAAAAACCACCGGACAGAAAATGTGTAGACAATCGGCGGAAATCACGAAGCGGGATTTCGCATCCAGCGATATTCACTCCCTCTGTCGGGGGAAATAAGAAACTAGCGTGATTTGTTTGTCCATCAGTCGTGCAAAAGTCTAAACTCATTCAGTACCTCCTTTGTAAAAGGTCCGTTTTTGTCCAAAAACTCCAACTCCATAACTACCACATATTTCCGTTTTTTGCTACCTTTATCACTATGTCCGTCAAAATCGGCATCGTCGGATTACCAAACGTCGGCAAGTCAACCCTTTTTAATGCGTTGACGAAAAAAGGCGTGCCGGCCGAGAATTATCCATTTTGCACCATTGATCAGTCGGTCGGGGTCGTGGCCGTGGCCGATGAGCGGCTGGAAAAATTAACCAAATTTTCTCATTCGGCTAAAACTATTCCGGCGGCGGTGGAATTTGTGGATATTGCCGGTCTCGTGAAAGGGGCGGCGCAGGGAGAAGGATTGGGCAATAAATTTCTTTCACATATCCGCGAAGTGGATGCCATCGCCCAAGTCGTGCGGGTGTTTGAAGACAAAGAAGTGATTCATGTGTCGGGGAAAATTGACCCGCTAGATGATGTCCAAACAATTATAACCGAACTTTGTTTAGCTGATTTAGAAACCGTAACCAAACGGCGCGGTTCGCTCGGGAAGGAGATAAAAAGGGGAGTGGAGGGAACAATCATGGAAGATAAATTATTAGGAGAAATTGAACAGAAGTTAAAAACAGGTCAACCGGCGATTAAGGCGCCGCCAGACTTGCACTTGCTCACGGTCAAGCCGATGCTCTACGTGTTAAATACTTCCGCCGTGGCGGAAACCGCCGTTTTAGATTTCAAAAAGCAATTAACCGCGCCGGTGATTGAAATTGATCCGGTGTTTGGCACCGGTTTGGATGATTTGATTATTGCCAGTTATAAACTGCTCGGGCTGATAACTTTTTTTACCACCGGCGCCGATGAAACGCGGGCCTGGACGATTCGCGCTGGCGCGACCGCGCCGGAAGCCGGCGCGGCGATTCATTCAGATTTTCGAGACAAATTTATCAAGGCCGAAGTTATCGGCTGGCGGGAATTGCTCAACGCGGGCAGTTATGGGGCGGCGCGCGAAAAAGGGTTGTTGCGCATTGAAGGTCGCGATTATATTGTCCAAGACGGCGAGGTGGTGGAGTTTAAAATCTAAATTTCTCGCGGCTTATAATCCGTTGGCGCTTCTTGGAGATAACGTTCAAGTTGCTCGCGCGTGAGTAATCCGGCCTGGGCACCGATTTGCTGAACCACACTCATGGAATTGATTGGCGCCCACGCCAAAGCCCGTTCCACGGATTCGTCTAAAGCCAGCGCCGCGACAAAAGTGGCGGAAAAAGCGTCGCCGGCGCCGGTGCGCTCCAGCGGCGGTTTGGGGTCGGGATAGGGTGGCATAAACAAAATCTTTTGACGGTCGGAAACATAAGCCCCCCGCGGCCCGTCGGTAACCACGACAATTTTCGGTCCAAGTTCATGTAATTTATCCAAAAGCGTTTTCACTTCCATCGTTTCCAGTTTTAAAATTTTTTGCGCTTCCGGTAAATTACACAAAAAAACGTTCGTTCGCCGATAGATATCAACCAAAGTTTCAACGCCGAATTTAATTTGAAAAGTGCCGGGTTGGAAAGCAAGTTGAATTTGAGGATGAACATTCAGATATTCAACGAGCGATTGATGGTAGGGCAGAGAATGTTCGCCGAGCGAACTTAAGTAAAGCCATTTTGGCTCGCCAATATCCGGCAGAGCATAGGGATACTCTTCATGTTTGATTAAAATTGTGCGGTCATCGGCATACCATAAGACGTAATGATAATTAGTGATGCAATCGTCATGACGGCGGACGAAACGCGCCTCCACTTTATTTTTCTCCAATGTCGCGATCGCCTCTTGGCCGTGGTAATCGCGACCCAAATCGGTAACCAACGCCACTCGCAGACCAAGCCGCGCCGCCGCGACGGCGGCGTTCGGACTATTACCGACGGCTGGCACCACCGTCACCGATTCGTAAGGAATTTTCGCGCCGAAAGACAGGCAAATTTCACAATGTTCATGATTGATATCGCAATGTAATTCCGCATCTTTTAATCTGATAAAAGCATCGGTCACAATATCACCAACCGCCAGAAAATCTAAAGTTTTTTGTTCCATATAATTTTTGCAATTATTATCCATTGTATCACAGACATATTTTTTTGTGTTACAATACTGTCATATGCGAACCCTGAAAGAATATATCCTTGAAGCCGAGACCAAACATATCGCGATTGGACATTTTAATGTATCCAACATTGAAGGCGTGTGGGCGATTGCGCGCGCCGCGCGCGAACTAGACTTGCCGGTGATTATCGGCGTTTCGGAAGGCGAGCGCGATTTTATCGGGGTGCGGCAAATCGCAGCGCTGACTAAAAGTGTTCGCGAAGAATTTCAGCAGGCGATTTTTCTTAACGCCGACCACACCTATTCTTTTGACCGGGTCAAAGAAGCCGTGGAAGCCGGTTTTGACGCCGTGATTTTTGACGGGAGTAAATTACCGCTGGCAGAAAATATTATTGAGACAAAGAAATGTGTGGATTACGTCCGGAAATTTTCCGCGGCCGCCGGATCGGAAATTATTATTGAAGGCGAACTCGGTTATATCGGAACTTCTTCCAAATTACTTGAAACAATTCCGCCAGATGTTAATCTTGACGCCGAGGCGTTGGTTAAGCCTGGACAAGCCGCCGAGTTTGTCCGTCAAACCGGCGTCCAATTATTTGCACCGGCCGTCGGTAATATCCATGGAATGTTAGAAATCGGCGCCGATCCGGCGCTGGATATCGCGCGAATCAAATTACTCCACGAGGCGGCCGGCGTGCCGCTGGTTTTGCACGGCGCCTCCGGCAACACCGACGATGACTTGCGCCGCGCCATCGCCGCCGGTGTGGCGATAATCCATATCAACACCGAACTTCGCGTCGCTTATCGCGATGCGCTGAAGCGATCGCTTCAAGAAAATCCCGAAGAAGTGGCGCCATATAAAATCCTAAAACCGGCCATGCTGGCGATGCAAAAAGTCGTTGAAAATAAATTAAGAATATTTAATAATCTGACTAAATGATTAAAAATTCATCGTTTCGTTTGGCTTGCGCTCTGCTTGGTTTGTTGATAATTATTTTGCCGTTTCTCGGTCTGCCTGATAAATTTAAAACCGTCTTATTTGTCATTTTTGGTTTGTTGACAGTTTTATTTTCGCTGGCGGAAATTAGCGGTCAGGGTGTTGAGCGGCCAGAAAATATAATCAAGAATGTTCGTGAAGGCGAAAAACCGAACGACCACACGGTTTAATCGTTGGTTGGCGTTGGCGGGAATAATCACCGTCGCGGTTTTTGTCGCCACGACCGCCAGTTTGTTCACTGGCTCCGGTCGTTGGCGACCGTTTGATAATTTACTACCGGCCGCCGTTATTAAACCAACATCATTACCGATTTCCACTTTTGTCGTCACTCATCTCCCAACGCCCGAATCGGTCCGGGCGATTTATCTGACCAGTTGGGTGGCGGGCACAATGGCGCGCCGCGCCGAATTGGTTAAATTGATTGATGAAACGGAATTGAACGCCGTGGTGATTGACATTAAGGATTACACCGGTCGGATTACTTTTACCCCCGATGATCCAATTTTGATTAAAAGCGGCGCGGTGGAGAACCGAATCCCAGACATCAAGAAATTTATCGGCGATCTCCACGCGCGCGGGATTTACGTCATCGGCCGGATTTCCGTTTTTCAGGATGTTTTTTTAACCGGCGCGCGGCCGGAGTTGGCGGTGTTGCGCTTGTCAGACGGCGCGGTTTGGCGTGATCGCAAGGGGATTGCCTGGCTGGAGCCGGGCGCGACCGAGGTTTGGGATTACATTATCCGTCTGGCGCGAGCGTCTTACGCGGTCGGTTTTGATGAACTTAATTTTGATTACATTCGTTTTCCTTCCGACGGCGATATGAAAAATATTTCCTATCGTTTTTTTGATTCAACCAAAGAAACCAGAGTTTTAATCTTGAAAAAATTCTTCGCTTATCTGCATCAGGAATTAGGCGCGCTCGGCGCGCCGTTGTCAATTGATCTGTTTGGATTAACCACCACGGCGTTTGACGATTTGGGCATCGGCCAAATGTTGGTGGAGGCCGCGCCTTATTTCGATTATCTGGCGCCGATGGTGTATCCGTCGCACTTCGCCTCCGGTTTTTTGAATTTCACCAATCCGGCGGATCATCCTTACGAAGTGGTTAAACATTCGCTGACGACGGCCGGCGCGCGACTGACGGCCGCCAGTTCCACGGCGAGTAAATTGCGCCCGTGGCTGCAAGATTTTGATCTGGGCGCAGATTATACGGCGGCGCTGGTTCGGGCGCAAATTCAGGCTACCGCCGAAGCCGGTCTGACCTCGTGGATGCTGTGGAGCCCGTCTAATCGCTACACGCGCGAGGCCTTGGAAAAAATCTCCCCCTAGCAATCTCCAGACGACTCGGCTTTTTTTTGTTATACTTTAAGTGATGGCTAATGAGACTTCAAATCCAGAGGTGGCCTATTTTGCCGAAACGGACTTTCGCGGCCGGCGAACCAGATTCGGCATCAAGAATGACGATCGGGCGCGGCATTTCTATGTCATCGGAAAAACCGGCATGGGTAAATCTACCTTGTTGGAAAATATGGCTATTCAAGACATTCAAAACGGTCACGGCTTGGCCTTCATTGACCCACACGGTTCAACCGCCGAAAAACTACTGGATTATGTGCCGCCGGCGCGGTTGAAGGATGTCGTTTATTTCGCGCCCTTCGATCTGGAGCATCCGATTTCGTTCAACGTGATGGAAGATGTCGGCCCGGACCAACGACACTTAGTGGTGAATGGTTTAATGAGCACTTTTAAAAAAATTTGGGGACCGGAATCGTGGTCGGACCGGATGGCTTACATTTTAACTAACATTTTATTAGCGCTACTGGAATATCCCGGCTCAACTCTGTTGGGTGTCAACCGGATGATTTCCGACAAGGACTTTCGAAAAAAAGTGGTGGATAACGTGACCGATCCGAGCGTCAAAGCTTATTGGACGGACGAATTCGCCAAATACACCGAACGGTTTGCCGCCGAAGCGGTGCCGGCGATCCAAAATAAGATCGGCCAGTTCACTTCCAATCCGCTGATTCGGAATATCATCGGCCAACCGGTGTCCTCGTTTGATTTCCGGCGGGTGATGGACGACCGGAAAATTTTTATCGCCAATTTATCCAAAGGGCGGATTGGCGAGGGCAATGCCAATTTAATCGGCGCGATGCTGATTACCAAGCTTTATTTAACGGCAATGTCGCGGGCTAATCTTTCCGGACCGGAATTGCGGATTCTGCCGCCGTTCTATCTTTTCGTGGACGAATTTCAGTCATTTGCCAACGAATCGTTCGCCAACATCTTATCCGAGGCGCGGAAATATAAATTATCGCTGATTATCGCCCATCAATACATTGAACAAATGGCCGAAGAAGTGCGCGCGGCGGTTTTCGGCAATGTCGGCACGATTGTCGTTTTCCGCGTCGGGCCGTTTGACGCCGAAATATTGGAGAAAATTTTCTTCCCGACTTTCACTCAAGAAGATTTGGTTAATCTTGGTTTCGCCCAAGTTTATCTGACTTTAATGATTGACGGGGTCGGTTCGCCGCCGTTTTCCGCTTTGACTTTGCCGCCGATTCCGTTATTGCAGGATTCGCCGAAAAATCAAATCATTGAACATTCACGGACCACTTACGCCCGACCGCGCGGCGCGGTGGAAACCGAAATCGTTGAATGGCATAAAAATCAACCAGCTGCCGCGCGCCGCGCGCCGTTGCCAACCGAACCGCCGGTTAGACCACCGGTTGAACCAGCCAGAAAAAGAGAAGAAAAACCGGCCGTCTCGCTCAATGTTTTGAAAAATCATCCCCCTTTTGATAAAAAAATTTTAAGCGCAACAGAGAAAGAAAAAACCAAGGAAGAATTACGCCAGTCACTGAAAGTGATTATGGAGAAAAAGACCGAGCCCGTTTGCAGTCCGTCATCTCCGCCGCCGCTAACGCCGCCGTTCCCAAAAATTGACTCCGAAAAAAACGAAGTGCCGCGCGCCGTGTTGGAAAAGATTTTGCGGCCGGAACAAGCCCCGGGTAAATAGTTTTTTGCCGACAATTATTTCTTGTCCGCAAACAACATCTCGGCTTTAAAATTTCCTCGGCCGTCCGTAAAAATTTGTTCAAAATACAATCGCCGGCCGTCAGCGGGGAAACTCGGCTCGCCCACAGCAAATTTACTGGAAATAATTACTTCTGGTGCGCCCCAGAGATTATCGCCCAATCTTTTGGAACGATAGATTTTTGTTAATTTTCCATTCGGCTGTCGGTTGGAAACAAAATATAAATAATCTCCGTCAAGAAATGTTTGCAGATCGTCGCCGTCGCTATTGATCGGTTTAGAAAGCAACTCCGGTGTTTGCCACTCGCCGTTAATCTTCACCGCGCGATAAATATTACTGCCTTTCAACTTGGCCGGTCGCCGACTCCAGAAAAACATCTCGGTATCTCCTTGATTAACATAGGGATCGTCATCCCAATAAACACTGCTGACGGCTTCAACTTTTTTTATCGGCGACCACTCGCCATTAATTTTTTCCGAATAGGCGATATCTTTTTCACGGCATTTGTCGTCGAAAGAGGCCACAAAATAAGCTTTATCGTTGTTGATTAAAGTAAGACTCTGAACCGGACAATTTAAGGTTAGGGGATGGGGTTTCGGTTCGCTCCAACCAGCCGGAGTTTTTTCAATGTAAAACAAATCATATCTTGGATAATCGCCGCAATTCCAGTTTCCCAACTGGCCCAAAACGCAGGTTTTCTTTTCATCTAAAGATGGTCCAATTTTTTCCACTTGACCGTCCCCAAAATGAAATCTGAAAGCATCAACATCGATATATCCGAAATAAAAAGTTCTTCCATCTGGAGAAATATAATCTCCTTCGTACCAACCGTCGGTATTGAACGGCAAAAGCTGTGGTTCATTCCATTCCGAAGAAATTTGAGCAACATCGTTTTTCCTTATCTCTTGCCAATCCGGCGGTTTCTTATCGACATAAATAATAATTGTCAAAATAAAGACAAATAAAATTCCCAATAAAAAATATTTATTTTTCATCTAATGCAAAGTCAGATTAAAAGTCTTTACTAACAACAAGATCCAAATCGCTCCAACGACAAAAGCAATAAGCGGCACAAACGACATTATAATCTTTCTCCTTAAACTGGCAGACTGTTGTTTTTGGAAATCTTCTTTCATCAATAAATAAGGAACAATAAAGAAAGAACCGTATAAAGCGATAAATAATGGGAAACCAACGAAGGCTAGTAATGGATTATTTAATAGTCCTTCAATGATAAAACCGTGCAGGCCGCCGAGAATAAATGCCTCCATTAAAGTGTAGTTGTATTTTCGGAGAATAGAAAACCAAAATATCAACCACAATAAATACCACGGGGCGGTCAGAATCAAATCCCAACTCACGGCTTGGTGAATCGGTTTGGAAAACATATAAACCAACTCGGCGACGACTGTTGACAAATAACCGACAACCACAAACCGCCAATAATGGTTGGGAATTATTCTGATGATGTTGGTTAATGGCCGCCGGAAAAGATAAATCAATCCCAACCAAACGAAAATTAACAGCTCGCTGATCACCGTTAAAGTTTCTCGACTGGCGCCGTTGATAAATAAACTGGCCGCTTGCAATAATACCATCGCCAAGACCCATAACCAGAAAACCCAACCTAAAACTCTAATAAATTTTTTCATCCTGATTTAATTATCAGATTAGCAGATTTGTAGTAAGATGAGCAAATGAAAAGACGCCTGCTAATTTTTTCAGCAGCTTATCAACCGTTCGTGGGCGGCGCCGAAGTGGCAGTGAAAGAAATTACTGATCGTTTGACCGATTATGATTTTGATTTGATTACCGTCAATTTGGATCAAAAACAGCCAGCGGAAGAAGAAATCGGCTCGGTTTCAATCTATCGTCTGACCGGTTCAAAATACTTTTTTCCGTTAGCCGCTTATCGTTTAGCGGCCAAATTACATCAAGAAAAAAAATACGACGCCGTTTGGGCGATAATGGCCAATCAGGCGGGAATGGCGGCGGCGCTGTTCAAACGTCGTTTTTCATCGGTGCCATTTCTGCTGACTTTGCAGGAAGGGGATAATCTCAACAGTTTGGCCTACCGTTTGCGGCTTCTGGCGCCGCGCTGGTTTGGGGTTTTCCGGCGCGCGGATTATCTCACAGCGATCTCGAATTACCTCGCGCGCTGGGCGCGACAGATGGGCGCGCAATGTCCGATGACAGTAATCCCTAACGGCGTTGATCTTAATAATTTTCAGCTTTTAGGCTCTAGTTTTCAGGATAAAAAGAGAAATGAAAAAACAATAATCACAACGTCCCGATTGGTTTGGAAAAACGGGGTGGATATTTTAATTGAAGCTATGCAATTTTTACCAAGTAATGCGCGTCTGCAAATTTTAGGCACCGGTCCAGAAGATAGAAATTTAAAACTGAAAGCTAAAAGCTATCACCTAGAAGCTAGAGTAGAATTTTTAGGCCATGTGCCACCAAATGAGATACCAAACTATCTGGCTCAAGCCGACGTATTCGCTCGTCCTTCGCGCTCGGAGGGTTTGGGCAATTCGTTTTTAGAAGCGATGGCCGTCGGCGTGCCGGTCATCGGCACGCCGGTCGGCGGAATTCCTGATTTTTTAAAAGACGGTGAAACTGGTTGGTTTTGTAAAGTTAATAATCCAAAAAGTGTGGCGGAAAAGGTGAAATATATTTTGGATCCCAACAATCGTGAGAAGGTTGAACAAGTTATCACCAATGCCAAAAAATTAGTGATGGAGAAATATGAATGGATAAAAATTTCCCAAAGAATGGCCCAAATCATTGCCAAGTTGACGGAAATTTGATTTAATAATTATTGATGAAAATATTAATCGCCACGCCGCTTTACCCACCCGACATCGGCGGGCCGGCGCAATATGCCTATAATTTAGAACGTGAATTTAAAAATCTTGGGCACAAGGTAAGGGTGAAAAAATTTTCTGATATTAAACATTTACCTTCCGGTTTGCGTCACTTTATTTATTTTTGCAAAATTTTACCTGCTATGTTTTGGACCGATTGGTGCTTGGCTCTTGACACGTTTAGTGTGGCTCTGCCTGTCGTTCTCGCGGCAAAACTTTTCGGTAAAAAAACAATTATCCGCATTGGCGGAGATTTTTTATGGGAACAATATGTGGAAAGAACCGGAAAATTGATTTTATTGCGGAATTTTTACCAAACAGAATTAGAATTTTTTTCAAAAAAAGAAAAAATAATTTTCCGATTAACAAAATGGATTCTTCATCATGCGACGACGATAGTTTTCAGCACGGATTGGCAAAGGCAAATTTGGCGAAAGCCATACAAGTTAAATTTGGCCAAAACGGTGATTGTTGAAAATTACTACAACATTAAAGAACTATCTTTTTTACCATCAACAAAGAATTTTCTTTGGGCTGGACGTTATTTAAAACTGAAAAATCTTGATTATCTTAAACAGGCTTTTATTTCAATCCAACTGGATCGGCCAGATTTATCATTAGAAATCGGTCAATGGTCACCTCAAAAATTGGAAGAAAAAATAAAAACGAGTTATGCCGTTATTGTTCCTTCAATCTCCGAAATTAGCCCAAATCTAATTTTATCGGCCGTAAATTATGGCAAACCATTCATTTTGACTTTAGAAAACGGCATTAATAATCGCTTGGAAGAAATTGCTTTATTGGTTGATCCAATAAATATTGAGGATATTAAGAATAAAATCATTTGGCTAGCCGATGAACAAAATTATCTTAAACAGCAAAAGAAGATTATTAATTTTTCATTTATCCATTCTTGGTCAAAAATGGCCAGCGAATTTTTAGCCATCCCCCATTAAATTATGAAAGTCATTATCATTGGTTCGGATCGTCAAATATTCAATTTAACGAGCACCGTGCGCCAGCGAGCGTCTGATTACTCCGACCTGATTGATGAAACACGCATAATAGTATTTGCCAAAAAATCTCTTGGTTTTATCGCCAATCAAGTCTCGCCAAAACTTTGGATTTATCCCACTAATTCAAAACTGAAAATATTTTATATTTTTGACGCTATAAGATTGGCTCGGAAACTTAAATGGCAAGCCGATTTCATCACCTGCCAAGATCCATTTGAGTCAGGGTTAACCGGCTGGTTAATTAGGCGCCGACAATTAATCAAATTAGAACTGCAAATTCATACCGATATCGGAAGCCCGTATTTTCAACGCAAATCGTTGAAAAACAAGGTCAGATATTTTTTGGCAAAATTTTTATTACCTAAGGCCGATAGAATAAGAGTTGTGAGCCAGAGAATTAAAAACCACTTAATTTCTAATTTAGGAATTGCCGAAAATAAGATATATGTTAAACCGATTTTTGTTAATGTTGAGAAAATAAAAAATACCCCAATTACCGCAGATCTTCATAAAAAATATCCACAGTTTGATAAAATTATTTTAATGGCATCTCGTCTAACGAGAGAGAAGAATGTTAACTTAGCCATTAAAGCTATGCATGAGATTATAAAACAAAAACCCAAAACCGGCTTAATTATTGTTGGTTCTGGTTCAGAAGAACAAAAATTAAAACTAAA
The DNA here is from genome assembly GCA_038058475.1 of Patescibacteria group bacterium. Lineage (GTDB taxonomy): Bacteria > Patescibacteriota > Minisyncoccia > Phycocordibacterales > JACOZG01 > JACOZG01. Next base: position 63,180 of record JBBUAW010000010.1, on the reverse strand, counting down.
AACTAAAAGCTATAACCTAGAAGCTAGTATTATCTTTGAACCATGGGTTAGCCAAGAAGTCCTTTATTCTTACTATAAAACTGCCGATCTGTTTCTCTTAACTTCTATGTATGAGGGTTATGGGATGACCTTGATTGAGGCCAATGTTTGCGAATGCCCGGTGGTCTCGACCGATGTTGGTATCGCGGGGGAAATTACTCCCTACGTATGTTCAGTCACTGATGATGATTGTGTGGTAAAAAAAGTTTTGCAAATTATTTCATGAAATTATTGATTATTACTCAAAAAGTCGACCGCAATGATCCGATACTCGGTTTTTTTCACCGCTGGATTGAAGAATTTGCTAAGGATGGGAAAATCCTTGTTGTGGTTTGTTTGCAAAAAGGCGAATATAATTTACCAAACAATGTTAAAGTTTTGTCACTCGGTAAACCAGCTCAAGGCTGGCCCGCCTCGGGTGGAGAAAAATTATTAGCCAAATTAGTATCATTTTGGCGATTTTATAAATATCTCTGGCACGAGCGTAAAAATTATAACGCGGTGTTTGTTCATATGAATCAAGAGTATGTTTTGTTAGGAGGATTTTACTGGAGAATTTTTGGCAAGCCGATTTTTATGTGGCGCAATCATCCGGTGGGTGATTGGCGGACCAATTTGGCGGCCAAATTTTGCGCCAAGATTTTTTGCACCTCCAAATTTTCTTATACCGCCAAATTTTCCCAAACTGTTTTAATGCCAGTGGGGATTGACACGAATATTTTTAAACCCATCCCAAGTATCTCTAGATACCCTAATTCAATTTTATTCTTAGCCCGAATCGCGCCGATTAAGCGACCAGATTTATTATTAGAAGCGCTGAAAATTTTAGACAATCATGGAATTAAATTTAGTGCTAGTTTATATGGTGGCCCATTACCGGTTGATCAGCAATATTTTAATTTACTGAAGCAAAAAGTAGCAAGCTATGGTATGCTCGATAAGGTGAAATTTCAGCCGAGTATTCCCAATACCCAGACACCGGCTATCTACAATCGTCACGAAATTTTTGTTAATTTAAGCTCAAGCGGGATGTATGACAAAACGATTTTTGAAGCAATGGCTTGCGGTTGTCTTGTTCTTGCCAGTAACGATAATTTAAGGGGGCAAATCGACGAGCGGCTGATTATTACCAATGGAACATCAGCCGAAGTAGCTGATAAATTATGTTTAGTTTTATCTTTATCCGATCGGGAAAAGGCCAGATTGATTGACCAAAACATTGAGTTTGCTAAAACCCAAAGCCTGGACAAATTAGTCGACAAGCTAAATCAAGAATTATATGGCCGATAGTCTTTTCCGTAAGCTAACTCATCAATCCTTAGCCGCTCTGACGATTGACGGCGAAATTTTAGATGTCGGCGGCGACACCCGCTCCACTTACCGAGGCCTTATCCAAGGTCGGCACAAATTTACTACTTTAAACATCAACTCCGCGGCACACCCAGATATTAATTGGGATATTGAGCAGAGTCCATGGCCGGTGGCCGAACGGCATTTTGACGCTGTTTTGTTGATTAATGTTCTAGAGCATATCTTTAATTACAGCTCAGTTTTGCAGGAAAGTTTTCGCGTGACTAAGCCAGGCGGCCAAATGGTGATTGTCGTGCCATTTATTTATTATTTTCACCCCAGTCCCCATGACTACTTTCGTTACTCGGAAGAAGCCCTTGAACGCCTGTTAAAAGAGATCGGTTATGTTAATCTAAAATTAGAACGATTGGGTCGGGGCGCGGTGAGCACCGCTTACACTTTGATCCATCGTTTTTTCCCGTCGCCGATCCATCAATTAATGGAGGCGCTGGCGTTGGGTTTGGACTGGTGTTTGCGGCGATTGGCTACGACTTGCGGGAAGAAATATACCGGCCAAGAATATCCTCTCGGTTATTTAATTATCGCTCAATGTCCATCAAAAAATTAATCCGTAAACATCTCTATCGTTACCAGCATCACCTGCCACTCTCGTGGCAAAGGCGATTTTTTAAGTGTGTGACACTTTATCCGCGTGATCGTATATGCGGACGGATTCTCATTAGTTATGCTCTTACCTCCGCCGGCTTGCCGGAAAATCATCCAATGTTTGCCTATCACACCGGTCCATGGGAAAGCAATCAAATAGTTTCCTTCTTTTTAGGCCACGGTTTTATTGTTGATTGCATTCATTACACGAATCGCTCGTTTGCGCCGGAAGAGAATTATGACATTATTTTTGCCTGTACCGGTGAGTTATATCGCTTGATGGCTATGGCGCCGCAGCCAGAAAAAATCATCAAGATTTGGCATTCGGTCATTAGTTCAGTGGAGCATAATAATAGCGCGGAAATCGCTCGGATTAAGGAGTTGCTCAAACGTCGTCCTAATACGCTTTATTTCCCCAAACGACAGGAACCACACGAGCGGATTCAGGACCAAATGATGGATTTGGTGGATTATTGCGTGTTAATCGGTAATCAACATGTCCAAGATACCTTCCCCAAATCTTTTCACCACAAAATTACGCGAGTAACGGTCACCGCCTCGCCGCTCTCTTATTTTAAATCAGCGGCGGAATGGGTGCCACCGGAAAAAGAGTGGTTGTGGTTCTTTGGCAACGGCGCGGTACGTAAAGGCTTGGATATTACTTTGGAGGCCTTTGCCAAACATCCGGAATGGAAGCTTAATGTTGTTGGTTTAGTGGACCAAGAACCGGATTTTATGAAAATTTACCGCCGGGAATTGTTGGAAACGCCCAATATCCGCTGGCACAGTTATTTAAATCCCGGGAGCACAAAGTTTAACGTTTTGATTAGACGGTGTTTTGCTTTCATTGCTCCGACGGCTACAGAGTCAATCTCCACGGCGGTGGCCACCCTTTTACAAACTGGACTTTACCCGCTTTTGAGCACAGACACGGGAGTAGATTTGCCGTCCGGCGCCGGCACTTATCTGGCCGAGCTCTCGGTGTCGGAGATTGAGCGGCAGGTGGCGCGGATTGAGCAAAAAAGCGCGCTAGAATTGGCGACGGAAATTCGTCAGACCCAGGCACTAGCCCGCGAGCGCTTTTCTCGCGAGACTTGGCGGCGGGAAATGGACGGGTTTATTAAAAAAGTCCTGCGGGAAAATAATTTAATTTGAGCACTTTTTGCTATTTAGGAATCTATCAACCGACTTGGGCGCACGACACAGTCTTGCTCAAAGGTTTGGAAGCGCGCGGCGCAAAAATAATTTTGTTGACAGACAATTCACCTGGCTGGCGCAAATATTGGCTTCTATGGCACGCCCATCGTCATCTCCACGAACCCTACGACTATTTGTTAGTCGGCTATCTGTCCAACGCCGCGGTGCCACTTGCCCGCCTGCTTGCCCGCCGGCCGGTGATTTTTAACGCCAGTAATTCCCTCTACGAGGGAGCGGTGCTGGACCGCGGCGCCTACGGCCCCTGGTCGCCGCGCCGTTACTGGATTTGGTTGATTGATTGGCTAGCTTTTCGTTTGGCCCATTTAATTTTGGTGGAAAGTGTGGCGCAGAAAAAATTTTTGCACCACCATTTTGGCGTGGCGGAGCGCAAAATAGCCGTGTTGTTTGCCGGTGCCGACGATGCGGTTTTTCATCCCGACCCGGCTGTACCCAAGACTGACGCCTTAACCGCACTCTTTCGCGGTTGGTTAGTATCGGCGACAGGCGTAGAACAGGTCTTAGCGGCGGCGAAATTACTCCGTAACGAGGAAATTAATTTTTTGCTCATCGGCCGCGGACCGCTCTTGGCCAAAGTGCGCCAAATAATAGCCGATGATCACTTAACTAGAGTAAAACTGATTACTGAGTTTTTACCGGAGACAGAATTGCGCCGACAGATGTCCTCGGCTCATGTTGCTCTTGGCCAATTTTCCGCTCATCCGCGACTGGAGCGGACGATTCAGAACAAAACTTTTGAAGCGCTGGCGCTCGGTTTGCCTTATATCACCCGCGACTCGCCAAGCAATCGCGAATTGCTCACCGACGGCGAAAATTGCCTCTTTGTTCAGCCAGCTAACCCGGTCGACTTGGCCGCTAAGATTTTATTACTCAAAAACAATCCGATCCTGGCCACCCGGCTCGCCCAAAACGCCCGCGCTCTCTATGAGCAAAAACTCACCCCTCGCGCAATTGCCGATAAATTCTTGAAGATTTTAAAATATCAAAGTTAAACCCGAGTGGAAATTTTATTGCCGCTTCGCTTTGACATTCAACCCAGTACCGAGAAAACGAAAAACAGAAGGAAGATAATGTTCCAGCCAAAGAGCGATAATGATAGAAAGGCAGGGAAACCAGGCGTCGAAAGGGCGAGGAATAAGACGGAAGTTATAGGCCTCCCAAGCAGTAACGGCGAAGCCGCGCTGATTTAAAAATCGGCGATAATGACCGAGGTGGTATTCGCGATGTTTTAATTTAGTGGACTGTCCGCGGCGGGCGAGGAAGCGATAGAGGCGGGCGAGCGGCGTTAGGAGCCAACGGTCCCACATTCGCGCCGGACTCCACCAGTTGGGGATGGAAACGATTAAAACGCCCCTGGGCTTCAAAACCCGACGGAGTTCGCGAATGGCCGCGTCTTCGTCGGCGAGATACTCCACTAATCCCATGGCCACTATAGCGTCAAAATAATGGTCGGGGAAATCCAATTTCTCCACCGCCCCGACGGCAAAATTAATCCCCGCCCGATTGGCAAATTTAGCTCGCACCACGGCGACCATTTGAGGCGAGAGGTCCACGCCGTAATACTCCCAGCCGCGGGCGGCAATTTCCTTTGTCATCACACCGGGACCGCAACCGACATCTAACACTCGTCCCGTCCCTGCACCGAGCAAACGCAAGAGTGATTTTTTCCGCGAGCGAAAAGCGTGGCCCTCGCTGGTCGGCGCTTGATAAGTCGCGGCGTAAGCGTTCGGCCGCTCGTTAAAATAATCAATCACTTTGGCTTGTTGGTTCATAAAATGGTGGCTAGCGTCCGGAAGCGATAATCATCATGATAAGCGGCAATAGTCACTCGTGGCAAGAGGAATGGCTGTTCCTGCCCCGGCCGGAGGCGGTGGGGAATAGTCGTCCAGGCAGTACGCCAACCAGCCTCGCGCAAAATTTTGAGCGTCGCTTCATTCCAGTCGCCCGGCTGGCCGTTGGGGTAGGCAAAGTGAGGACAGCGGCCCAGTTTGGACTCAATTAATTTTTTACTTTCCAAAATTTCTCGCGCTTGCTCGCTTTCCGTCAGACGGCTCAAAATCGGGTGGGTTAGAGTGTGTGCGCCAAAGCTCATCCCTGCTCCAGCCATAATTTTTATTTCTTCCCAAGTAAGCGGGGTACAATTAGCGCCTAGAATGAGTTCTGATTTTTTTCCAGTGATTTTTTTACCCGAGCCAGTTTTTAATTCTTGGCGTCGACGAGCGTAGGCGACGATATCATCGCCGCAAAGATAGGCCAACTGGTCTGGCCAAAGCGGTTGGCGACGGTCGACAAAATCGCCAGTTAGAAAAAAGGTGGCAGTAACGTTGGCGGCACGCAAAATCGGGAAGGCGCAACGAAAATTATTTTGATAGCCGTCGTCGAAAGTGATGGCCGCCAGCGGCTTTTTGGCCGACACGCCAGCCAAAACTAGCGCCTCCACCTCGGCTAGCGGCACAATGGTAAAGTGTTGTTTTAACCAAGTAATTTGCCGGCGGAAATTCTCCGCCGGAATATGTTTGCCGTGATATTTTTCAATCGCGGTCGGTGGCTGGTCGGTAACACCGTGGTAGAGCAAAACCAGCGGCCGCGCGTGATTGAAACGCAAGCCAATCATTGTCGCCAGCGGATTGCCAAGCGCCCAACTTAAAATTTTTTTACCGCGCATTTTTCGTCTCTTGGATTAAATCGGATTTCACCATCATTTTAACTAATTGCTCAAAAGTGACGCTCGGTTTCCAGCCGAGCTCGCGTCTGGCTTTGCCGGCGTCACCGACCAGTAAATCCACCTCCGCCGGTCGGAAGTAACGCGGATCAATCTCAATCAAGGTCCGGCCGGTTTCTTTATCCACCCCCCTTTCTTTTAAACCGCGGCCCTTCCAAACCAATTCCCAACCCAAATACTTAGCGCTTAATTCGGCAAACTCGCGGATGGTGTGCGTCTCGCCGGTGGCTAAAATATAATCGTCGGGTTTGGGTTGTTGGAGCATTTGCCACATTCCCGCCACATAATCCTGGGCGTAGCCCCAGTCACGGCTGGCGTTCAAATTGCCCAAAAAAAGTTTTTTCTCCAGACCTAATTTAAGGCGCGCCAGACCGCGGGTGATTTTGCGAGTAACAAAAGTTTCGCCGCGCCGCGGTGACTCGTGATTAAATAAAATGCCATTAACCGCGAACAACCCATAACTTTCGCGATAATTTTTAGTAATCCAATAGGCATAAACTTTAGCGCAGCCGTAGGGTGAGCGGGGATGAAAAGAAGTATTTTCGGTTTGAGGTACTTCTTTTGTTTGGCCGAACATTTCCGACGAGGAGGCCTGGTAAAATTTAGTCTTAATTTGCATTTCGCGGATGGCGTCCAGAAGGCGGAGCGGGCCGAGAGCGACAACATTGCCGGTGTATTCCGGCGTGTCAAAACTGACGCGGACATGGCTTTGCGCGCCCAAGTTATAAATTTCATCTGGCTGGATTTTTTCCACTAAGCGCGAGACGCTGGAGCTGTCAGTCAGGTCGCCGGAATGGAGAAACATCCGGACGCTCGACTCATGTGGGTCGCGGTAGAGATGGTCAATCCGACTAGTGTTAAAAGTAGAGCCGCGGCGGACCAAGCCGTGGATTTCATAACCCTTTCTCAACAAAAATTCCGCCAGATACGAACCGTCTTGGCCAGTGATACCGGTAATGATAGCGCGCTTCATTGGTTTATTAAATTGGCTAAAGTTAAAGCGGCGGTTTGGATCCAAGAAAACTTTTTTAATTGTTCTGTCATCTTGGGCTCAAGTGACGCTCTCACCTTATCATTTTTTAATAATATATCAATCGCCGCCGCAAACGCGACGGCGTTACCGGTTTCGCATAGAAGCGCTGCATCGCCGGCCACTTCCGCAATACTTGTATTCCGCGCTGCAACTACCGGCAGGTTATGTTGATAGGCTTCGAGAATCGGCATCCCGAAGCCCTCGAAAGCCGAAGGAAAAATTAATAAAGAGGCTCGGGCGTAAATAAATTGGAGAACTTCGTCTGAGACGAAACCTAAAAAATGAACACGCGATTTTAGCCCATATTTAACAATTAAGACATCAAGTTTTTCTTTAAGTTTTTTTTTCTTAATCAGACCGGAGAAAACAACTTGTAAATCAGGATAAATATTAGCTAAACGGTAAAGCACCTCAATTACCAGACAATGATTTTTGTGTGGCCAAAGTGCAGCGGGATAAAACAAAAACAAGGTCGGCAGACTGATTGGTCGGGGCGCGGAACGATTGATTGATGGAGCCAAAGGAGTAACGGTAATCTTATCGGCAGGGAAATTTATTTTTTTAATTAATGTTGATTTAGTATGTTCGGAGATGGCAAAAATATGTTTGGCTGTACTGCGAATATAGATTAAATCATCGCGCCGAGAGTTGATTTCAGCGGTAGAAAAATTTTCCGACCAATACTCATGTTGTAAATCGAAAACTGTGACATAATATTCAATCGACAGTAATCCTCGCGGGTAGATTTTTTGAGTTGGAAAAAACATTTTTTTAACCTCATATTTTTTAATCAATCGATTAAGTTCTTGAGCAATAATATTTTCTTTTTGTTTTTCTTTACCACGCCAACTGGACCATAATTTACGACTGGCTCGCCAAGGATGGAATAAGAGATCATTCCTAATATCACTGATGATAATAGTCACATTTGATCGGCGGCCATAGCGCTGGCTGAAAAAATGACGATCTGACCAACGAGTGATGATTAAAAAACTGGTCGCTGAGCCAAGTGATAAAAGTTGATCCAGTAAATTTCGCACATAAACAAAAGCCCCCGTCTGATCATTGGTCGAAATCCATAAGAGATTAATCGCTAAATTCATTGCTAAAAATCGTTTTTTACTATATCATAAACGAACCCAAATCGTAATAAATTTTATGCCGGGCAGTCATTCGCAACAATTAAATGAGATCGTTGAAATTATGATTTTAACGAAACCGAAAAGCATTTTGGATGTCGGAGTAGGTTTTGGTAAATATGGAGTTTTGGCCAGAGAATATCTTGATTTATGGACTGGGGCCGACAAGAAAAGCGAAGCTTATCGGCACTGGCAAACTCAAATTGATGGGATTGAAGCTTATCGTGACTATCTCACCCCGCTTCATTCATTTATATATAACCAAATTTATATCGGAGATGCTTGTAATATTGTCCCATCAATAAAAAATTTTTCCTATGACCTGATTCTACTCATTGATGTGCTTGAACATTTAAACTATGAAGAGGGTTTAAGACTTTTGAACCAACTTCGTCGGATTGGGCGAAATGTTTTAATCAGTACGCCGAAAATTATGGGTGAGCAGGACACTTTATATGGCAATAAATTTGAACGCCATATTCATCAGTGGCGAAAAACTGACCTCGTTAATTTGTCGGAATCAATTCTCATTCCTAACGAGGCTTCATTCATTATTTTTTCTGGCCAAAATATTTCCAGAATTAAAGCTTTAGTTAAGAAGAAAAAAAGACAATCTTTTCATAGAAGTCTCAAAACTTTATTTCCATTTTTGATATTTCCTTATCGTTGCTTCAAAAAAATACTCATCACCAAATGAAATTACAAGACCAATCAATTTTAATCACGGGTGGCAGTGGATTTCTCGGTTCAGCAGTTGTTTCCAAACTTATTGAACGCGGTATGACTAAAGCCAAGATTTATCAGCCGCGGAGTCGAGAGTTTGATTTACGGCGCTGGTCGGATTGTCAAACAGTAGTTCGGGAAATGGATGTCGTTATTCATTTAGCCGCCAAAGTTGGCGGCATTGGTTATAATCAAACGCACGCCGGTGAACTTTTTTATGACAATATTATGATGAGCACCCAAATGATGGAAGCAGCGCGCCAAGCCAAAGTAAAAAAATATGTCGCTATCGGTACAGTTTGCGCTTATCCGAAATTTACCCCAGCGCCATTCAAAGAAGAGTCACTCTGGGACGGTTATCCAGAAGAAACCAATGCTCCTTACGGTTTAGCCAAAAAAATGGCTTTGGTCCAAGCTCAAAGCTATCGTCAACAATATGGGTTTAATGCTATCTATTTATTACTGGTCAATCTTTATGGTCCGGGTGATAATTTTGATTTAACCAATTCTCATGTTATTCCCGCTTTGATTCGCAAGGTTTATGAAGCAAAAATAAAAAAATTACCGGTCGTTGAAGTTTGGGGGACAGGGAAGGCGACCAGAGAATTTCTTTTCATTGACGATGCCGCCAATGGTATTATTCAAGCGACAGAAATGTATGATGGGGCTGAACCGGTTAATTTGGGCAGCGGTCAGGAAATCTCAATTCAGAACCTAATCACGACAATCTGCCGCTTGATGGACTATCATGGAAAAATTGAATGGAATACCACTAAACCAGACGGTCAACCACGACGATTATTAAATATCAGTCGGGCCAAAAAATTTTTTAACTACGCTCCGACTACTGACCTGGAAACCGGCCTGGAAAAAACTATCAAATGGTATCTCCGGTAAAAATTATTTATTATCTCTCCACCTTGCGGTTACCGACCGAAAAGGCCTATGGAATCAACATGATAAAAACCTGCGAAGCGTTGGGCCGGCAAGGCGTGACGGTTAAATTGATTTCGCCAACCTTCCGGCATTTGCCGGCCAAAAATATTTATGATTATTACGGTGCCGCCAAATCATTTTCCGTCAATTTTTATCCTTTTCTTGATTTGGTCAGTTATTTATCAACCCTCAATCTTTTTTTATGGCGACAACGGATAACCAGCCGTCCGGTATTTTCTTGGAGTTTATTCCGACTAGCTTTCCTGAGTGATCAAATAATTTTTTCCTTAGTCTTGCTGATGGCTTTTATTGGACGTTCACGACAATCAATTATTTATACCAGAAGTCTGATTCCTGCTTTAATTTTAAAAACCTTGGGTTATCGCGTTTATTATGATTTGCACGCTTTTCCATTTCATCACCGCTGGTTTTGGCGTTTGGCGCTTCGTCGCCTTGATGGATTGACAATCACTAATCAATGGAAGGCAAAGCAATGCGAGCAATTATTTGGCCTTACTCAAACTAAAATATTAATTGCTCCAAATGGGTTTGATTTGGATGCCTATTGTGCCCCTTTTGACCGTTCAGCCTTGCGGCAGCAATTAGTGTCAAAATCCCATCATCCCATAGTTCTTTATGCCGGCCATCTGTATGATTGGAAAGGAGCTCATATTTTGGCCGCCGCGGCGCAAATTTTACCCGCTCTGGACTTTGTTTTTGTCGGTGGAACAACTGACGACTGTCAACAATTTCGCCAACGTTTTAATTTGTCCAACGTTATTATTCTGGGTCGTCGCCCTTATCGTGCGATTGCCAATTATTTACGTTCAGCCGACATATTGGTTTATCCTAATCCCGGATTATCACCACAAAAATATTTAACTAATTTCGTCACCTATGACACCTCACCAATTAAATTATTTGAATATATGGCGAGCGGTGTGCCAATCGTTGCTACTGATTTACCTTCGACACGTGAAATATTAAATAATAATAATGCTACCCTAGTTAAACCAAATAGTGTTCAAGCGTTGGTCGATGGAATTAATGAAGTGCTAAATCATTATCAAATAATGCTTACAAAAGCCCAACATGCCAGAGTCGAGGCTAAACAATATTCCTGGTCAATACGGGCGAAAAATATTCTTGCGTTCATGATAAATAATGGAAAATAAAAAATTAAACCCCAAAATAATAGAATTTTTTGGCCCATCAGGCGCTGGTAAAACAACGACAGCTCGGCGATTGGCACAAGTTTTAACAGCTGAATATCTGGAATTCTCCTCATTAAAAGAACAACGATATTATTTTTGGTTAGCAATTTGGCGCCGACCCGGTCGCGCAATTTACTTGATAATTTACACAATCTGGGAGGGACGCTCAGCTTGGTCTCTGCTTCGCCATAAACTTTTTTTGCTTTCCACCCATCTAGCTATGACAGAAAAAGCGCATATGCGAACTAAGCAAAACCAAATCGTTATTTTAGATGGCGGTTTAGGACAATATGCCTTATCACTATATGAACATCACGTAACGGATCAGGAATTGTCCCGTTATGTGCGACGCCATCTTGGCGCCCACGTTTACATTATGCTTTCAGCCGCGGCGTCCCGACGTTGGCAACGAATGAAAGTTCGCGGTCGTCAACCACGACAAAAATTGCCAATAAACCATGATACCTGGCAAGAAATAATGGAACACAATACAGACAAATTAATTAAAGTTTTACCTCGAGAATTATCTCAAGCGCTGATTTTGAGTTACACCACTGACGAATTAACGACAGAGTTGCTGGTTAATAATATCCGGGCTAAAATCCAAGCGCTATGAAGTCAACCTTACCCACAATTTTTTTAACCGTTGGCCGCAGTATGACAGCTCGTAATTTATTACAAAATGATTTTTATTGCCAATTACGTGAAAAATATCGGCTAATAATCCTCACTCCAGCTTTTAACGACCCGCGTTTCATTCAGGAGTTTTCTCATCCTAATGTGGTATTTAAATATTTTAAAGATGACAGCCATACTAGAGCGGACATTTTTTTTCTCGGTCTTCATAAATATCTTTTATGGAGTAAATTCATTGCCTTAAAGTTGCGCTATGGTACCAGAGCTCTTACAAAACCGGAAGATCTTAGTTTTTTTCGATACGGATTATTTGCTTTAATTTTTCTGCCTCTCTCCAAAATTATTTTTTTGAGAGATTTCGTTCGTTGGCTAGACTTTTACCTCGGCCAAAAAAAAAGAGTTAATGAATTTCGCATTCTAATTAAAACCGAACAACCTCATTTAATTATTTCCACTTCAATCTCATCTAATATTGAATCAGCCTTACTTAAAGCCGCCCGCCGAGAAAAGGTTAAGACTATTGGAATGCCTAAAAGTTGGGATAATTTATCGCGTGCTGGTTTCCGTACCAAGGCCGACATTTTAGTAGTCTGGAGCCAATTTATGGCTGATCAAGCAGTGTTATTCCAATGTTATAAACGGGAACAAATAAAAATTATTGGAATTCTGCAATTTGACGGTTATCGACAAAAGCAATTTTTATGGTCTCGAGATCGTTTTTGCAACGAGTTTAAATTAAACCCATTACATCCAATAATTTTATTTACTTCAGAAGGCAAATCTATACCAGAAGATGCTGATATTGCACTTCTGCTAGTTCAATTTATGGAATCTGGCCAACTGCCAAACGTTTCTTTATTAATTCGTCCTCATTTTAGTTATCGCCAAGATGAGAAAAAATTCAGCGCCCTAATCGGCCGGCCGAAAATAATTATTGACCAAATTAATCTCCCCTCCAAAGGATTTAAAGATCATGGCGATTTTAGTGTTAGAGCAATGGAACGATTTGCCAATAGTTTGGCTCACGCTGCTATAGTAGTTAATGTCGCTTCAACTATCACCTTAGATGCGGTAGCATTTGATAAACCGGTAATTAATGTCGCATTTGAACCGCTAATTAATATACCGCGTAATCGCCAATCCCTGGCCTCAAGTTATGAAAGTGATTATTATTTGGAAATCGTCCGGACTAAAGGCACTTGGATTGTTAAATCGCGCGCTGAGTTTCTGGACGCTCTATTGGGATATTTAGCAAACCCTAAATTAAACGCCGTCGGCCGAGAACGATTGCGTCAACGTTTTGTCGGTCCGCTTGACGGTCAAGCTGGCCAACGATTCGCCAACCTGGTAACTCAGACAATTGAATCATTAAATTTATGAATATCTTCTTTAAACTAAAATCTTTACTAACACCTTTTCGAAAAGCTTTTGGACCTTATAAAGTTAAAATTATTTTTTTAGCCATTCTTGGCCTCTTGAGTGGTTTGTTTGAAGCTGTAGGAGTGAATGCTTTGATTCCGCTTTTTTCATTCATCAATCATGGTGGGGCCGCTGGTGATGATATTGTTTCTAAGGCAATTGTTTTTATTTTTTCTTTATTGCGAATCGAGGTGCGTTTTGCCACTTTCATCATTCTGATTGCCTTCCTCTTTTTCTTAAAAGCAATTGCCCTCTTAATTTTTAACTACATCCGAATAGTCATTCGATCGGAATTTGAACGTGAACGGCGCGAAGCCCTACTCCGTAAGATGTTGGCGGCCAATTGGTCTCATTTATTAACTCGCCGCGTTGGCTATTTGGAAACCTTACTTATGGTTGATGTCTCCATGAGCGCAAAATTGTTTGAAATTATGGCTGACTCATTAGTGTTAAGTGCTAGCCTAGTAATGTATTTGTTAGTCGCTCTCAATATTTCCTGGTTAGTGACCCTCTCAACCATATTGATTGGTGGTATCTTTTTTGTCTTAATGAGTCCGATATTGCATTGGATTAAAATCCTTGCTCGAAAAACGGCGACTTTGAATAAAGAGGTGACTCATCTAGTTGGAGAAAGTACTGCCGGCCTGAAGACAATAAAAGCATTCGGAATCACTCGGCCATTTTTAGATGAAGGATGCCGTTATTTCGATTCTTTACGACGATTTCAGGTTCGCTCGTCGCTTTTCGGTACCTTGGCTACGGTTTTTGTTCAACCAGTAAGTGTCGTTTATATCCTTATCATTTTTGCCATTATGCGCATTTATGATCCCGATTTCTCATTTGTGGCTATGGCGGCACTGGCTTACTTAGTTCACCGTATTTTTACTTATATTCAAACCGTTCAAAGTAATTTGCAGCATGTTGTTGATTTGGCCCCTTATTTACACGACACTACTGCCTATGAAGAAGCAGTTGAACGAGAAAGTGAAGAAAATCTGGGTCATCAACCTTTTTCGTTTATACAAGAACTGACTTTTGAACGAGTATGTTTTGCCTATACCAATAATCAACCGGTGCTTAATGAAGTTTCGTTTAAAATTAACCATGGCACGTTTGTCGGAATTATCGGTATCTCTGGCGCCGGCAAAACTACATTATTTGATTTATTGTTGCGATTATTTCGGCCGACCAGTGGAGAAATTCGGTTGGATGGAGTGCCGATTCACAATATTCTTCTTAGGGATTGGCGTGCTAACCTTGGTTATGTCCCCCAAGATGTTTTTTTACTGAACGATACGATTGAGAATAATATCCGTTTTTTCAATTTAACCGTCACTACATCCGACATCCGAGAGGCGGCTAAGCTGGCTCACTTGGATTCTTTTATCCAAACCTTGCCTGACGGCTACCAAACGTTAGTTGGAGAACGTGGCGCGCGGCTTTCAGCCGGCCAACGACAACGGGTGGGAATTGCCCGCGCCTTAGCCAGAAAGCCGATTATTTTATTGCTCGATGAAGTAACCAGTGCTTTAGATGGCGAGTCGGAATTAGAAATTCAGCGGGCAATTGAGGGTTTAAAAGGTCAAACTACAATCTTAGTTATTGCTCATCGGCTTTCCACGATAGTTAAGGCGGATAAACTCGTAGTCTTAAAACATGGTCGAATTACAGAAGAGGCTTCGCCCGAAGAATTACTCAAAGATAAAAAATCTTATTTTTATCGCGTCTATAATAATGCAAACACCTAAACTTTTTTTCGTCCCAGCTTATATTGGCCCGCTTAAATATTACATTAAACTAATTCCGCGGCTCTCGCTGTATTACCAAATTGAATTTTTAATTGTCCGCCGGCCAGACAGTCGTCGCGACCAGATGGAAAAATATCTAAAAAAAAATCATTACCCATATCATCTTATTGAACAAGGACTAAAACCAATACCATGGATTTATTTACCCTTTTTAACGCCAATGTTCAAACGTTATTTACATTTGCGCGCCTGCCGACAATTTTTAAAAATTCATCAACCAACCAAACTGATTTTAACTAAAAACTTGCCACCCTATCAAACCCTTTTGAAAGAAGCCAATCGTCAAGAAATTGACACTATTATGTTGCAATGGGCTTATGGTGGAAACAAAACGGTTAGCAAGTTGAATTTTGTTGCGCCGTCGCGCTGGCGAAAATTTTATTATCGCCTGATGGATGGTTTATATTGGATAGTTGATTTTTTCGGCGGCGGTCTAGCTTACGCCAATTCATCAGGGGTCGTTAATCGCTTAGGACTAATGGATGAATCGGCGATAGAAATTTTTCAAGAACGTTGCAAAATTTCTCCCGAACGAATGGTTAAGGTGGGAATAATAGAACAGCAAATTTCTTATGAGCTCAAACAGCTTGTTAAACAAAACTTTTTATTTAGAAAAAAACTGGAGCAAAAATATGATTTGGGAAAAAAGGAAAAAATTATCACCGTTTTAGTTTGGGGTTTACATAAGAGGAAAAGATGGTCTTTTTCGGTTGAAGAACACCTGAATTATTTCCAAAAAATTTTAGAGTCAATCAGAAAATTTTTTCCGCCAGAGACAACAGAAGTTGTTTTTAAACTTCATCCTGGCGACAATATTGCTCTTTATCTTTCTTTTCGTAATTTATCGGTTAAAATTGTTTGTGACGAAGCAGAAACCGAAGAATTGGTTGCCTTGTCTGATCTTTGTGTCCTGGACCCTTGGACAGCGGCAAGTATTACAGTTTTAGCCAGTGGCACACCGGCTATTTTTGTCAATTTTTCTAGACTCACAGCGATTAACGCCGGTCAAGAATTATACCATCTTAAGGAAGTAATTATTTCTCGCGAACAATTTGAAACTAGACTTTCGGATTTTAAGCAGGGGAAATGGCAATCTGAAGAACTGCCGCCAATCGACCGACAAGCTATTGATCGTATTGTGGCCCTGATCAATTCCTCGTCTTAAAAAGTGGTGTAACGATCGGTCGGTAAATCAAGTTTATCTTTGTGCCATTTTTTTTGTTTTAATTTTTTGATTGTTGTTGCCAGAAAATCATCAATATAAGCATAATTCTTGCTAATCTCGTTTCGGATGGATCCGATTTCTTTTTCTTTAAAAACCAAATTGCTTTTAAGTTGGACAAAGTTTTTGTCCTCAGCTAATTTTTTGCCAATAATTTTACCCAGCCAAGCGTTACCCTTGGCGGATAGATGAATTTCATCTATAAAAAAATCCAAACGTTCCTCGGCTTGATAACGAAGCAATTCTTTCTCAGTCTCAATCAGGGGAATTAAAGGTTCAATTTGTTTGAGTGTTTTTTGAATTTGTTTTTTGGAAACAGCCTGATAATCGGCGTAAAAACGGCTTAATCTCGTATTTTTCAAATAAATCTCGCGAACCGTTGATGAATCATTTAAATCACACAAGCCAGGATAATTTATTATATAAACCAAGATACCTCTAGTTTTTGCTTCACGCGCAATTTCTATCAAATTATCAAACCAAGCGGGAAGATATTCTCCACGTTGTAAACAAATCCAACGCTCAGGATTGGTAAATCTCATTTGACGATTAAAAATAAAATCCTTGAAATATAATTGAGCGAGATAAAATAAAAGCAAAAACCGAGTTTGAGAAAGCCAAGGATGTTTATTAGAATAAAAATAACGAGTTTCAATCATATTGCGCACAACTCGCGGTTGCCACCATCGACCAAGATTCTGCGAACTGTAGGCAAATTCTTCGTTCCAACCCTGGTGCAGAAGAATTACATCAGGTTGGTAATTCACAATCTCGTGCTTAAAACGCAATAATTCCTGATATGAAGACCAACCCTGAACTCCAGCATTGATAACCTCGACTAAATGTCTCCGAGAATGTAACTCTTTTTCCATTACTGCCGGCCAGGCCTCATCGTCGTCAACCGAATTGCAGGCAGTGGTTGAACCGCCGCTGGCGAAAACCCGAATGATTCCAGGTTTTTTTGTTAAGGAAAATTCTGGACCGCGAAAACCACGAGAATTAATAGAATACTTAATTCGTTCAGTTTTGTTTTTGGCTAAATCAAGTGAAATATGAGTCCCAGGTTTGAAGATAAATTTATCAAAAACAGGAAAATCAATTTTCTGGCTCACGATATTTTTTCGAAAGGCATTACCATAAATTGGATGATCAACGATAAAATAGTTATAAAGGGCAAAACGATATTGCCGGCCATAAATCAATCGTAAAACTAAACGCAAGATTATTTCATAGACAATAAATGGAACTAATAATAGAATAGAGAAACCAACCAACCTAATCCAAAAAAGATAAATAATCCCGAAAATTACTAGAATCAATAGTCTATTTTTAATCAAGTTCATAGAGTTTTTCCCAATCTCGCTCTTCTTTTTTGGGCTGTTCTTTCTTAGTCAGAAGAAAGTCTTCCAAAATCAGATAATCCATATTAGTTCTCATAAAACAGCGATAAGCCTCTTCTGGTGTTCGAACAATTGGTTCGTTTCTAACATTGAAAGAAGTGTTAATGATCATTGGTAATCCTGTTAACTCGTAAAATTTTTTGATTAAGGTATAAAATCGCAGATTAGTTTTTTGGTTTACCGTCTGAATTCGTGCAGAATAATCAACATGGGTAATCGCCGGAACCAAAGACCGTAACACATTCAATTTATCAATGCCGAATAATTTTTTTTCGCCGTTTTTTTCTGGAACTCTCTTATTTTGACAAACAGGAAAAACAAAAAGCATATAAGGCGACGGCACTGCCTCTTGAAACCATTCTTTCGCCCGTTCTTCCAATACCGCCGGCGCAAAGGGTCTGAATGACTCTCGAAATTTTATTTTGAGATTCATCTTTTTTTGCATATCGGGTAAACCTGGATGTCCCAAAATACTTCGGTTACCAAGGGCTCGAGGTCCAAATTCCATTCTTCCTTGGAACCATCCAATAATATAGCCATCAGCTAGAAGACGAGCCGTTGTTTCTTCAATTTCGTTAATGGCAGAATAGGGAAGATAATTTGAATCTAAAAATTCACGAATAACTTTTTTATTATAGGCTGGACCAAGATAGGGATTAAAGAAATAATTTGATGATTTAAATAAATTTGGTTTACCAAGGATTTGATGCCAAAAATAAAGCGCCGCGCCAAGTGAGCCTCCGGCGTCGCCAGCTGCCGGTTGGACCCAAATGTTTTCAAACAAATTAGTTCTCGAAAGTCTGCTGTTGGCCACGCAATTTAAAGCCACTCCACCAGCTAGGCATAAATTTTTTTGCCCCGTTTCTTTTTTTACCCGAGTAGCGATGTTTAACACTGCGAGCTCGGTTACTTCTTGAATTGAGCGGGCCAGATCCATATCATCCTGAGTCAAGTCTGATTCCGGCTTTCTCGCTTGACGTTTAAATAGAGAACAGAATTTTTCGTTAATCATCTTTTCACCGGTGGCATAATCGAAATAATCTTGATTAATCCGAAAAGAACCATCGGATTTTAAATCAATCAAATTATCTAAAATTGTCTGAAGATATCTCGGTTCACCATAAGGTGCGAGTCCCATTAATTTATATTCTCCAGAATTTATTTTAAATCCGGTAAAATAGGTAAAGGCGGCATACAATAAACCAAGAGAATGGGGGAAATCAATTTCCCCAAAAAACTCAAGACCCCGGCTATTTCCTTGACCAAAAGTGGTAGTAGCCCATTCACCTACACCATCAAGAGTTAAAAAGGCCGCCTCATTAAATGGTGAAGGATAAAAAGCCGAAGCGGCATGGCTTTGATGGTGGTCAACGTAGCTAATTTTTCCACGGAAATTTGTTTCTCGTCGAATTACCCGTTTAATCCAAAGTTTATAACGCAACTGAAGGTTCATTGCTTGGCCAAAAGTCGATAAATTCCTGGGTGCAGTAGCGACAAAAGAGCGAATAATTCTGACTAATTTTTTAAGCGGATTTTCGTAATAAATAATTTTATCAATATCGTCAATGTTAATTTGAGCTAGTTGAAGTAAAAACTGAATAGATTGCAAAGGAAATCCATTGTCAAATTTTTTTCGTGAAAACCGTTCTTCCTGAACCGCTCCCAACACCACTCCATCTCGGAGTAATGTAGCAGAGGAATCATGATAAAAAAATGATAACCCAAGAATATACATAAACTGTCGAAATAATTATGAGACCCTATTGCGCAACTCCCATTTAGTGCCATTTTTTTTCCAAATATGGGAATCTCTAAAATCATCTATCGTTTTCAAGAAATCTTCTTCTGATAAGCTTATATATTCTAAAAATTCTTTAAAATAACGTTTTGGAAATTCTCCGTCAAAACGATGAACCAAAGATATGCCTTCCTCTCTGGTAATATGATGATTTCTGATTTCTTGAGCTGCATCTTTCGTGGCGCGACCGAAACCGAACTTAATATAAGTTGTATAGTAAAAAAAACCATCAGTCTTATCATCAATGCTGTTATATTTTGAATATGTTCCCTCCGTCCTTTCTGGATTGGCTTCAAAACCACTATGTTTGACAGCGTAGTAATAACAATCTTGAGGGACCCATTTTAAATAATAACCAAGATAATCCTGGATAATTTTTTTCTCAGCGATAATTTCTGGATCAAGCGGCAAATATGGAGAAAGCTCAGCCCACTCAATCCCGCTCTTTAAATATTCAACAATTGGCTTACCGCCTAAATAAATTTCTTCTGGTTTCATGTTCTTATCCACATGATCCAAACGAAATCCAAGATTATGCGTTGGATCAGCTATTTCCTCGGCTTTGGTGCTAAAACCTCTTTGATTAATTGATATATGGGCGCCGTAATCTCCAGGACTCTCGCCATAAAAAACCAGCGGTATATTAAACAAAGCCGCCATCTTTGGCCCAATTGTTTTTTGTCCCATGACAAAGGGTTGAAAGGGATGTAATAAATTAAGAAAAGCATTTCGCGTCAATAGTCGATGAATTTTTCCGTTTGGCGTGTAGAGAAAATTAGGCAATCCACCGATATGCATCCAATTTTGAAAATTTTTCCAACCAACGTCTGTATAAAGATGAGGCGCCCAGGTTACCGTTAGGGGATGCATACCATACTTATACTTCAAAATATGCGAAGCGTAGACGCTATCTTTGCCGCCGCTACCGGGAACAATACAGTCATAAGAACCGTCCCGACTCCGATGTTGATCGAGTAATTTAAGTAATTCTTGTTCTCTTTTTAGCCAATCAATATCATTATTTTCTTTTGACTCATTGAACCGGCAAGCTGAACATATTCCTTCTTTGTCAAATTTAATATATTGATGTTGATAATCGCGTCTATTTTGGTATTCATTACATGAAGTCGCCCGCGTGTTTGGGATAACACAGCGCTTACAGAATTTTACTTGCTCAGGTAAACCATATCGCGGCATAATGTTTTAGATCTTAATCTTACCTTAATCTATTAAATTTATAAAATTACGAATTATTGCCAAACCCACGCCACCACTTTTTTCGGGATGAAATTGACAACCATAAATATTTTCTCTCCGAATCACTGAGGTGAACTCTCGACCGCCGTATTGGGAAACAGCATTGATATCTTGGTCATATTTTGGTTGGAGAATGAAGGAGTGGACAAAATAGGCGCTAATTTCTTGTCCCAGTCCAGCCAGGATTGTCCTTTCCCAACCATCTTCTTTTTTTGGACGCAGAATATTCCAACCAATATGGGGAATTTTAGTTCCCAGCGCGAGTGACGAAAAGGGAATCGTTTGCCCCTCAATGATCCCTAATCCTTCCCAGTGCCCAAACTCATATCCCTCGCTCAACAAAATTTGCGCCCCGAGACAAATACCAAGAATTAATTTACCAGTTTGAGCAAAATTTTTGATTGGTTGTACCAAGCCGCGGCGCCTTAATCCTTCCATTCCCGCGCCGAAGGCGCCGACGCCTGGCAGAATAATTGCCTGTGCGGCTGCGATATCCGCCGGATCTTCAGTGATAATATAGTTTTCTGTGAAGGATTTAAGGGCCCGTTCCACACTATAAAGATTGCCGACACCATAGTCTATCACCGCAATCTTTCTAGCTCGATTAAAAGTGGTCGTTGTCATAAGCGAACATTAATGCCGTTTCTTTTTAGCCCGTCTTTTACTTGACGGAGTGTTAATTGCTGATAATGAAAAACCGATGAAGCAGCAACCGCGTCGGCCCTCCCCGTTTTGATTGCCGCCTGAAAAGTAGCTAAATTTCCAGCGCCACCATGGGCAATCACCGGTACGGTTGCGAACGAAGAAATTACTGAAATTAATTCTAAATCATAACCCCGATTGGTGCCATCGCGGTCAACGGAAGTGAGTAAGACTTCTCCTACCCCCAAATCAAGCGCCTGTTTGACCCATTCAATTACATCTCGCCGCGCCCGCTCGCGGCCGCCGTCAGTCAACACTTCCCAAGTGTTTGAGCCGGTACTTTTTGCTTCAACAAACAACACAATACATTGGGAACCAAACTTTTCGGCTGCCTCTTTAAGCAACCATGGATTTTTAGTCGCTTGAGTGTTTATTGCCACTTTATCTGCTCCCGCCCGGAGGGCGTTAGAAATATCGTGAATTGAACGGATGCCGCCACCGACTGTCAGAGGAATATAGATTTTGTCAGCGACCGCTTGAACTAAAGAAAGATCCAAATTGCGTTCGTAAAGGCTAGCGACAACATCTAGGTAAATAAGTTCATCGGCGCCTTCCGTGTAATAGCGGGCCGCGAGTTCAGTCGGGTCGCCAACCACTCGCAAAGCCTCGGTGTGCACCGGTTTAACGACCTTGGAACCTTTGATGTGGAGTTGAGGGATAACCCGAATGGTAATCATTAACCACTTTCTTAACATTTTTTAAGCCAAAAGAAAAGGGCGAGCGCGAAACACTCGCCAAGTCTTTACATTGCACCCCAAAATTTTATATATAATAATTGAAACATGAATATCTTGGGACTCCAACTGATTGGCCATGATACGGGAGCGGCTCTGATTGCAGGCTTAAAGGTGGTCGCCATTGCGGAAGAACGCTTGAACCGTTTTAAACATTCTTCAGCTTTTCCGGGATTGTCCATTGACTATTGCCTAAACAGCCTGGGCTTAAAGCCGGCGGATATTGATCTCATTGTGGTTAGCCAAGTAGGCCTGCCGGGAATGGTCGATATGAAAAAAATCTTTCTGGAATGGCCTAAGGCCCAAGAATTTAGGAAGATCCGTCTGGAATCTATTCGCCACTATGACGCTCACGCCGCTAGTACTTTCCTTTGCTCGCCTTTTGAGGAAGCGGCGATTCTCATCTATGATGGCGTCGGCCAAGGTTATATCAATCAATTTGGCGCTACAGCTTACGAAACAGAGGCGTTATATCGCGGGCGGGAGAATAAACTGTATGAAATCCAAACCATGACTCACCTCCGCCGCGGCCGCGATTCCATCTATTCATTTGGGATTGGGAAGCTGTATCAAAAATTGTCAGCGGTTTATTTGGGCTTTGGTGCCAATAATGAGGGGAAAATGATGGGACTGGCAGCTTACGGCGACGACTCCTTGCTTAAAAGGTATCCTTTGGAACGATGGGTAAAAATTTTTTTAGGACAACCTATCTGCAACGCAAATCTGTTTTTCGCCAAAACCCAGTCCGTCAAAGCGGCGCCAAATTTGTCTGCAAAAATTCAGCGACTGCTCAAAAAAGTTTTTTATCTCCGATCTTGGCTGCGGTGGAAAATCTTGTCTCTGACGCGACGGCAAAACAATTTTAAGTTTTTTGAGCCGATCAAACTAAAGAGGCCGGCGCGAACTATAGAAACTCTGCCCGACCCATATTACTCGGCGGTGGCCTACGCGGCGCAAAAAATATTGGAATTTGTGGCTAATTTTCTGGGTGATCGCCTTAAGGCGATCACTGGCTCCCACAATCTTTGTGTTGCCGGTGGTTGCGGATTAAATATTGATGCCAATAGAAATTTTATTGACCGGGTGGGTTTTAAGAACCTCTTTGTTCAGCCAGCCGCTTCCGATGTTGGCATCGCTCTCGGTTGTGCGCTTTATGGCAAACATATCATTTTTGATCAGCCTCGCGACTGGGAAATGAAATCCGCTTCTCTCGGGCGCAACTATAGCGAGACGGAAATCAAGGACGCCTTGTCTAAATTTGCCAAACAAATTTCTCACCGCAAGGCTAATTTGCCAGAAATTGCCAAACTCCTTACCGCTGGAAAAATCATCGGCTGGTTTCAGGGTGGTTCAGAATATGGTCCTCGTGCCCTTGGTCACCGTTCCATTTTGGCCGACCCAAGACGAAAAGAAATGAAAGATGTCCTAAATAACCGCGTTAAACATCGCGAGCCGTGGCGGCCATTTGCCGCCTCCATCTTACTGAACGAGGCGGTCCATTGGTTTGAGCTAGATTTACCCAGTCCTTTTATGTTACTTCATGCTCCAGCAAGAAAAGATAAAAAAGATTTAATTCCCGCCGTTTTGCATATTGACAATACCGCGCGTCTCCAAACAGTGTCCACCGTCAATGGATGTTATTACGAATTGATCAGCGAATTTTACAGATTAACCAAGGTGCCACTCCTCTTGAACACATCTTTTAATTTAGCTGGTGAGCCGATTGTGGAAACCCCACTGGATGCTATCAATACATTTTTGGCGACGGAAATAGATTTTTTGGTCGTTGAAGGTAATCTGATAGAGAAATTACCGAGAGATGATCGGCGTTGACATCGAATCTATCGCCAGATTTAATAAAGAGACTGGCGACCACATTGAGTCCCTTGATGTGCAGGAAGGAATAATTCAAGTCGGACTCATGGCTGGATTTATAGTGCAAAAATTGAAAGAGAAAAAGCTCCGTCAATTTGTATTGACGGAGCGGAGATTTTTAACCCGCGTCTTCCAACCGGCAGTCAAAAGATGCTCTACTTTGGCTCGGTCAGCGACACGATGACAGGAACCGACACCGATTTGTTTTTGTCGTGGCGTGGCGCCAGCACGGATTTGCGGCCAAATTTCGCGGAAGAGATTATCCATCGCCGTTCGCAATTTGGCATAACTAGAAGCCAAAGTTTCTTTGCCGGTAAAAATTACCTCTTTTTGAGTGATAATATCACCCGTATCCACCCCTGAATCAATGTAGTGGATCGTCACTCCTTTCGGTGTGTCTTCTACCCAACTCCAGAGATTAGGGTCGGCGCCGCGATTCCAAGGCAAGTAGGCGATGTGAAGATTGATGTAACGTTCGGGATAGAGCCCAAGAATCTCCTTTTTGAGAATATGTCGATAACCGTAGCTGATGATCCAGTCTGGGTCATACTCACGCAAAGTTTTCACAACGAGCGGCTCGGTTTCTACTCTGACTTCATCGCCTAAGTTTCGGAGATAACCGATTAAAGGTGAATTGTTATCGCCGAGAAAAAGAATTTTCATATTGCATTCCTGTTTCTAAATCGGCCAAATCCTGGTGGTAACGTTCCATTTTAATTAATTCCTCATCCAGCATTTCCAGAACGGTCTTATTGCGTCCCGATGGTCTACTTGTCCATTCGAGCTTCGGCGCTTGCATCACAATAGACCCCGCCCACTTTTGTTCCTCCACTTGTTTAATCAGAGTGAGAAAACTTCGCAAGAGGTGGTATGGTGAGGTAACAATGAGTAACCTTGTCCAACCGCGCTCCCGAGCCAGACGGATGACATTCACCGCCTGGTCCTTAGTATTCATCGCCTTATCGTCAGTGATTATGGCTGATTCTGGTATTCCCGCCGTTCGACAATATTTGACCAACTCGGATAAGTACAAGTCATTCTCGTGATTTATCCGCCGCCGTTCCATCATAGCGTTATTACCGGTAATGACAATCAAGGGAGCATAATTAGCGCGAAAAAGTTCCAAGACCTTAGTTGCTCGGTCAAACTGGTCACCTTGCAACAAGACAATGGCTTCTGCCGACTCAGGTATCTGGGTTGCCAAGCGGCCGAAAAGCTCCAACCCTCGCTGACCCAATCGGTCTTTTATAATGTGTTCGACAGTATTTGGCCGCATAGTGATATTATATAATTCTGAATCTTAATTGTCTTTCTTGACAAAATTCCAGGAGAAAGGAGAAGCCGCAGAGATATCGCGCTCTGCTTTTTTACCAAGAATTTTTCTGAAATATTTTGGTTCGAGACCGGTGTTTGGTCTGGCGACGCGAATGTTTTTGATAGTGAAAATCTCACATTTAGCGATATCTTTTTTGACCCAAATCGACGGTCGAAAGAACACATTTTCCGCTTCTCGGAGACTCGCCGGCCCATAATGAACCTGACCCAAGATAGTTTTGATTTCACTCTGACTAGCATATTTATCAATCACTGAAGTATCGCCAGCTTCAAACTGCCGAATGACTCTCGTCATTTCTTTGAATTCTGCTGGTTCGATTGAGAATCGAGCATCTGGTCCTTCAAGTTTTCTATCAAGAATCAAATGCTTTTCAATAACAGCTGCCCCGGCCACAGTGACGGCCACAATCGGTATGACAATACCGCCAGTGTTGTCCGAAAGACCAGATATTACTTTGAAACGTTGATTAATATCGGCAATGGTGGCCAGATTAGAGTCTTGGTAAGCTGGATTGTCGGCGTAGCTCGTTAAACAATGAAGAGCGGTTATTCCCGCGGCTCCTCCCTGACGCAATGTTTTGAGAGCTAGACTAGCCTCTTCTAAATCTCCAAAACCGAGCGAGATAATCACTGGTTTGCCGGTAGCGGCAACTTTTTCCAATAATGGGATATGTACGGCTTCGTAAGCAGCGATTTTATAAAGTTCCACCCCCATTCGCTCGTTAAAGTCCACCGCTGTTTCGTCAAAGACGGAAGTGAAAAAAACCATACCCAAACTCTCGGCCAAAACTTTTAGCCGGGGCAACCACTCCCACGGCGTGTGGGCTTCGGTGTAAAGGTCATAAAGCGTTCGACCGCGCCAAGAGCCGGGTTGGTCCTTACCGCCGACTCGAAACCATTTTTTATCACTCTTAAGGGTAATAGTGTCTGCCGTGTAAGTTTGTGATTTGACCGCATCGGCGCCGGCTTCCGCCGCCGCCCTGACGAGCGCCTCAGCTTCCTCAAATTTCTGATGATGATTGCCAGAAAGTTCGGCGATGATAAAAGTTGATTGGCTAGAGCCTATCATTCTCGAACCAATTTTAAATCCCCTCATGGTGGTAAGATTATAACGCAAAATTATTCAAAAAAGCCACTGAAATATAATTAAACACAATCGCTGGATGAATTAACGTCAAAATGCTACACTGCCGAAGTGATCGGCGTTGATATTGAGTCTATTCTCCGGTTCAATAAGCTAGAGCGACGAAAAGACAGGAATTTTTTAAATCGGGTCTTTTCGGCTCGCGAGCTAGAGTACTGTTACTCTAAGAAAAACCCGGCGCCGCATCTGGCGGCGCGATTTGCTGGTAAAGAAGCAATTAATAAGGCGTTTCTAAGCAACGGTCATAGCCCGCTCCCACAGAAGGAGATAGAAATACTGAATGATTCGAATGGAGCACCGTATGTAAACATTAAAAGTGATTCATCCAAAGACCAGAATTATGTGATAGAAATCAGTCTCTCTCATAATGATAAAAATGCCGTCGCTTTTGTAGTTATGTTAACAAAAAATAAATGAAACCAGTTTTATCAAAAAAATCTCAAAATTTCAAAAGAAAAATATCACCAGTACGTCAGATAATGATGTATGCCGATTCGGTGTATTTTAAAAAATTAGGGCTGAAGCCCAAAAACGTCATATCATTTGCCGGCGGCTGGGTTAATCACAGATCACCGCCGGAATTGCAAAAAGCGTATAGCGATATTGTTTCGGATAATGAATTAATGCATCTGTCTGGCGCTTATTCTCCCACCCTTGGTTTGCCCGGTTGTAAGGAGGCACTTGTTAGATATGAAAAACATGTTTACAAAATCAAAAAACTAAAAACCCAAAATATTGCCATCGGTGCAAACTCAACACAATTATTTTTTAATTTAATGCAAGTTTTGTTAGATTCAAACGACAAAATCTTGCTTCTTGACCCATCATATTGCAACTACCAATCGCAAATCATTGCTGCCACTGACGCCAAGGTCATACATTTTCCGGTAATTGATGTCGACTCTTGGAATTATAATGCGGATGGACTCATCGATGAGTTTATTGATTACATAAATAAAGAAAAGCCAAAAGCGGTGCTGTTGGTTTCTCCAGATAATCCAACATCGCAAATTCTCTCGCAAAATTTTGTTGCTGCGACCTACAATGCCGTTAAAGCCGTAAATGGTTTTCTCGTGGTCGATTTTGCTTACAAAGACATTGTTTTTGTAGACAATCCACCAGAATATTTCTCTTGGGGCCCGACCGACAATTTTTTAAGCATTCACTCCAATTCCAAATGGAGTCGGAGTTTGGGTCGCCGATTGGGTTGGCTCGAATCCAGTGAAGAAATTGTTCAAACCCTTGATTCCATCCAGTCGTCCACTATCCTTTGCCCAGACACCCTACATCAAATGGCACTGGAAAGATATTTGAACGAAGCGATTAAGAAAAATACCCTGAAACCATATATAAAAAAAATTTCTAACGATTATAAACAAGCTGCTCATCGTGTCGTTGAGGCAATAAGGAATCATCTGAAAGTGAAATTTTTTATTCCGCAGGGCGGGCTATACACCTGTGTTAATGTCGGTATGGATAGCACTATGTTTGTAGAAAAAATACTGGAAAAAACAGGAGTACTATTTGTTCCGGGTTGGGGTTTTGGTCAAACACTAAAGACGGCCGTGCGTTTATCATTCGGACCTCTCGTTTATGATTTAGAAAAAATTGACGAGGGGATAAAACGAGTCAGTTATTTTTTAGAAAAACAACACTCGGTCAAATAGATTAATAATTATGAAAACAGTATTTATCACGCGTAAACTACCAAATATCGCCGAGCAAATACTTTCCAAATATTTTAAAGTGGTTATCAATAAGACCAATCAACCAATTACGCGCCGCAAACTCTTAGAAGTAGTTTCAAAATATGACGCAATCCTTTCAACCATCAGCGACCGGCTGAGCGCCGATATAATAGCGAAGAAAAAAAATCTTCAAGTGATATCGAATTACGCTGTCGGTGTAAACAATATTGACGTAAAATTTGCCCAAAGAAATGGCATCGCGGTTTATAATACACCAGACGTTGTTACCCAAAGTACCGCCGACATGACTTTTGCTCTTCTCCTGTCTTTAGTAAGAAAAATAGATGAAGCCAGACATTTTGTGAAAAAAAACAAATGGTCTGGATGGAATCCGGAAATATTTCTAGGAGAAGAATTAAGCGGTAAAACTCTGGGGATTATTGGTTTTGGGAGAGTTGGTCAAGCGGTGGCAAAAAGAGCAATTGGGTTTGGATTACACGTTATATTTTGTGACCGATTAAAATCAAAAAGTCATCAGCTAATCGGTGTGGGGCAACAGGTTAAATTCAAAACACTCCTTGAAAAATCGGATTACATATCCCTTCATGTTCCATTGCAAAAAGATACCCGCTATCTTATAAATAAAAAATCAATCAGTTGGATGAAGAAAAAACCAATAATTATTAATACCGCTCGTGGAGAAATTATCGAAACAGATTCTCTTGTAAATGCTTTGCGGAAGAGATATGTTAGGGGTGCTTGTCTTGATGTTACCGACCCAGAGCCAATAAAAGGAAATCACCCCTTAACCCGCATAAAAAATTGTATAGTCGTTCCTCATATCGGAACCGCAACGGTAGAATGTCGGTATGCCATGGCAAAGATGGCAGCCGAGAATATTATTAATCACTTTGTATGAATAAAATAATAAAAGAAAAATTGGATAATATTATAAGAGAAGTTTTAGGAGTGAAAATTGTTAACGACCTCTCAATGGAGACTGTCTCAGGATGGGACTCACTACGTCACATTCAACTTATGGCTAAAATTGAAAAGGACTTCAAGATAGAACTTGATTTTAAAGATACGCTGGCAATGACCGACTTAAATTCAATCAGGAATATTTTAGAAAAATATGTCGGTAAAAAATGAAAATCTTATACGAGTTGATCAGAGCTTGCTTTGTGGTCACCAAAAGATAGATCGTGATTTTTTTATTAAGCATAACAATGTCTATGAACTTTTTAATACACAAGCTAAAAAACATCCCCAAAAAATCTTTGCTATTTTTCCAGAATCCAACAAGACATTTTCATACGTAGACTTTGAAAAGAAGATTATTGAAAAAGCATCATATCTGAAAGCGAATGGTATATTAAAAGGAAAAAGAATATGTCTTGTGCTTCCGACATCACCCGACTTTCTTGCGCTTTATTTTGCCGCGTTTAAGGAGGGAATTACTGTTGTGCCCATTAATCCAGATTTATCGTCGTCCGAAATTGCTTATATAGTTGCTGACTCACAGGCGAAAGTAGTCTTTTATAGCAAAACTATTTTTAAAAAAATTATCGAAGCACAAAGAATGTTTAGTCAAAATTTTATAACTTTTACAGATATTTCTGATATAAAACTAACAACTGCGACCGAACATACTAAAACATCTAATGTTCGTTACAAATATGGAGATGAAGCGGTAATTATTTATACCTCTGGAACAACGGGTAAACCAAAAGGAGCGGTTCTTAGCCATTTAAATTTATTGGTAAATTCGCAAGTTATATCTGATTGGTTTAAATTTACACCTGACACAAGAACCCTCTGCATCTTACCTTTATTTCACAATAACGGCCAAGTGGTTACTCTTCTAGCGCCTCTTAATATGGGTGGTTCCACAGTAATGGTGCGGCCCAAAACCGGTCTCAAATCTTTTTGGTCTTTGATCAAAGAATACAATGTTTCTTGGACTAGTGTTATGCCAGCCATTCTATCCATGATTTTAGCGGCAAAATTAGAGCGGAAAGATTCTTCTATGGTTGGTATTATTTGTGGCGGGCAAGTGCTTAATGAGGAAGTGAAGATTCAATTTGAAAAAAAATTTAAAATCCCAGTTTTTGAAGGATACGGCCTCACCGAGACAACATCTTTTGCTTGTTTCAATCAATTCCCAAAGGATAACAGAAAACTTGGCACAGTCGGCCGGGCCCTATCGTGCAATGATATTGTAATTCTTGACGATGATGGTAAAGAGGTTCCGAGAGGCACGGAGGGAGAAATATGTATACGTGGTTTAAATGTTATGCGTGAATATTTTAGATTGAATGAGGCCAACAAGAAATCTTTACGTAATGGTTTTTTTTACAGCGGAGATTATGGATACATTGATGATGATGGCTATATTTATTTTAAAACTCGTAAAGATTATCTTATCAATAAAGGAGGGGAGAAAATTTACCCGAGCGAAATCGAAAATATTTTATTCGCCCATCCGGCAGTTGATGAATGTGCCGTTATCGGAGTGCCGGACAAACTTTTTGGACAAGACATTGTAGCCTTCGTTAAATTAAATAGTGATTGTCGCCAAGACGTGTTAAAGAATTTTTTTAAAGACAAACTAGCGTACTACAAACACCCAAGAGAAATTATTATTGTGAATAAACTCACTGACCTGAGCGAAATACCTAAAGGGCCAACTAATAAAGTTTTATACAGAACGCTGCTTGAGTATTATAATCGGAAAATCAACTAATTTTTTAATCTACAAAGTCAAAAAGGAAATATTTGGCTCATAGGGAAACTGTTGAAGAGGGTAATGATTGAGATTAAGACTCTCAAGAAGCGCCTCTGTTTCCCCTGGCCAGTCGGGGTTATTAACCTCGTCGAAAGCAACAACACTGCCTTTTGACATCCGAGGAAGGAAGAGCCTCAAAGCTTCTCTCGTCGGCTCGTAAATATCAAAATCGAGATAGAGGAGAGAGATAATTAAGTGGGGATTTTGTTTTATATAAGTCTTGCCTGTCTTCATAAAATTACCCCTGATTAAATTTACTTTGGGCATATGAGACAGTCCACGATTGGCATCGTAAAGTTTAATAACTGTTTCTAGCTCGCGATAAGAATTGTTAGCCAAACCACCACGTTTGGCCAACGGATTTTTTATTCGTCCTCCCGTATCTACTGGTTTGATGTTAGGAAATCCGGCAAAAGTATCAAAGCCGATAATCTGCCTTTGATAATTAGTCGGCTCATAAATAGCGGATAATTGTGCCCAACTCATCAAACCGGCTCCACGGAAAACACCGCCTTCAATGATTGACCCCTTAAGAAAAATCACCTTTTTAAATAATTCATGACGAACCAAAAAACGACTCAAATTCTGTCGCGGGGCATAAAGAGGAAAATCCTCCGCTATTTCTTGGCCGGTTTTGGTTCGACCGGTAATTAGTTTGGCGACATGGTGTGAGAGATTCTCGCTATAGCTGTTTTCCTGTGCGGTTCTCATGATTAATTTCAGTTTGTCTTTTGATAGTACACCCAACCTCTTTAGTTATCAACTAAATAATTCTTTTCAAGAATCCATTTGGACTAAATGTCAGATAAAATTTTTCTTTTTCTTTATCTATAATAAATTTTTTATTTTCCCTCATAAATTCTTCAACTGCTTCCATCGGGCCTGGGCCAAAATTTGGAACTACTGGATGACCATTTAGATTTGTATCTTCAACAATCAGATAACCCCCTTTGTTTACGAACTTATTATATCGTCGCAACTCATTAAGTACATTATCTTTTGTGTGGTCTGAATCTAATATCACGATTACCCCTTCTTTATTTTTGGCAATTTCCTCAACTTTCCTCAAGATTTTTTCTGAAGTTGATACTCCGGTCAAATATGTTATTCGGTTATGTTTCGGCCGACCCTCATCCTCTACAATATCAATTGTTACAATTTCTCCCCGATTGACTCCCTCACATATAGATGCCAAGAAAAGAGCACTGCCGCCCTTGGCCGTTCCACATTCTATTATGAGGTCGGGTTTCTGTTCAAAAATAATTTCCTGATAAATCCAGAGGTCTAAAGGACATTTGAAAGTCGGAATTCCCAGCCAAAAAGTATTACGAAAACCTCTGCCAAAAAGTCTGGAGTCATAATAAAGTCTATGAAATTGATTAACGATATCTTTTTCTAATTTGGAATTTATATATGTCCTACGATAGAGTAGGTTTTTAAATAAAAGCGCCTCAAATTTTAATGTTTTTAATAAATCTTTAATCATTGAAATTTTTCACTATCCACTATACTATCTAATATATTTGATGCAAGAAGTTATGAATAAATCTAATCCCTATCTTTTTGAATATGGCGGTCAAAAATTCTTGACCAAAGATCTTGTTGGGGCGTTGGCAGCTATTGGTATTGGACGGGGAGATAAATTATTTGTCCATTCGGATTTAAGGTCATTCGGTAGGGTAAACCCCAAAATTAAAAAAAAACGATATCTCGACGCTTTTATCCAAGCACTCGTCAATCTGGTTGGTAAACGAGGGACAGTCATTATGCCGACCTTCTCATATTCTTTTTGCCGCGGTGAGGTTTTTGATCCGCGGAAGACACCATCCACGGTCGGTAGTTTGACAGAATATTTCAGACAATTGACCGGCGTCGTACGGACGATTGACCCGATTTTTTCAGTAGCAGTTTGGGGCGCCAATCAGGAATTTTATCAGACAGTCGGTTCTGATTGCTTCGGTGATAAGTCAATTTTCCAGAAAATCCATGACGCGGATTTTACAATTTTATTTCTTGGAGAAATTTTTTCCTTAACTTATTTACATTTTATTGAACAAGATTGTCATGTTCCATATCGCTTCATCAAAAAATTTACAGGAAAAATATTAATTGGTGATAAGCTCGTCAAACGAACTTTTGATTACTTCGTCAGGCCACTTGATGGCAGTGTCACATATGACCTTGAGGGAATTGCCAGTTTTTTGGGTCACCAGGGAATTTTGAGGAAAAGTAAGTTAGGATATTCCCAAGTGCGTTTGGTCGGCGCGCAGGCTGTTTACAAAATAATAGCGCGCAAACTTAGGGAAACCCCTCGGTTTTTAATCGAAAAATAAAAATGAATAAAATAGCAAATGAGATGTATGAATTAATGAAAGAACTTTTTCCAATTTGCCGCAGTATTACCGGCAATGGTGTTAGGCAGACATTAAAAATTTTACAAAGACACGCGCCAATAAACATTTTTGAAGTGGCCACAGAAACCAAAGCTTTTGATTGGGTGGTCCCCAAAGAATGGAACATTAAAGATGCTTACATCCTTGACCCGCAAGGAAACAAAATTGTTGATTTTAAAAAAAGCAATCTTCATGTGGTAGGCTATTCTATTCCAATTAATAAAGAAATTACCCTCCCCGAACTAAATGAACATCTTTATTCATTGCCAAACCAGCCGGAGGCCGTTCCGTACGTTACCTCGTATTTTGCAGAAAACTGGGGATTTTGTATTACCCATAAACAAAGAGCCAAATTGAAAGACGGGGTATATAAAGTTTTTATTGACAGTGAATTAAAAAACGGTTTTTTAACATTTGGAGAAATTATCATTCCCGGTTTATCAAAAAAAGAGATATTTCTCTCAACTTATGTCTGTCATCCTTCTATGGCTAACAATGAATTATCGGGTCCGGTGGTGACAACTTTTCTCGTAAAATGGATTTTAACCAAAAAACGAAGATATACCTATCGAATTATTTTTATTCCAGAAACAATCGGGGCAATAACTTATCTCAGTAGAAATATTGATGTGATGAAAAATGCAATTGTCGCCGGCTTTAACATTAGTTGTGTCGGTGATGAGAAAAATTATTCTTATGTTTCGAGCAGAAATGGCGATACCTACGCGGATAAGATTGCGCAATATGTTTTTGAATCACTAGGCCAGAACTTTACACGATATTCTTATCTTGATAGGGGAAGTGATGAACGGCAATACAATTCCCCGGGTATTGATTTACCCGTGGTCTCCATCTCTCGGAGTAAATATGGAACATACCCGGAATATCACACCTCATTTGATAACCTTACTCTCGTTACACCAAAAGGACTTTCCGATTCGCATGAACTTCTGAAAAATATCCTTGAAGTTATAGAATGTAATTATCGTTATCAGAACACTTGTTTGTGTGAGCCACAACTTGGCAAAAGAGGACTTTATCCAACAATCAGTAGTAAGGGATCAGTCGCGAGTAAAGCGAAACTGATCATTGATTTTCTGGCCTACGCGGATGGTTCAAATGACCTGCTTGACATTAGCAATAAAATAAAAGTCCCTGTCAATGAACTATACTCTCTGGCAGAAAAATTACTTGAAGAAAAATTAATTACAGCACTAGAATAATAACTTTTGTTTTGCTGCTTCTACGATTTGTTTCTGTCGTTCTTTATCTTTTTGTTTAACATTTTTGTTAATAATTGCCACTCTCTTATTTTTACTCAGGAATTTTAATACGTCACAGACATTAATAATATCTCCATTTTTATAAAAATTGTCGTATATAAGTTTAATGAGTTTGTAATCGTTTTTCTCATCAACTGTGAGTCGATAATTACCTTGTAACTTTTTCGGCATGGTGTAAGGGCAGGTGCGTGCATTTTTTATTATATAAGGAGTGACATGTTCTTTATCAAAGGCGTCTATTGCCTTTTTATGGGCATTTTTCAGGACCGAAAAAGTAAAGGCCTCACAGTCAAGACCCCTAGGATAGTTTCGGTCAAGGAGATTACTAACATACTCAACGTGTTTGGTTCTTCCTGTATTAAGCACGCGCAAAATTTCATCAATGGAAGACGGGTCGACGAGCGGACAGTCAGAGGTAATGCGGACAATAATGTCTAAATTATTTTTCTTGGCACAATTGAAATAACGAGAGAGAACATTATCAAGGTTTCCCCGAAAAACTGGAATGCTGTTTTTTTTACACCACCCGGCTAAAACATCGTCACTCCGGTCGCTTGAAGTCGCAACTATAACGTTATGGGCCCGCCGGCTTCGACGACATCGTTCAACCACATGCCAAAGCATTTCTTTTCCAGCCAGAGGTAAAAGCACTTTTCCCGGTAAACGGGTTGAACTCATTCGCGCTTGAATAATGATCCCAACCTTTTCCATATTATGTCTTCTCAAGAAGAAACATACTGTCTATATTCTTGTCAGTCGAGTATTGATACCGTTTCTCTTGCAGAAGCATCAAATCAGGAAACAAATCACGGTATAATCTCGCAAAATCCGTTTTCCAAAGCCGATTTTTATGCCCGCGATATATAATTTCCTCGCGAATGGGCGCAAAATATTCAAATCCCCAAATATAACGTTTGCTCACACGATGAATCTCGGCCATTGCTTTCTCGACATCTCCTGGCCGGATATGAATAAGTACGCCCGCGGTAAAAACAAGGTCAAAATAATTGTTTGGAAAGGGGAGAGCCAAGGCGCTACCCTGTATGATGTTCGCATTTGGAAGTCGTTTTTTTGCGGTTTTGACCGCTCGAGCATTAATTTCAATACCAGTCAGATTATTGAATCCCATTTGTGAAAGCAGGGAGAGTTGATTGCCAATATTACAGCCGACCTCAAAAATTGTTGAAATGTCTCGCCCCGACAAAAATTCCCGGTTCATTACACTTCTTGAACTGCCGTATCGCGTGGTATACATTAAATTGAGGGCCTGAACACCCATATCATTGCGGTCACTGTATTCGTCTCCAAATGTTGATTGCCAAAATCGCTCTTGCTCGGTGCTCATACTTTAGTTGGAGAATTAAAAAATCTTCCAATCATTCGAACAATATAATCAACCTCCTTTTTGGTTAATTTAGTATGAAGGGGTAGAGTCAAAGCACTTTCATGATAAATTTCGGCGTTCGGTAATTTAATTTTATCATAGCCAGTTTGTTGATAATAAGGATGAGAATAAACTGCTGGATAATGAAAGTTAACGCCGATATTGTGTTCACGGAGCCAACTCATAAGCGAAAGACGTTGACGCGGATTTTTTACTCGGATGACATATAAATGCCAACCGGCATAATTTCCCGGTTGTTCCGTCGGTAAAATAATTTCGTTTACCCTAGACAATTCTCGTTCATACCAGTCAATGACTTGATGTCTTTTTTTAATAAAAGACGGCAGTTTTCTTAGTTGACTGATACCAAGGGCGGCCTGAATATCTGTCAGGCGATAATTATAACCAAGCATCGTCATTGCATTAAAACCGCGCTGGTCTTTTATGACACCATGACTGCGCAACAGTTTAAGACGTTCATAATAAATTTTATTATTGGTAACAATCGCCCCGCCTTCGCCAGTGGTAATTGCCTTGACTGGATGAAAACTAAAAATTGTCAAATCGCTAAGCGAACCAATTGGTTGTTTTTGATAAATCGCGCCGAGTGCATGACAAGCATCTTCAATCACCCCAAGGTTATATTTCTTAGCAATTTTATTTATAATTTTCATCTCGCAAGGATGGCCGGCGAAATGAACTGGCACAATCGCCCTAGTGCGGGGTGTAATCAATTGCTCAATTTTTGATTCATCAATATTGTAAGTATCTAAACGAATATCGCAAAAAACCGGTTTAGCGCCAACCGCTAAAAGCATATTAGTGGTGGCCACAAAAGTATTAGGCGTGGTAATAACCTCGTCGCCAAAACCAAGTCCAGCAACCAAGTAGGCCAAGTGAAGCGCGGCAGTGCCGCTTGAAACGACAACCGCATAACGCGCGGCAACTTTTTTTGCCAAACCGGTTTCAAATCTTTCCACGGTTGGTCCTTGAGTTAACCAACTAGAATCCAAGACCTTTATGACCGCCTGTTTATCTGATTGGTCAAGATTTTGTCGGCCGTAAAAAATCATGCCACAATTTTTTTCAATTGCTCCGGGCTCAACCAAAGTTTGTTGGTTTCGCTGGAAAAAATAAAATTATCTTCTATTGCTTTGCCTCGTTTGAGATATTTTTGATAAGGGTCACCGGTGTTCCAGGTGTGATGTTCCGGCACAATAACAAAATAATCACCAATCACAAAAGTCCGCCGCGCTTCATGCTCGGTGAACAAAATCTCGTGAATTTTCTCACCCGGCCTGGCGCCAATAATTTTTTGCTTAGCTCGCGGTGTTAGAACTTTAAAAATATCCACCAAACGCATACTCGGGATTCTCGGAATAAAAATTTCACCACCAACCATTTCTTTGATTGCGAAGGTGATTAAAGCGAAACTTTTTTCCAGCGACATCCAAAAACGAGTCATTTTTGGATCAGTAATATGAACTACCGGCGTTTGATGATTTTGTTTCAACCATTCCACAATGCTGCCGCGACTGCCAACCACATTGCCATAGCGGACAACACTGAACTTAGTAATCTTTGGTGAATAAGCGTTAGCTGAAATCCAGAGTTTTTCCGCGCATAATTTGGTTGCGCCATAAAGATTAATCGGCTGAACCGCTTTATCTGTGGAAATAAAAATCACTCGTTTTACCTGCTGGTCAATGGCTGCCTCGATAATATTTTGGGTGCCGAGGATGTTGGTTTTGACCGCTTCTAATGGATTGTATTCCAGAGCTGGAACTTGTTTTAAAGCGGCGGCGTGAATGATGATGTCTATTCCTTGAAAAGCGCGTTGGAGTCTCCCTAAATCGCGGATATCGCCAAGAAAAAATCTGGTTCGTTCGTCGTTTAACTCTTTCGCTAGGTAGTGTTGTTTAAACTCGTCCCGGCTAAAAATAACCAATTTTTTCGGTTTAGTCACAACCAAAAGATGCTTCACGAAATTACTGCCGAAACTGCCGGTCCCACCAGTAATTAGAACGGTTTTACCTTGAAATGGATTTATCATTTATGTTAATTTTATACTACCTTGATTTCTCAATTTAATCAACCGAGGGCTGTTCTCATCCCCATTGCCCGGGGGTCTATTACCAGAAATATTTTACGAAGCGGCGTCCTTGAACGATTGACTAATCAAGGTTGGCGCGTGGTCATAGTCTTTTATAATCCTTTTGGTCAACCCATCCCGAAATATCTCACTGATGAATTTACCGGGCCGCGAGTGATAGTGGAATCAGCTTCCGCCCCGAAATACCCCCTCCTTAAACGTAAATTTTATCGCATCTTTTGTTATCTATCCGATTTCTTGGTTTATGATTACAGCAACCGTCTTATTCGTAGAGTCAGAAATAACGATAATGTTGTTTGGTTCCAACTAAAACGATTATTTTTACAACTGTCGTCGCGGTTAAATTTTCTCAAAAAGTTTATTCGTTTTATTGACCAATTTTTTTTTACCAGTCATTTTTATACTTTTTTATTCGATAAATATCGGCCGGATATTGTTTTTTCCACCTCAATTATTTCCAGTTTCGACCTAGAATTTTTAAGAGAGGCGCGTCACCGTGGTCTTAAAACAATAGCAATGCCTCGCGGTTGGGATAATGTTAATACCAAATTATATCGGCATGCCCCGGATCTATTGATTGTTCAAAATCCAGAAATGCGACAGCAAGCCATCAGGATTCAAAATTTTCCAGCGGCACGAGTGAAAGTAACAGGTTTTCCCCAATTTGATTGGTACCGCCGGCCGAATATTTTATTGACCAGAGAAGAATTTTGTCGCCGAACCGGACTTGATCCGAAACGTAAAATTATTTTTTGGGGTTCCAGTGGTCGGTGGACTCCTGTGGACGGCAACATCGCCCAGACAATCATCGCGGCCGTTCGAAGTAATAAATTAATTGCTCCAACCAATTTAATTATTCGACCGCATTTTTCTGATTTGGCAACCCGTCGTTTTGATCACTTAGCTGACGGAAAGACAGTGTTTGTGGATAAAAACTATACCCCCTCCAATTTTTTCTGGGACGGCTGGGACCCAAATGTAACTGAAACGATAATGTTTACCAATACAATTTACCATGCCGATGTCATAATCTCTCTTTGTTCAACTCTGGTTTTAGATGTTTTATGTTTTGATAAACCGATTATCAATACCGCCTATAAAAGCTTCTATGATGCACACGGTCATGATGTCTCTCATTTGCTCTATTCTCCCACCGTTTATGCTCCTGTTTTGGCGGAAAAAGCGGTTGATTTAGTGAAATCCGAAACAGAATTAATTACTTCTCTGAACCATTATTTGAGGACACCAGACTATAAGCACGATAATCGATTGCGGGCACGCGATCGGATGTGTTATCAGATCGACGGTCAGGCCAGTCAACGTATCGTCGACGCGCTAATGTCTTTGCTATGAGTCAGGAGAATTTTTTTGCCAACTGGAAAGAGCGATCACTTTTTGTGGAACCGGGCGCGAAGCCGATAAGCCAGCGTCAACTCAACCTCTATTATTATTTTCTGTTTATTAAAAATGCTTTAACCAAGTGCGAAGTGAAAAAAGTTTTAGAGGTCGGCGCCGGGCGAGGAACAATCTCGTTCTATTTGGTTAAATATCTTGGGCTTAAACTCACCGTGCTTGATAATGAACCGGCTGCTGTTGCCTTGGCACGAGAAAATTTTGCCCAACTAGACCTCACGGCCGAGTTCGTAGTCAGCGACGCTTTGGTCACCGGTTTGCCCGCTAATTCCTTTGACGCCGTGGTATCCATCGGCTTGGCCGAGCATTTTCCCGCTACCGAGGTGGAAAAATTATTTGCCGAAGAATATCGCTTGCTCCGTCCGGGCGGGATGATGATTTCCCTCAACATTCCGAAAAAATTTTCCATCCAGTCGCTAAATACAATAATGCGCTTTTTCAAGAAAATCTTCGGTCACTATCAAGATAATATCAGAAGGGATTATTACCGCAATAACCTGCGAGCAAAAGACTTTGCCCAATTAGCCCGAAAAGTTGGTTTTAATCAGGTCCAAATCACCTATGTTTGTCCTTTTCCGATTTGGGTACCAATTACTCCACGAACTGACCGCTTGATTACCTGGTTACGCAAAATTCATCTCTGGCTACGACAGCAGTTTATGTCCTATCCTTACAAAACCAACTCTCTTATCGCCCAGGCGCATTTTCTGGTCGCTTATAAATCCTCCACCAATGCCGATTTTTAGTCCAAAACGGGATAAATACATCATTGTGATGTATCATTATATTTTTAACGAACGTCCGGACCGGCGCGGGATGCACCCACGGCGGCCAGCTGATTTCGCCACCGAGTTAGATTTTTTAACTGCCCATTATCAAATCGTTACCGTGCCGGAAGTATCACTAGCAGCTCGCCAAAATGGCCCGCCCAGTTGCGCCTTGACTTTTGATGATGCCACCCGTGACCAATATGAAAAAGCTGCGCCGCGTTTGGAAACCAAAGGCTGTCGAGGCACTTTTTTTGTCATCAGTAGTGTTCTTGATGGGGTATTACCAATCACTCACGGTCTCCATGTTTTGCTTTCTTATTGGAGCGGCAAACAGGTAGTGGATCGATATCATCGATTTTTAGAGCAAAATGGTAAATTAGCCGAGCGAGAACAGTTAATAATTCCCACCAACCACCATCTCAATCCGTTACGTTTACATGACGATGTCTACACGGCGAATTTTAAAGAATTTTTTCCCAGTTTACCGGTGGTTTGGCAAAGAAAATTTTTAACCGCGACATTTCAAGAATTACACTTGAATCCCCAGGTTTTAACGGCGGAGCTTTTTATGCAAGCTGCCGAAATTCAAGACCTAACTCGGCGGGGTCATGTGATTGGAGCTCATGCTCATCAGCATCGACCGTTTGATTTACTGACTCAAAATGAAATTACCGTTGAATTGACGCAATCACAAAAAATTTTGGCCAAAATTTTAGGTATCACCTCCTCCGTCATCAGTTATCCTTACGGCCGTTTACCAGTCCAAACAGCGCCCATATTGGCAATTGTTAAAAAAAACGGTTTTACTTCTGGAGTGATGATGGCTTATCGTTCGGTTGCAGCCAGTGATGACCAATTATTACTTCCCCGATTCAATACCAATCATATCCATGATTATCTTTTAACTGGACATATAAAATTTTAACGATTATAATCCGTTTTTATGACTTATAAATGGAGTAATAAAAACCATCTAAAAACACTTTCTGTCTTTGGCCAAGATAATCTCTTGATATTTAAAACAAAAACAGAAAAAGCGCAAGTGCATTTAAAAAATAATAATATTGATAAAGTAATTTTTGTTGGCCCAAACAATAAAAAGACTATTTTAAGCATAACTGATGCAAAAAAGGTAGTGGTTGGAGAAAGTAATTTTTGCCGTGATGTGTATCACTGGCTTAAACCTGGTGGGCCGGCTCCCATCATGCGATTAGGGATCACGATTCATCGCGGCGAGGGGACTTGGTCTAGCTTGCCACATTACTTTGAATTAAGTTTGGAGCCGGGATTTGAGGAAGTTTTTTTCCATTTAATCAAAGGTGGCTCTGGTCGAGCAATTCAATTGGGCCGTGGAATGTGGTCAAACGGTGATAAGGTGGATGATTTGTGGCCCGTCACTGACCGACAATTTTCAACCGTGCCAATGGGTTATCATCCAGTTGTTGGTGAACCGGGAGTCCACGTCTCTTATATTTGGGTTTACTTAGCTAAACACTCACGATGGGAAAAAATCTAAAAACAGCGGTCGTCGTTGGAGCAACCGGTAATTTGGGAAAAGCGCTGGTTAAACAGTTGCGTAAGGCCGGATATGAAATTGATCCAACTTGGTTGGGTAATAATCATCCGGATTCGACCAAGGAGGATTCTTATCAGTCATTACCGAAACGGATTGATTTGGCAATTTATTTGGCAGGAGTCACCCACTCGCATAAAACTGAAGAAATGCCACTAGCCGATTGGCAAAGAGTCCTAGATATTAATTTAACTGGCGCTTTTCTTTTAGCCAAGCATGCTTTTAGGGGATTAAAAAATAGACATGGAACTTTTGTAACTATCTCTTCTATCAATGCTACTCATCCTTATCCCGAACGAGCGGCTTATGCTGCAACTAAATCCGC
Organism: Patescibacteria group bacterium; assembly: GCA_038058475.1. Taxonomy (GTDB): domain Bacteria; phylum Patescibacteriota; class Minisyncoccia; order Phycocordibacterales; family JACOZG01; genus JACOZG01. The sequence continues at coordinate 21,143 of JBBUAW010000010.1, read as the reverse complement.
TCTTGAAGGCTTAACTCGGGAGTTAGCAGTAGAGTGGGGTCAATATGGGATCTCGACTCATTGCCTGCGTTTGGGGCATCTCTCCAAGTTGATGAAGACAACTGAATTTAATCCAAAAATGTTTCCTCTTATTCAAAAACGCATTCCTTCTGGTCGTTTGATCGAACCAGAAGATGTCGCCTCCTATATTCTTTGGCTAGCCGAGGGTGGTGCTAAAGCGGTGTCGGGTACGGTAATTGATTTTGATCCCGCTTATATCATTAATATTAAACTTCCTACCACTTAGTGTGACCAAACTATCTCTCTATTCTATCTTTCACCTCAATTTAGCCTACTCCTCGATTACTGAAGTGGCACGGCCTGAGGTGATTAAACATTGTTACTGGCCACTTTTGAATTTAGCGGAAGATTTTCCTGGCGCAATTGCATTGGAGGTGACTGGTTATACTTTAGAACAAATTGCGCAACTTGACCCAAACTGGGTATCTAAATTTCGTGCTCTAATTGAGACTGGGGTTTGTGAACTAATTGGCAGTGGTTACTGTCAAATTATTGGACCGCTCGTTCCGGCGTCAGTTAACACGGCTAATTTACGTCTGGGAATGGAGATTTATGAAACACAACTTGGCTGTCGACCAACCGTGGCATTAATTAACGAACTCAGTTACTCGGCTGGTTTAATTCCGCTTTATTGCGATGCTGGTTATCGTGCCGTGATCATGGAGTGGAATAATGCTGCTGTTTCTCATCCCAATTGGTCGACCGAACTTGAATATGAGCCACAACGACTACATGGTCTTGGCTGTGACTTACCAGTAATTTGGATTGATTCCAAAGCCTCTCAATATTTTCAACACTTTGTGCGTGGTGACGAAACTTATAATGATTATTTAGCTTATTTAACTCGTCAAATTTCCGATCACCCGCGCGCCTTCTCTCTTTATGGCAGTGATACGGAAGTTTTCGATTTTCGTCCACGACGTTATGAAAATGAGGAACCCCTGCCAGAATTTGGCGAGTGGGCACGAATTCACTCTCTTTTCGAAACTTTACAAACCGACACACGATTTATTTTTACCACCCCGAGTTACTTATTGAAAATGTGCCCTCCGTCTTCGACTACTGGTTTAACTTTGGAGACTCCGGCTCAACCGATTATTGTTAAAAAACAAGCTGAATATAATTTAGTTCGCTGGGGTTTAACTGGTCTTGATTCTCTCGGTTTAAACACCGCCTGCTATTGTTTAGAACAATCATTTAGCAAACAAGGAGCCACCGATAAAGATTGGCGATGTCTATGTTATTTTTGGAGCAGTGATTTTCGGACACATATTAGCAAAGAGCGTTTTGATAAAGTAAAAAAAGAAATTACTAAAACTCTATCTAATATATTATTACCGAAGGCTATCAAAGTCAGTTCAGTTAAATCTACTCGAATGCAGGTACCATCAATCATAAGAAATGGTCACTTATTAACCGTCACCGCCCCTGCCGTGACAGCGACTTTCAATTTGCGGCGAGGACTGGCGATTGAATCACTCGTTTTTCCGATACTGGGTGTAAAGCCTGTCTTAGGTCGATTACCACTAGGTTTTTTTGGTAATTTTTTGCTCGACTCAGATTTTCACAGCGGTCATACAGTAATTGAATTACCCGGGCGAGCTCGACTCAAAGATTTGAAATCAGTAGAACCAGTGGTTGAAATTGTAAATGGTAATGTGCATTTGCAAGCAATAGTGGTGTTGCCGATCGGCACAGTTACCAAAGAAATTACTATTGAAATGACAGGAGCAATTAATTTACAATACGATTTTGCTCTCAATAATGTTTTACCAGCTTCTATTCGAACAGGCATTATATCGATTAATCCAAAAGCTTTCGCTTTGGAATCAATTGGCTATGAAGTGGCAAACGGCGGTAGGCGCGAACGCTTTAAATTGAGCAATGCTGGTCTAATTTCCAGTGAACCGCTTTCACTATTAGTTTCAGCACGAAATGCGCTCGGTAATACTGACGGACACCTACTTCTTTTTGATAAACGAACTGGATTGGAATTGATTGTAGATCCAACCGTTGGAGCAGCTTTACCAATGCTTCACTTCCAGGCTTTTCCATCGATATCAACTTATTTGTTACGAGTCTTTTTTTCCTTAGCTGAAATTGATGACACTAATCGTTATTTACCCATTGGCCGACCGCTTAAAGCGTCTTTGGCACTTAAATTAAAACCGGTTATTTTATGAAATCTAATATTTTGGCATTTAAAAATTTTAATGACTTTTGGTTAGATCGAGTGCATTTTTTTGGCGACCAAACTTGTCTAGTTGATGGTGAGCATCCTGATGTCAGCTATTCCTATCAAGAGCTCAATGATTTTATTGATCGAACTGCTCTTTTACTTGTTCAATTCGGTCTACGCTCCGGCGATTGCTTTGGGATAATTACGCGCAATCGACCAGAATTCTTTTTTCTCTATTTAGCGTCTCTCAAATTAGGCACCCTAATTATGCCCATAGCGGTCGATTCGCCACACAATCTAATTCAGAGTTTGATTACCACTTTTAATATCTCACTTTTGTTCCATGGTATTCCAGAAGTAGAACAAGCTAAAAAAGTTAAAACTATGCTTGGTTCTCGACCGCTTGCGCTTCTAGCGCTTGACGAGTTGAGGGAGCGTTTAAGTAAAATCAAACCGAAACAAAATCTTTATGACGAGACCCGTCTCGATTGCCCAGGTTCACTTTATTTTAGTTCCGGGACCACCGGTGTTCCTAAGGGTATTCCCCAATCACCTAAAAATTTATTGGTCAGTGCCTGGGTTCTCGGCCGAGCTTATCGCTTCACTGCAGCTGACACCCAAATGGGAATAATGCCTTGTTACCATACTGCTTTGGCGACTTGCGGTTTTTTACCCGGTTTGACTGTAGGTAGTGCCTTCGTGCTCTATGAGCGATTTCACTGCAGTACTTTTTGGTCAAACTTAGCAATAAGTGAGGCTTCGTTTGTTAATGTTGTTCCAACAGTACTTTCAATTTTATTAAAAGAATCTCCCGCGACAATATTACCACCATTGCCTAAATTAAAGTTTATCGGTTCTGCCTCCGCCCCTCTACCCGTTTCTCTCCAGGAACAATTTGAGTTTCGTTTTGGTGTTCGCATTTCCAATCAACACGGATTAAGCGAAACCGGAGCTTTGTTTTTCAATCCGGCCGAACCAGAGCGTCGCCGCTTAGGAGCCATCGGTCTTCCGACTGGAATGCCGATTGAAAGTCGTTTAATAACGACAACTGGTCGAGAAGTTGCTCAAGGTGAAGTGGGCGAGATCGCTGTTCGGGGTCCAAACGTGATTGATGATTATTATCGTAACGAAGCAGAAACAGCGTTAGCTTGGCGTGACGGATGGTTCTGCACCGGTGACTTAGCCTACAAAGATGAGTCCGGATTTTATTTTATGATTGGTCGATCTAAAGAGATGATTAATCGAGGCGGAGCCAAAATCTCACCACTTGAAGTGGATAATGTTATTTTGGTTTTAGCCCCTAAAGTTAACGAAGTAGCAACTGTTGGCATCCCCGATTCGCTATACGGTGAAGACATCGTTTCTTTTGTAGTGGCGTCTAAGCCAAATGAGTCGTTAATGGAAGAAATTAAAACTCATTGTACTAAATATTTACCGTCATACAAATGTCCCAGAGAAATTATTTTTATCGACAAAATTCCCCAAACAGCTTCCGGTAAAATTTTCCGACGTCAATTAATTGCGGAGTATATCAAACAACATGAAATTTAAAATAAAAAATCCGCGATTAGATGAGGGAACTAAGCTAACAGTATTTTATGAACAACAATACCAACCAAAATATATTTTAACAAACGAACGGTTTAGGCGATGGTGGCTCCATGATAACCCTAACCATAATGGTAAGAATTATTCAATCAAAGTGGCGGAAAGTGAAGGAGAGTTTATTGGTCATTGTGCTTATGTGCCGGTCAATCTTTGGTCGGGTGGGCACAAATATCATGCCGCTTGGGGTGGTAATTTTATTGTGGCCGAGCACTGGCGTGGTCGGGGTATTGGTCGAGCCTTACATCAAGCAATATATGATGAGTTTGATGTTTTTTTAGATGTGGGGGCCAACACTGCCGCCGAAATCATTCTCCAAAAATTTGGTTGGATAAATTTCGGAACGCTCGGTCGGGCGATGGCGGTTTTAAGTCCGGCAGCCGCCGCTTTCAGCCGGCGGCCAGAATTGATATCAAAGCAAATTATTAAACCGTCAATATTAAAGTCAATGTCGGTGATTATTGAGCAAACCAATCGGGTAGGGGAAGACGTAGAGCAATTTTGGCAACAGCTCCGAATGACAATTGGAAATATTTCTGATCGCTCGATGAAATTTCTTAATTGGCGCTACGCCAATCATCCTATTTTTCGTTACCAATTTTTGCTCGCTAAACAAAAAAGTGAAGTAATTGGTCTGGTGGTTTATCGTGACCAAATTGTCAAAGAAAATGGACTTAAATTACGCCGCATTGTTGAATTTTTAGCGCGAGAAAAAGGGGCCGAGGTTTTACTTCAGCAACTAGTAAAAAATGCCCGTGAAGAGAGAGTTGTTCTCATTGACTTTTTTTGTGCTTCGATTCACTTCCTAGCACCATTTACCGCAGCTGGATTTATACTTTCGCCGCCCGCCGATGAATTCACACGGTTATTTGACCCAGTAGATTTAACTCGATTAAACTTTGGCACCATCAGCTTTAACGGCGGTAATATTCACAATCGTTTACCAAAAGAGGTCTTTAATCTTAAAGAAAATTGGTATGTCACTTCCGGCGATGGCGACCAAGACCGGCCAAATCGAATTTTGCCAACGGTTGTTTAGAGCGAAAAAACATGATAGAGTATCATTAATATCTAAGTCATGCCCAATAAAAATAAAATTATCATCTTGCGTCATGAATCCGATCGAGAAAAAGAAATTCGGGCCAATTTCGTCAAATTATTAAAAAGGACGCCGATACCGGACAATGAGATTTTGCAAAATATTGGCCTCTACGCTAATCGCAAGATCTTATCCCGCATCCTCTATCTTCACGATTTATATCGGCAGATAATCAATGTTCACGGAGTTATATTGGATTTTGGAACACGTTGGGGTCAGAACTTAGCTCTGTTTGAATCATTCAGGGGGATGTATGAGCCATACAATTATACGCGGCAAATGATCGGCTTTGATACTTTTACCGGCCATTCTTCTATTGATGCCAAAGACGGTTCTATTGTCGCCGAGGAAGGATCTTTGGGTTGTGCGGTCGGCACCGGTTACGAATCATATCTGGAAAAAGTTTTGCAATATCACGAGGAAGAGTCACCAATTAGCCATCTCAAAAAATTTAAATTGATTAAAGGTGATGCCATCAAGACCGTCCCCGATTATTTCAAAAAGCATCCGGAGACAATTGTTGCCTTGGCTTATTTTGATTTTGGGCTTTACCGCCCTACTAAAGTTTGCCTGAAAACTATTTTACCTCATTTAACAAAAGGCAGTATTATCGCTTTTGATGAGTTGGGTAAAAGGGAATATCCCGGCGAAACATTGGCGGTAAAGGAGATTTTAAATCTCAAGCAATACCAACTGCGACGTTCGGCGATTAATTCCTACCAATCCTATATTGTCGTTTAATAATATATGGAATCATCAAAACATTTTAAACTGGTTTTTGGATTACTGATAGCAATTCTTGTACTGTCAGCCGGTTACTATGTTATTTTTCAAGATTCTTGGTTTGACGAAGCCACTAATAGTTATAAACCGTGGCTAACCGCTGAAAAATTAGCCTATCCATTTCAGGATTTTGTAGAAAAACATCCACCAGTCACGTTTTATCTTCAGGCCGGGTGGCAAGGTTGGTTCGGTCCGAGTATTTTGGCTTACCGCTGGCTCTCCTTAATTTTATTGTTGGGTTTAGCTTTTTTGTTATATGACAGTCTGCGTCGGGTTGGCGGAAAGTGGTTAGGATTGTTTGGTTTGGCTTTACTCGTTTTCCATCCCTTTGTGGTGGGTAAATTAGTTACCGCTTCCCCTTTCGCCCTGATCGGTGTTTGCTCCTTCCTCTCCGTCTGGTTTTTACAGATTGAAAATTGGCCCATTCGTCGTCGCGTGATTTTGTCTGCGGTTGCAATATCCTTGGCTTTTTTAAGTCGTTACAATATGTTGCCCGCTCTGGTTCTCTTATGGTTGTTTGTCCTTCTCCGCTATCGCTGGCGATATTTTGGGTTAGCGGTAATTTCTTCCTTGGCCGCCATTTTTGTCTTGGAAATTCCTTATTTATGGCTTGACCCAGAATATGCACTTTCTTTTTTCTTTGTGATGTTTGGCCCGCTGGCATCAGTTTTACCATTAGATTTATTGCCATTACTCCCTCCAACGGCCGCGATGACCCCATCGTCACTTTTCGGTTATTTTTTAAACGAAAGTCGGCTTAAATTAGTGTTACAGGTGTTTACTACTCTATTTCCGTTTATAGTTTTGGTTTTGACTGGTATCCTATTTGTTTTGGTGGAATGGCGGCATCGTCTCCGTTCTTTTGCTCGTTCTCACCCCCTATTCCTTTTTGGACTAGCCGTTATCGTATCGTTATTTCTAGCCCATTTTTTCTTTGGCCCGAATCGACACAAAATGAATCTACTTTATTTTGTTCCCTTTTTAATTTGGGTAGCTGCTTATTCGGCTCACTTGCTGACAAATTATCTCCGGGAAGCGGGAGTGTGGTCAAAGGCCTCTCGTCCATTTATAGTGTTAGCCATTGCCTCATTTTTAGTTACCCCCATTTCTGTGGCTCTGTCTGGCAACGACATTATTTTTTTTAATCGCTGGAATTATCAAGATACTGATTTGAAACGGATCAAACGTGGCGGCGATTATCTGGCTTCGCTCACGACGACCAAGGATTTAATTTTGACCATTGATAATCCCGATCATGTTTTTCTAGCTGGCCGCCTAATGGTTCCAGAACGGATTAATCGTCATGACACCTTCACTGATTCGCCGGATGAAAAGTTATTAGCTCGTTTTAATCGCTATAACACCGAGATGTTTTTACGTTGGTTAAAACAAGATGCCGATATCTTTGTGTTTCAAAAAGGAACGCTGTTTACTCGGCTCGAGCCGATTGCCGATAAACGAGGGCCAGAATGGTTAGTGGCAGAAGTAGAAAAAATTGTGGCCGAACGCTATCAATTGCTCGGCAGAGTCGCTGGAGTTTATCCGCGCAAAGAAGAGCGAGGAGACGGGGTACTCGAAATTTATCGTCATGTCAAATAAAATTTCCGTAATTGTGCCGGTGTTTAATGAGGCGGTGTCGGTGGTGCCGCTTCATGCTGAAATTGTCACAACTATGAAATTGCTGGGTCGAAATTATGAGATAATTTTCGTTGATGACGGTTCAATTGATGATACTTACCACCAGTTGATTTCTTTGGCGCCAATCAAAGTGATTCGGTTGCGAAAAAATTTTGGTCAAACAGCGGCCTTGGATGCTGGAATTAAAGTTGCCAATGGCGATTATTTGGTGATGCTTGATGGCGATGGACAGAATGACCCAAACGATATTCCTCGTTTAATTGCTGAATTGGAACGGAAAAATCTTGATCTTATTTCCGGCTGGCGGAAAGATAGAAAAGATTCTTTTATGAAAAAATTTTCCTCTCGTTGCGCTGGAATCGTGCGAAAACTTTTACTTGATGATGGTATTCACGATAGCGGTTGCACTCTCAAAGTCTATCGCCGAAAATGTTTTGACCATGTTGAATTAGTGGGGGAAATGCACCGCTTCATTCCCGCCCTACTTAAAATCAAAGGTTTTACCATTGGCGAGTTGCCAGTTAATCATCGGCCGCGGCGCGCGGGACAGACTAAGTATACTTGGGCTAGGGGATTGAAAGGAATTTTAGATATGATGGCGGTTTGGTTTTGGACCAAATATGCTGGTCGGCCACTTCATCTCTTCGGCGGTTTAGGAATTTTGCTGATTGGTCTAGCAACACTCGGCGGCGGCGTTGCTGTTTATCAGAAAATTTTTGCTGGGCAAGATCTATCTTCAACTGCGCTGATGCCACTGGCTTTGTTTGTTTTTTTAATCGGCGTTCAATTTTTAGTATTTGGTCTTTTGGGTGACATTGTTCTGAAAACTTACTTTGCGACCTCTAAAGATACTCGTTATGATATTAAAGAATCACTAGAAAACTATGAGAATCCTCATTCTTAATTACGAGTTCCCGCCGCTCGGCGGCGGGGCAAGTCCGATTTCTTACGAATTAACAGAAGAATTTGTTAAAGCGGGACATGAGGTTGATGTGGTGACTATGAGTTTTCGTGGTTTGCCGCGTCTGGAAATAGTAAACGACAATTTTCGGATTCATCGGGTGCCTTGTCTGCGAATAAAAAAGGAGATCAGTCATCCTTGGGAGCAATTGAGCTATCTCATCTCGGCTTATTTTTATTGCCGCCGATTGCTCAAACGCCAAACTTACGATATTTGTCACGCCCACTTTATTATTCCCACCGGTGTCTTGGCGCTTAAACTCAAACAACACTTCGGTCTTCCTTATCTCCTCACTAGCCAAGGAAGTGATGTTTTGGGACACAATCCGCGATTTAAACATCTTTATTACCTAGTTCGTCGTCACTGGCGGCGGGTGATCGATGGCGCGGCCAAAATTGTCGTCCCCTCTGATTTTTTGCGCGAGGAAATTCTTTCAGTTTATCCGGCAGCAGCGCGATTGGCGCTTATCCCCGATGGTATCGCACCGGGTAAGTTTACGCCAGGACGGAAGAAAAAAATCATTTTATCAGTTGGTCGATTATTTAAAAATAAAGGTCTCCAGGATTTTTTGACAGCACTACAGGGATTGAATTTGACTGACTGGTCGGTGGTGATTGTGGGTGAAGGGCCATATCGGCAAAATCTTGAACAATTGGTTCGCTCTTTTCAACTCAACGAGCAGGTACATTTTTTAGGCTGGGTGGATAACCAGAGCGAGCGTTTGCGCACCCTTTACGGCGCGGCTTCCGTTTTTGTTTCGCCGAGTTATTTTGAGAGCTTTGGCCTTAATGTTGTGGAGGCAATGCAAGCGGGAGCCATTCCTCTCGTTTCAAATATCGGAGCCTACCGTTCCTTAATCTCTAACTCGGAATTATTTTTTCGCCCAGGCGATATATTGGACTTACGTGCCAAACTCAGCGTCCTCCTGGGGCGGATTGATCGCCGCGAGACGGCCGACTATGATTTTTCTGGTCTGGTCAGACAACGTTTCGAATGGCCGGTTATCGCCGGACAATATCTTGAAGCACTTAAAGTGATACAATCTAGCCAATGAAAATTTTAGTGACCGGCGGCGGCGGTTTTCAGGGCAGTCACTTGACCGAATTTTTGGTTGGCCAGGGGCACCAAGTGACGATCTTAGGGACTTATTCGGAGGCATCACTCGTCAATCTTACTGGCGTTTTAGATAAAATCACAGTGGTTTGGGGATCTGTCACTGACACGGAAATTGTGGACAAAACTGTCCGCGGTCAGGACGTGGTTTTTCACCTGGCAGCGCATATTAATGTAGATGAATCTCTGCAAGACCCTTCGGTGTTTTTGCGGGTAAATATTCTCGGAACTTTTAATGTCTTAGAGGCGGCCAAAAAGTACGGCGCTCGTTTGATTCATGTTTCCACCTGTGAGGTTTACGGTGACGGTCATGATAAACAAGCCGGGGGTTTACTTAACGAAGCGACGGAATTCCGGCCCAATAGTCCCTATGCCGCGTCCAAGGCCGGGGCGGATCGTCTGGTTTATTCGTATTTTAAATCATTTGGTTTGGACGCAACTATCATTAGACCGTTTAATCTCTATGGTGAGAGGCAAAAAAGCGGCACTTTTGGAGCTCTCATTCCCATTCTCACACATCGTGCTTTGCGCGGCGAAGACCTGACGGTTTTTGGGGACGGTAATGCCAGTCGGGATTATACCCACGTTAGTGATATGATCCGTGGTTATAATTTAGTGCTCAAGACCCCATCGTTAAAAGGCCAAGCGATTAATTTTGCCACCGGCACCAACACTAAAGTGAAAGATATAGCCAACTATATCGCGGAAAAACTTAAAGTTAAGGTTGTTCACGCTCCAGCTCGACCCGGAGAAGTATCGCGTTTTGAGGCTGATATTTCCTTCGCGCGCAGTCTGGGATTCAACCCCAAGGTGACAATTTGGCAAGGCATCAACCGTTACCTTAACTGGGCTAAAAAACAAAAAGGTGTTTAAAAATTTTTGGTTCAAATTAACTCTCGCCGCAATTCTACTCTGGTTTCTTTTTCGTCAAATAAATTTTCAGGAATTTATTGCAGTGCTTCGTTTAGGCCATTTTGGTTTTTTGACAGCAGCTTTTTTATTGCTGGCGGCCAACGAGTTTAGTCGGATTATCCGGATTCAATTATTGCTCAAAGTAAAAAAAATCTTTTTTTCGCCGGCTCAATTGGTAAAGATTTATTTTACCAGTATGTTCTTTGGCAATTTTTTTCCATCCTCGCTCGGTTCCGACATTGCTCGATTACTATTTCTGAAACAAGCTAAACCGGAAGTCTCCGGTTTAACCCTTTCTTCGATTATCTTGGTCGATCGCTTGATTGGCTTGTCAGGTTTGGGATTACTATTTTTAACTGGTCTGGGTTTGGCTTTCGAACCGTTTATGTCTTTGATCGGGACCATCGGTCAGTCAGTCCAGTTAATCTGGTGGGGTCTAGGTTTACTCTGTGGTTTAGCAGTTTTGGCGATAATCGGACAAAAATTAAAATTGACCCTGTTAAATTTATTTCACGAGATTAAAGTCTTTATCCATCATCGTCAAGTGATTTTTACCACCCTTGGTTGGGCGGTGGTCTATCAACTGCTCATTTCGCTCGTATTTTATTTTATTTATTTGGGGCTGGCTCGTACGATTGTGGTGCCAGTGGCCGTTTTTCTGCTATGGGTGCCGGTCATCACTCTGATTTCTCTTATCCCGATTTCTATCGGCGGCTTGGGTCTAAGAGAGTGGTCGTTTGTTTTCTTGTTCTTGCCTTTGGGGATACCCCGCGCCGAACTGGTCGCCGTCTCCCTAACTTTTTTTGTTTTTATGCTAGCTCAATCAATATTTGGCGGCATCCTGTTCTTATTGACGAAAACTAAAAGTTAAGCTATTTTTACCAGATGTCAGACGTTTTTATTGTCGCCGAAATCGGCAAAAACTTTATTCAAGCGCCGGAGGAGGAATCGGTGTTAGAATATCTAGCCAAAGCTAAGGCTCTGGTGGACGCGGCGGTGGAAACGGGCGTTGACGCGGTGAAGTTCCAAACTCATGAAATAGAAGATGAGCAACTCGATTCCGCGGTGATCTCGCCGCATTTTCCGGCGGCGGAGCGTTATGCCTGGGTGAAGCGAAATACTCGCATCACCCCACTTGAAGATTTTTGGCGGCCGCTCAAAGCTCATTGCGATTCTCGGGGAATCATTTTTTTCTCCACCCCGATGAGCCGCGCCGCGGCGCAAAAACTTGAGCCGCTCAATGTGCCAATGTGGAAAGTTGGTTCCGGTGATGTGTTGGATTATGTCTTGCTTGACTATCTGGCCAGCACCGGCAAACCAATTATTATCTCAACTGGGATGATTAGTTTATCTGAACTTGATCAGACCGTCTCTTATTTGCGAAGCAAACAGGCACCGCTTTCCATTCTCTATTGTGTCAGTGAATATCCCTGCCCCACGGAAAAATTTAATCTTGCCACGATTGAATACTTGAAGGAAAGATATCCAGAAATGACAATCGGCTTCTCTGATCACTCGCTTGGCGACCAAGCGGCGCTCGCGGCCGTTAAACTGGGCGCCGCCATCATTGAAAAACATTTTTCATTTGCCCGCGAATTTTGGGGAGCGGATCATAAGGTTTCAATGTTGCCAAAAGAAATGAAACGATTAGTTTTTGCGATTCGGAATGGGGAATATCAGCAAGTTAATCATCGGCCATTTTACGGCGAAAAAGCACGCGAATTAGATGGAGCACAAAACCAGTTTCGACCATACTTTCATCGTTCATTAGTGGCGGGGGCTGATTTGCCGGCTGGTGTGATTTTGACTCGAGAGCTGATTTACTCACTTCGACCACAGAGCTATCTTGGCGGTTTGTCGGCTGATCAATTTGAACTGGCCCTAGGTCGGCGTCTCAAACGATCGTTAAAAAAATATGAAACGATTAAAAAAGAAAATCTTGCTTAAGAAACATAAAGCTAAAAAGGTGGCTAAAGATACGCGCAAGCGGAAGGTCTGTTTCGTGATCACTAGTCACATTCATTACGCTCGAAGCAAATTAGTCTTGAGTGCAATTAAATCTCGGCCGGAATTAGAACTTCAAATTGTCATCGGTGGCTCGGCCATTGTTGAACCTTTCGGTAACGTTGAACCGCTCCTGAACGCCGACGGTCATTCGGTGGCGGCACGAATGTTAATGACTTTAGGCGGGGGGACCAATATCGCCATGGCCAAGACCGCTGGCTTGGCCGCGATTGAATTCACTACGATCTTGGAAAACTTGAAACCGGATTTAGTGGTTGTGCGCGGCGACCGTTATGAAATGTTGCCCATCGCCATGGTGGCGGTGTATATGAATATTCCTGTCGCCCATATTGAAGGGGGTGATTTAACCGGAGCAATTGATGATAGCGTCCGTCATGCGATTACTAAATTAGCCCACTTTCATTTGGTTTCCACCGCTGAGACTAGACGTCGCGTAATCCAACTCGGCGAACACCCGGATTACGTGTTTGAAGTTGGAGCGCCGGAAATTGAATTTGTGGAACAAAACTCTTTTGATGTTTCCAGTGATTTTATTAATTATCTTGGCGTCGGCGATATCGTCAATATCAAAAAACCATTTTTAATGGTAATGCAACATCCGGTCACCACGGAATATGAATCGGCTCGAACTCAAATTGATAAAACCCTGGAGGCAATCGGACAGGTTGGTTTACCGACCATTTGGTTCTGGCCCAATGTTGACGCCGGCACCGATGATATCTCTAAAGGAATTCGTGCTTTCCGCGAAAAACATAATCCAACTCATATTCGTTTTCTTAAATATCTGCCGGCAGAACAATTCGTTGGTCTTTTAAAAAAGGCCGCCTGTCTGATTGGTAATTCCTCCGCCGGAATAAAAGAAGCTTCCTTTCTCGGTTTACCAGTAGTAAATATTGGAACACGACAGACTGGCCGTTATCGAGCTCGGAATGTTTGTGATGTAGATCACGATAGTCAAGCAATCATTCAGGCTATTCAGAAGCAATTGGCCAAACGGCGCTATGAACCCGATCATTACTTTTACAAACCAAACACTAGCGGTTTAATCGCTGAAATTTTAGCCACTTCGCCATTATATCACCAGAAAAAATTTTATGATCAAATTACGTCTTAAACAATGGCGGCGAAAATTACCTCATTTGGTTTGGCGTTGGCTTCAAATCCGAGCCGAAAAGCGTCTTAGTCGCGATCAGGAATTGTGGGCGATTTTAACCAACTATCTTTCCGCCACCCGCTCTACTGGTTGCGCTTACAGCGATTATTTAGAATTATACAATTATGTGCGTAAACAAAAGCCGCGCGAAATTCTTGAATGTGGCACCGGAGTCTCAACTATTATTTTAGGTCAAGCGTTAAGGGAGAATGAGTGTGATTTTGGTATCAAGGGTCGTTTGACCTCGATGGAAGAACTACCAGAATTTCATACTTTGGCGCAAAAACTCTTGCCATTAGAATTGCTTCCCTATGTGGAAATTAAATTTAGTTCGACAACCGAAGATAATTTTATGTTCATTCGCGGTATGCGTTATCGCGATGTGCCGGAACGGGATTATGATTTTATTTTTATTGACGGGCCGCAACCAAAAACACCTTCGGATGGAACCGTCAGTTGCGATTTTGATTTTATCCATCAAGTTTTATGCGCGAAAAATAATCGGCCGATCTCGGCGATCATTGACCGGCGAATTACCACTTGTTATGCCCTGCAGTCTTTATTCGGGCCGGATAAGGTGCACTATGATTATGTCAGAGAATTGGGTTTTATCGGTCCTTGTCGTCATTCTGACTTAATGGATGACCGAAAAATAGCTGCTCGTTTAGCGGTGCCCCGACCTTTCCGTCGCCAGTGGTTTTTTGTCAATAAATTTAACAAAAGTTTGACAGAAAATAATTAATATGATAAGTTCTTTAATCTACCAGGACCTTGAAAACTTGACCAAATAATCTCAACAAAAGGAGAAATGATGTGGGTTGGACAAAGTTCGCTGTTGGTGAGGGTCTAACAAAAACGGCTAATTCTCTGGTTGGAAAATTTTTAGGTGTCGCTGCAGGGTCGCTTGCAATGGCGGCGGTAGCTGGCGTAATCATTGGTATTATTCAGATGATTAGCGGTTTTGCCGGTTATGCTTTGGGAAAGAGAAACAAGGCCAACCAATCGGGCCTACTGTTTCCGGATAAACGTTCGGTTGGTTTGGCAATTATGTTTGGGTTGATGGCTTCAATCTTTGGCACCATTTGGAGCATATACACCTTCACTCTGGGTGCCGATATCGGTGTCAGAACCCTACTCATCATGGGTTCAATTGTGCCCGGAGCGGTTCTGGATCGGATTCTGTGGCGAGACAAATTGACTATTGCCCAGCTTCTCGGCATCGCGGTTTTTTTGGTCGCCGCTTGGGCAATGCTTGATTTCCCAGCCCTGAGTATGCTCGTCGCCTTGCCAATTTGGGTACCGGCGGTATTGGTGATTACTTTCACCCAGGCGATTAATGAAGCACTGTCGCGGGCGGCCAGCGTTAAGCTTAGCCCGTGGGTGAACAATTTCTGGGTGGGCGCCACGACGATTATCACGTGCCTCATCGCTATACCGTTACTGGTGGTAATCTCTGGCGGCGTTAATCTTTCTCTTTCACCACTCTTCGTCTTTGGGGCGATCATCAGCGGTTTCCTCGTCGTACCGATGATTGCCTGGAAACTTCTATCCTATGCCGGCGGCGGCACGATTGCGATGAAGAAAGTGATTATGCAAGGCACCTACTTAATTACCGCCGTCATTGCTGGCGTCTTGGTTTACCATGAACCATTAACAATTGGAAAAGAAGTCGGCACGGTGTTGTTTTTTATCTCGGTCACCCTAACTCAAATCAAGAAACTCCATCCCAATTAAGACTAGTCACGGTTCTATTTTGCGCCAGGTTGAAAAACTTGGCGCTTTTTCTTATAATCACCACGATAATGTTAAAATCTGAATCCAATACTCTTAAAATTTTAGCCGTCATCACCGCCCGCGGCGGTTCCAAGGGTATTCCGGGTAAAAATATCAAACTGCTCGGCGGTAAACCGCTGATTGCTTACACGATTGAAACCGCTAAACAAAGCAGATTATTAACTCACACTATTCTTTCCACTGATGATGAGAAAATTATTAACGTCGCAAAAGAATATGGAATAGAAATGCCGTTTGTGCGACCGAAAGAATTGGCTCAAGATATGACACCGCATTTACCAGTTATCCAGCATGCGATTAAATTTATGGAAGAAAAACTTGGCTATCAATTTAATTATGTGGTTATTTTGCAACCGACCTCGCCTTTTCGCACCGTGGAAGATCTGGATGAGACGATCAATTTATTGATTGAAACCGGAGCTGATTCTGCTGTGAGCGTGGTTGAAATGAAAGATAATCACCCGATTAAAGCTAAAAAATTGGATGGCAATCAAGTTTTACCATATTGTATTCCCGAACCGGAAGGCATACGGCGGCAAGATCTACCCCCAGCTTATAAACGAAGCGGCGCCGTTTATGCTATGCGGCGCGATTTGGTGATGAACGACAATCGACTTTACGGAGATAATATTGTCGGTTATGAAGTTCCCTTAGAACGTTCAATAGATATTGATGTTCCACTGGACTGGCTTCAGGCGGAATATATGTTGGACCGGTTAAAAAAACGCCCGTCGGATTGCTCCGCGGGCGTTGATAGGGACTGAAGAAATATTCCAACTAGCCGAGGTCAAACGCGACGATTGATTGATTCCACCAAATCAGCCACGCGCGCGGCGTTTCGACCATCGGTTTTGACGTGTTTTTCTTGGTTCTGACGAAGGGGATTTTGAACTCGTTCTTTCGGTTTGACAAATTTCGCCAGTGTCGTCCCCAGATCGCCGACGGAAGAAACCTCCAAACAACAACCGAGAGGGACGAGGGGATATTGGTCAATTACTCCGCCCATTTGATCTCGGAACCGATTTTTAACTGCGGGAGGCATAATAGAAATTGCGCCTCTTCTCATTACCGCCGCATCAAGCAAGACGGTAGAAGAAATTGAACAGACCACATCCGAAGCGGCGACAATCTCGGTCATATCACATTGGCCGAAAAAATCGTAAATCACCCGCGGGCCACGGTGTAATCCGGCTAATGTCTTTTGCCACAATTCAGCCTCGGCCGGAAAATCACTCAGCGTTCGGGGATGGGGCCGGGGAATGAAATAATAATCGCCCTCGTCCAGCCAGCAGATCCTTTCAAGAGTGCCGCATAATAGCCGATGCACCAGATCGGTTAAATCGCCGCCGCCGGCGAAAGAAATCACCGGTAGATTACCATTCAGCCCAAGCTTAGTTTGAGCTTGTTTGCGGACAGCGTCAAAATCCATTTTGGCGTACTTGTCGAAGGCCGGGAAACCGGTAATGATAATCCGATTTGGATCAAATTCCGGCCAGGCTCCAGTCAAAACCTCCCGCCCGACTTCATCATTAGTAGTGATGTAATCTGGATGGGATTGTGATTGTTGCCACCCGTCATTGCCGCCGCCGCCCCAAAAATCTTGAATGACCACCGTCGGAATTTTTTTCCCTTTCATTACCGGTACCAATTCGCGGCCAATCCCGCCGCCCCGAGAGCACATACTGGTAATAAAAACATCCGGATCACCCTCACCGCAGATTCCGTCATTGGCATAGTAATACCGAAAAGGCCTCTTTTTTTTGGCTAGAATTTCCGCGGCTTTGCTGTTATTGTCGGCGATCAAAATCACCGAGTGACCTCGACGACCCAATTCATCCACCACCGGCAACATTCCCGCCGTTCCGCCAGGATCTTTGCAGACTGCCCAAATTCTCAAAGAACACCTCCTTCTTGTTGATTGTTTGCGAACATAGTTACCCAACTATGTTCTATATTCATTTTCTAGTCCGTTGACACCCTAGCATAGCTATGTTAAGATGTCAATGGAAAGAATGTAATTAAAACGCCCTTGAACTTTGTCATTTGAAAGGAGACAACTAATGGCCTGGTATATACCGGTTTTGTTGAGAATTCTGATGGCCCACATTTGTGCCCCCTCGATTATGAAGAAAATGGTCAGTCTGCCGCAACGAACGACACGATTTCTATTGACTTTTACCCTCGCCGCGATTGGAACAGTGGCTATTGGCCTGATAACCGACCAACTGCATCACAAAATGGTCGCGCTGATTCTCGGTCTGGGCTTTCTTAACGGTCTGGCGGCGTACTGTCAATGGCGAGCGACTGATATCAGCTTAGCCAAAACTTCCGTCTTTACTTTTTGGGACGACGTTATCGCGTTAGGGTTAGGTCTGGCGATTTTAGGCGAGAGCCAATTTTTCAACTGGAAATTAGCTCTAGGCCTGTTCATTGCTCTCGCGTCGGTTGTGGCCTATGCCAGACATGATTATCTAATAGCCAAAGCCAGCGCCGAAAGTCAAAATCACCGCCGGCGTAACGGACTCCGTTTCTATTTTTATGTCGGTGCCTATAGTGTGATTTGGGGAGTCGCTATCTTTATGTTTCGCTGGTGGGGATTAAACGGAGTACCGCTGGTTACTTTTATGGCCAATTGGTACACCGGCGCCATGTTCGCCGCCCTGCTGATTTTCTTTTTCTATCGCGATTCTAGCGTCAACCAACAAACCATTGGCCCATTCCGACTCTCCAGTTTTCTCTTGCTCGGAATATTCACTGTTTGTATGGTGGCGTCAATAGCGTTAGGTTATGCCGCTTACGAACGGGCCCCGGTGTCCGTTGTGCAACCAATCTTTCTCGTCGCCGAAATGATTCTGCCCGCCCTGATCGGTCTGTTTGGTTTCGGGGAGAGGAAAAATCTTTGCCGGAAGGAGTACCTCCTGCTCGCTTCGGCTTTCCTCGGCGGCGCGTTGGTCGGCTTAAGCCATGTTCCTGTTCCTTGAATCAGATTATGAAATCCCTCCAAATATCACGATGTCTTGGGGGGATTTTTTAGACAACGACAATTTAGTTTGACTTCGTGCTACAATACCAAAATTAAAAACTGGAAATTAAAATGAAAATTTTAGTCACTATTCCCAACTTTACTCCCGCCGCCAGCGCGGTTTTGGCACCGCTCGGGGAGGTGGTGGAGCAAACGCCGACCCAAAAAACATTGGCCGACGTCTTGGCCGATTGCGATGTGGCGCTGGTCGGTTTAGGTTTGCACTTGGACGCGGCCGCGCTGGCGGCCGCTAAAAAATTGAAAGTTATCGCCACAGCCACCACCGGTTTGGACCATTTGGATTTGGCCGCGGCCGCGGCGCGGGGCATTGAAGTTCTTTCACTCCGCGACGAAAAGGAATTTTTAAATTCCATCACTGGTACGGCGGAATTGGCCTTCGGTTTGATTTTGAATTTGGCGAGAAATATCATTCCCGCCGCCGCTTCAGTTAAGCGCTATGAATGGGATCGCGAACATTGGCGCGGACATAATTTACAAGGTAAAACTTTGGGGATAGTGGGGGTCGGTCGGCTCGGTCGAATGATGGTTCGTTATGGCTTGGCGTTCGGTATGAAAGTTTTAGGTTGTGATCCGAACATAGACATTACAACTTTCGGAGCAACATCAGTTGGGTTTGATCAATTAATTAGGGAAAGCGATATAATTTCTATCCATGTGCATCTGACTCCCGAAACAGAAAATATGTTTAATCAAACAGTGTTTGAAAAAATGAAGCCAACGGCTTACCTAATTAATACATCACGCGGCAAAATTGTGA
Source organism: Patescibacteria group bacterium (assembly GCA_038058475.1). GTDB lineage: Bacteria > Patescibacteriota > Minisyncoccia > Phycocordibacterales > JACOZG01 > JACOZG01. The sequence continues at coordinate 2,021 of JBBUAW010000010.1, read as the reverse complement.
ATGAAGATGATTTGCTTACGGCTCTGGAGAACAAAAAAATTTCTGGTTATGCCACAGATGTTTTAGCCGATGAATTATTTTTTGATAAAGAACGTATTCCTCATCACTCATTGATTGAGTACGCTAAAACACATAATAACTGTTTGATTGTGCCCCATATCGGCGGGATGACTTACGAATCCCGCACCGCCACCGACCTCTTTATCGCTCAAAAATTAGCCGGACGATTGCGGCCGCAAAAATAAAAGGCGGGCATCGATGATGCCCGCCTTGTCGTCAGACTCTGACGTCAAACGATGACCTGGTAATCTCGTCATTCCAACCAGTAACGCGTTCCCGTGAATTGTTGCCCGGCCAGCGCGCCCGTCAGGATTTCCAGCTGGTGGGTGGCTAAACAGCGCCATTCATTGCCGCTAATTGCCAGAGCGCCAGTCGGATCGTAAGTCCATTTGGTGGTTACTGTGAGTTTGACCATTTGACCCGTTATGGGGTCGAAGAGGTTTTCCGGAATTTCCGCCGGAAAAATCATCTCCTCCTCCACTCCCGCCGTTGCTCCCGCCACCACCAGTTTGGTAACTGGTTCTTGCTCGTCTTTGGAGCTGAAGAAGTGGTATTTCTTACGCACTCCCTTGGTTTTTTCCAAACGCAAAACAAAATATTGGCGCGGGGGAGCCGTCTCGGTAAAAGTGTCAAACAGCCTAACGGTAGTGAGTCCGATGAGCGGTGGCGATAGTGGCATTACCGCCATAGATGGCGACGACATCGGCCGTTGACGACATACATCAGATTTACCAAAAAGTCTTTTAAAGACCTGTAACATAGCAACCTCCTTTCAAAAATGGTTGGCGTGTTTGTCTATTGTGATGTTACCATATTTAATCCTAAATTGTCAAACGATCTCTTGTTTATCTGTCGAAATTTAAAATCGCCGTGGCGACATTGCGGGCGGCCTGGGTGGGTAGAGTAGCGGCAAACGCTTCTTGTTTAGCCCGGAGCGCGACCCGGTAAGCGTCGTCATCGCGCAGTTTGATTAAAATTTGAGCGAGAGTGTTGGGGTTATCTTGGTAAACGCCAAGCGCTGCGCCGATTTGATTGAGAGGGAAATCGGAGAGATTGGCGGCCTGCATTTTCGTCTGACCGCCCGTCGGTAACATCAGACTGACGGCCGGGATTTTCATTAAGGCGGCGTGGATGAGCGAAGTGGAATAAGTGGCGAGGACCACATCGGCGCTCGGCAGGAGGACATCAGTGGCGCCCGCCGCCGGCGGGCGCAGAGTCACTCCCGCTTCTCGGGCCAGCCGTTCGTAACGCGCCGGTGCTTCATCGCGCGGATGCGGCCGGACAATCAAACCGGGGGTGGGAATGATCGTCGCCAGGGCGGCGAGAAGGAAAAGAAAACTTTCTTCATCGATCGCTTCCCCGCCGGGCGTGGCCGAGCCGGCCCACAGAAGGACAAATTCATTATCCTTGGCGCCCACCGGCTCGCCGGCCTGCCGGCAAGGCAGGGCCGCCAAGCATTTTTCCCAACCTGGATGACCGGTAACGATAATTTCTCCGGCGTAATTATCGGCCAGCAAATAGTCGCGGGATAATTGATCGGGGACGAGGACGGCGCGCCAATAGTTGAGCATTGGCCGGTTATGCAGCGTGCGGTGATTGGCCCAATAATCTTGAAGGGCGATCGTAGCTCGGCCGTCAATTGCGGCTATTTTTGTCAATTCATTGATAATATGCGGTTCTTCCAAGATTGAACTTATGCCAGTAACTACCAAATCTGGTTTAATATTATCATAAATAGTTTTGGCGCTCACCAAATCAGTACAATAAATTGGTTGAGATTGAGATAAAATTTTTGTCGCTGACGGATGGGTTGTGATCAATTGACAATCGTGGTGTGTAAACAAAAATGGCCAAACCGGCTTAAACATATCCGCCGTGCCGGGCGAATCTGCCAAAATAATAATTTTCATTGTCTAATTATAGCAGTGTGTTATAGTAACAAACAATGAATCTTTTAAATA